>NZ_LDRK01000113.1 GCF_001477055.1 Leucobacter chromiiresistens
GGTGCGGTTCGGTTCGGTGCGGACCGGTGCTCCGGGTCAGTGCGTGTGGGCGTGGCCGTGCGCGTGCGCGGCGGGCGCGGCGGGTTCGGCGCAGGACTGACCGGCGCCGGCCGGATCCTGCCCGTGCGCGGCCGCTGCGACGCCGCCGAGCTCGCCCCGGACGTCGTGGATCGGCGAGCCGCCGACCACGGTGAGGTCCGCGCGCTGCTCGAGCAGCTCCGCCGGCTCCATGGCGTACAGGTCGCCCGACCAGACGACGACGTCGGCGAGTGCGCCGACCCGCAGGGCGCCCACCTCGTGCTCGCGGTGGAAGGCCTCCGCGCCGCCCAGCGTGTAGGCCCGCAGCGCACGATCGAGGTCGAGTCGCTCCTCGACGGTCCAGGCGTCGCCGCCGTCGAGGCGGGCGCGCGTCATGGCGCTGTACAGCCCGATGAGCGGATCCATCTCGCCGACCTGCCAGTCGCTCGAGAACGTGACGCGCGCGCCGGATTCGATCATCGACTTGAAGCGCCACGCCCGATCCCACCGGGCCTCGCCGACGTTCTCCATCCATGTGCCCGCCACCAGGTCGGGCGACGCGTGCCGCGGCTGCATGGCGGCGACGACGCCGAGCTCGGCGAAGCGCGGCAGATCCTCGGGGGCCAGGCACTCGACGTGCACGATGCCGTGCCGGGTGTCCCGGGTCGCGCCCGATCGCGCGTTCGCCCGCTGGGCCGCCTCGATCGAGTCGAGCGTCAGCCGGATGCCCCAGTCGCCGGTCGCGTGCGTGTGCACCTGGTAGCCGAGGCGGTCGAGCTCGATGAAGAGCTTCGTGAACTCCGTCGGTTCGAGGCTCGGGCGGCCGCGGTGCCCCGGGCGGTTCGCGTAGTCCTCGAGCATGGCGGCGGTGTGCGGTTCGATCACGTCGTCGGCGTAGAGCTTCACCGGGCCGAGCGTGAAGCGCTCGTGCTGCGGCGTCTCGCGGATGGCATCGGTGATGCGCGCCCGGAAGTCTCCGTCGGCGCCGACCGGGTGGTAGATCGCGGCGGTCGTTCGGCTGGTGAGCCGGCCCTCGCGCTCGGCGCGTGCGAACAGGTCGAGTTCGGCGAGGGGCACCTGCGGTTCGACGACGGACGTGATGCCGGATCGCGCGGCCATCTCCAGACTGTTCGTGATCTTGCGGTAGCGCCGATCGGGTGAGTACATGGGGATGTCGCGCTGCAGCTCGGCGAGGCCGGCGATGGTCATGGCACTCGTGTAGAAGTCGGTGACCCAACCGGTCGGCTCCCCCGTCGCGGCGTCGATCTCGGGGTTGCCCCAGGCGATGTCGCCGCCGCCCAGGATGCCGAGCTTCGCGAGTGCGGGGCGGTTCAGCCAGACGGAGTGCTGGTCGTAGGTGGTGATGAAGACCGGCCGGTCGGTGACGCCGACGAGGTCGTCGGCACGGGGGCGGCGGCCCTCGACGACCGAGTACAGGGCGTTCTCGGCGCAGATCCAGTCGAGCTGGGGGTGGGTCTCGGCGAACTCGGCGATGCGGGCGCGCACCACGTCGAGGCTCTGCACCTGGTCGAGGCTGACCGCGAGGTCGTCGAAGCCGAGCAGGAGGTGGTTGTGCGTGTCGGCGACGCCCGGGGTGAGGAGGCGGCCCTCGAGCTGCACTGTGCGGCGTGCGGCCGGGGCGTCGGCGGCGGGCCCGACGTAGGAGATGCGTCCATCGGTGACGCCGAGCGCCTCCGCCCACGGCTGGGCGGGGTCGAAGGTTCGGATGCGGCCTCCGGTGAAGAGGGTGTCGACGGCCATGTCAGCTCCTACGCGTTCGGCTCGACGGCGATCCGCCGAGTTCTTTTACTCAACAGTAAATTAATTTACGCGAATGTCAAATAACGCGCGGCGACCATTTTTCCGCCCCGCCCTCTCTGCGCCCGGGTGCGAGCGGGGTCACTTGCGGAGAGTGTCGACGGGTTGCGCGGGCACGACACCCTCCGCAATCGACCCCGGTCGCTCGGGGCGACCGGCTCGGCTGGCATACTGGCAGGCATGGCCCGCCCGAGCACCCAGCAGCAGCGACGCAAGGAGGTCGTCGACGCCGCGCTCGCCGCCGCCGCGCAGCACGGCCTCCGCAGCCTCTCGCTCACCGACGTGGCCAACCAGGCGGGCGTCACCCGGGGCGCCCTGCTCTACTACTACGACGACCTCGACGCGATCCTCGTCGAGGCGCACGCCGCGGGCATGGAGCGCGTCGGCGCCGAGCGCGCCGAACTGGTCGCCCGCGAGGTCGGGGCTCCGGCGAAGCTCGCGGTCGCCATCACCGCCGGGCTGCCGACCGGGCCCGACGACGCGCTCATGAGCCTGCTGTACGAATTCGACGTGCTCGGGGGCAAGTCGCCCCTCCACGACGAGCTCGTGCAGCGGCTCTACCGCGAGCAGCTCGACCTCTTCCGGGGCATACTCGCCGAGGGGGTCGCCGCGGGCGACTTCTCGCTCACCGGGCCCCTCGACGACATCGCCATGAACCTCGTCGCGCTCGAGGACGCTTACGGGCTCCACATCACGGGAGGCGGCAGCATCACCGTCGCCGACGCGCGCCGCGCGATCGCGCTGTACGCGCAGCAGGCGGGCGCGCCGCTGCCGCTCTGACCCCCCGCTCCCCCGCTCCTCCGCTCCTCCGCTCGAACGGCACGCTCGAACGGCGCGCCCGAACGGCGCGCCCGGCGCCGAAGCCCTGCCGAGCCGCCGAGACCCTCGGCCGCGCGCGTCGGATTGGCAGGCGCCCGGCGAGCGAGCAGGTGCTCGGCGAGCGAGCAGGCGCTCGGCGAGCGAGCAGGGGCCCGGCGAGCGCGCAGGCGCTCGGCCCGCCCCCACCCGCACAGCCTCAGAGACCGACGCCCGCTCCGTGGCCCCCCCCCACCCCACCGCGTGCACCGGCGCGCCCAAGCCCCGACTCCACTGTCCCG
>NZ_LDRK01000114.1 GCF_001477055.1 Leucobacter chromiiresistens
CCGCGCAGACGTGCTGCGCGCCGCGGGCGGTGCCGTTCCCGCCGGGCCCGATGCTGCGGCTCCCGCCGGGCACGACACCCGGCCGAGCGCCGGGCACGATGCCGCGGCGCGCAGCACGTCTGCGCGGGTGACGGCCCCGTCGGCACCGCTCGGCTGCACGCGGCGGGGGTCGACGCCGAGGTCGCGGGCGAGGCGCCGCACGATGGGGGAGCGCACGGCGACGGTGCGCCGGGCGCCGGCATCGGCGAGGGCCGACGGTGCGACCGCCCCCGCGGCGGGCGGGGCGCCGGGGCCACTCCGCGCGCGTCGCCGGCGCCCCTTCGCGGGCCCGCGCCCGGTGCCGTAGCCGATGAGCACGTTGCCCGATCCTGCTCGCTCCTCGGTGCGGTAGGCCTCGTGCTCGTCCTCCGGCTTCCGCGCAACGGACCCTGCGGACTCGGCGGAGCGCTCGGACTCGGGCGCGCTCTCGGGGCCGGGGCGTCGCCCCGACTCGGCGGAGCGATCGTCGCCGACCTCGATCACGGGAGCGCCCGTCTGCAGCGCTTCGCCCTCGGCGCCGTGCAGCTGCACCACCACTCCGGCGTAGGGGGAGGGCAGCTCGACGATGCTCTTCGCGGTCTCGACCTCGGCGATGGGCTGATCGATGGCGACGGTGTCGCCCACGGCGACCATCCACCTGACCAGTGCGGCCTCGGTGAGCCCCTCGCCGAGATCGGGGAGCATGAAGGTGCGGGTGGTCATCGCGACTCCTCCCAGTGCAGCGTCTCGATCGCGTCGAGCACGCGCTCGGCGTCGGGAAGGTACCAGTGCTCGAACTTCGGCGATGCGAACGGGGTGTCGAAGCCGGTCACGCGGCGCACCGGGGCCTCGAGGTACTCGAAGCACTGCTCGAACACCCGCGCCTGGATCTCGGAGGCGACGCTCGCGAACCCCGGCGCCTCGGCGATGACGATCGCGCGCCCCGTGCGGCGCACCGACTCCACCACCGTGCGGTCGTCGAACGGCGTCAGCGTGCGCACATCGATCACCTCGACGCTGCGCCCGTCGGCCTCCGCGGCCTCGGCGGCCTCGAGCGCGATCGGCACGGACGGGCCGTAGCCGATGAGTGTGAGGTCCGATCCCGGTCTCACGACCCGAGCGCGGCGCAGCTCCGCCTCGATGCTCGTGTCGACCGGCCCCGTCGACCAGTAGAGCTTCTTCGGCTCCATGAAGATCACCGGGTCGGGGGAGGCGATCGCGGCCCGCAGCAGCGAGTACGCGTCCTGCGGCGTCGACGGCGAGACCACGGTGAGCCCGGGGGTGTGCGCGTAGTACGCCTCCGAGGAGTCGCAGTGGTGCTCGACGCCGCCGATGCCGCCGCCGTACGGGATGCGGATCACGAGCGGCATGCGCAGATCGCCGCGGGTGCGATTGCCGAGCTTCGCGACGTGGCTCACCACCTGCTCGAACGCGGGCAGCGCGAAGGCGTCGAACTGCATCTCGACGACGGGCGTCATCCCGTTCATCGCCATGCCGACCGCGGTGCCCACGATCCCCGACTCCGCGAGGGGCGTGTCGAAGCAGCGCGATTCGCCGAAGCGCTCGGTGAGCCCGTCGGTGATGCGGAAGACGCCGCCGAGCGCTCCCACGTCCTCGCCGAAGACCACGACCCGGTCGTCGGCCGCGAGGGAGTCGGCGAGCGCCCGGTTGAGCGCCGCCGCCATCGACATGGTCGTCGGCGTCGTCTCCCGCTGATCCGTGGGCCCGGTCACTGCGCCCGCGCGCTGCGCCCCCGCGGCCCCCGCGCCCGTGGCGCCCGCACCCGCGCCCGCGGCGCCCGCGTCTTTGCTCCGCGCGGTTCCGCCCCGCGCCATCGTCGTGCTCACGAGTCGACCTCCGTGCGTTCGATCTCGTCGCGCAGCACGCCCCACTGCGCGTCGAGCGTCTCCGGGCGCTCGGCGTAGACGTGCGCGAAGAGCTCCTCGGGGTCGAGCTGCGGGTTCGCGTTCATCGCGTAGCGCAGCTCGCTCGCGATCTCCTCCGCGGCGGCCGCCAGCTCCGCCTCGTCGGTCTCGGTGAGCGCGCCCGCATCGAGCAGATGCGTCCGCACGCGGGCGAGCGGATCGCGACCGGCCCACGCCTGCACTTCCTCCCGGTCGCGGTACCGCGTGTCGTCGTCGGCGTTCGTGTGCGCGAGCATGCGGTAGGTGTGCGCCTCGACGAGGCTGGGACCGCCCCCGGCGCGCGCCCGATCCACCGCGGCGCCGAGCACCGCCAGCAGCGCGGCGACGTCGTTGCCGTCGACGCGCTCGCCCGGCATCCCGTACCCGATCGCCTTGTGCGCGAGCGATGGCGCGGCGGTCTGCCGGGAGAGGGGCACGGAGATGGCGAACTCGTTGTTCTGCACGAAGAACACGACGGGCAGGTGGAAGACGGCGGCGAAGTTCATCGCCTCGTGGAAGTCGCCCTCGCTCGTCGCGCCGTCGCCGCACATCGCGAGCACGACGGTGTCTTCGCCGCGCAGGCGGGCGGCGTGCGCGAAGCCGACGGCGTGAAGCAGCTGCGTGGCGAGCGGGGTCGCCTGCGGAGCGATGCCGTACTCGGTGGGATCGTAGCCCGAGTGCCAGTCGCCGCGCAGCAGCACCATCGCCGCGGCGGGGGCGACGCCGCGCGCGATCACGGCGACCGAATCGCGGTACGTCGGGAACAGCCAGTCGCCGCGCTCGAGGCAGAGGGCGGCGGCCACCTGGCAGGCCTCCTGTCCCGTCGAAGCGGGGTAGACCGCGAGTCGGCCCTGGCGCACGAGCGCGTTGCACTGATCGTTGATGCGGCGGCCGTTCACGAGGCCCGCATATCCGCGCAGCAGCTCCTCGACATCGGGCATCGGGAACTCGGCGTCGGCGTGCACGACGCCCTCGGCGTCGAGCAGCTGCACGGGGGTGTCGCGCGGCAGCAGCGCGCTCACTGATCGGGACACGGTTCCTCCTTGAATCCGTCCGTCGATATGTCGCCTATTGTGCTCCGAATCCGATCGACTGTGCGCGATGCGGCACGAGATCTGTATGTTTGATCGCAAAAGCGCCGAAATGCTGGACGGGTGTAACGAATCGCGATCCAGTCTCCGAAGGAGGACGACATGCACGTGGACGACACCGACCGCGCCATTCTCGCGGTGCTCGCCGAGGACGCGCGAGTGTCGATGACCGCGCTCGCCGAAGCGGTGCACATCTCGCGCGCCGGCGCTCATGCGCGGGTCCGCAGACTCGTCGACAGCGGCGTCATCAAGAACTTCACGATCCGCACCGACCCGGTGCTCGCGGGAGCCCACGCCTCCGCGTACGTCACGCTGTTGGTCGACCAGACCGGGTGGCAGGAGGTGCGCGCCCGGCTCGGCCAGATCGCCGAGGTCGAGCACATCGCCCTGGTGGGCGGAGACTTCGACGTGCTGCTGCTCGTGCGCGCCGCCGACAACAGTCACCTGCGGCGCGTGGTGCTCGAAGACATCCAGTCGATCCCGTGGGTGCGCAACACCCGCACCATTCTGATCTTCGAGGACTTCGCCGGCGGGCCGCCGCCCGCGCTCGCGACCGGCCGGTGATGCGGGCGGCGGTGAGCGGGCGATCGCCGTAGGCTGCTTTCATGACCACGATGCGCGCGATCACCGTTGCCCAGGCCGGCGGCCCCGAGCTGCTGGCGTTCACCGAGGTGCCCGCCCCGGAGGCGGGGCCGGGAGAGCTGCTCGTGCAGACCCGGGCGGTGGGGGTGAACTTCATCGAGACCTACCAGCGGTCGGGGCAGTACGCGGTGGAGTACCCCTTCACCCCGGGCGGCGAGGCGGCCGGCCTGGTGCTCGAGGTCGGTGCGGGGGTCGATGGCTTCGCCGCCGGCGACGTGGTCACGACCGCGGAGGCCTCGGGTACGTACGCCGAGCGCTTCGTGGTCTCGGCGGAGCGCGCCGTGCGGGTGCCCGATGGGATCGCCGCCGACGTGGCCGCGGCCATCCCCCTGCAGGGGCTCACCGCGCACTACCTCGCGACGTCGGCCGCGCAGCCGCGCGAGGGCGAGACGGTGGTGGTGCACGCCGGTGCGGGCGGCGTCGGCCTGCTGCTCACGCAGCTGCTGGTCGCGCGCGGGGTGCGGGTGCTCACCACGGTCTCGACCCCGGAGAAGCGCGAGCTGAGTCAGGGCGCGGGCGCCGCCGAGGTCTTCGACTACGACGATTTCGCGCAGCGCTCGCGGGAGGCGACCGATGGCGAGGGCGTCGCGGTGGTCTACGACGGCGTGGGCGCGCGCACCTTCGACGACTCGCTCTCGGCGCTGCGGGTGCGCGGCGAGCTCGTGCTCTTCGGCGCGGCGAGCGGGCCGGTGCCGCCCTTCGACCTGCAGCGGCTCAACGCCGGGGGATCCCTCTCGGTCACGCGGCCGTCGCTCGGCCACTTCCTGCGCACTCCCGAGGAGCGCGCCTGGCGCTACGGCGAGCTGTTCGACGCGCTTCGGGCGGGCCGGCTCGACTTCCGCATCGGCGCGCGGTTCCCGCTGGCCGAGGCGGAGGCGGCGCACCGGGCGCTCGAGTCGCGGGCGACCACGGGCAAGGTGATTCTCGAGCCGTAGGCCGGGGCGAGGCGTGGGTTCGCCCCACCGGCGGTGAGCGATTCGGCCGCGGTGGGGGATCGGCGGAGGTTTCCGGGGGTCAGCGGCTGGGCTGCCCCGGCTTAGGTGAGCGATTCGGCTTCGGTGAGCGGATCGGGGCCCGGAACGTGTCACCGACGCCGAATCGCTCACCAGCGCTAACGCTGACGCCGACGCCGAGGCGGCGCGACCCGCCCGCCCGGGCGCAGGCTCGCGCAGTGGATGCTCAGCGCGAGCAGCGCGAGCGCGGCCGCGTACGGCAGGGGCGACGCGAGCCCCGCGAGCAGCGCGACGGCGGTCCCGGCGATCCCGCACACCACGCTGAGCACCGCGGCCCACCTGCGAGCAGCGCCCGCGTCGGGGTACGCGGGCGGTGTCGCCGCGACCGCGTGGAGCAGCGCGAGCGCCCGCCGCTCGACCGGGGCGAGGACCGCGGCGACCGGGATCACGCAGCACGCGATGGCGAGCAGCCACGGGAGGCGGGTCGCCCACCAGGCGGCGGAGTGGGGAGCGGGCAGGGGCAGCCCGGCGACCCATATGACCGCGACGAGCGCGAGGATCACGGGCATGTGCCAGAGGTACACCCCCATCGCCGCAGCGTTGGCCCGCGAGATGAGGCGCGCGATGCGCGGCGCGCGCGTCAGCGCATCGAGCCGCGGGCGCAGCAGCTGCAGGGCGCAGCACTGGGCGGCGCCGAGCAGCATGATCGCCGTCGTGGGCGGGTTCAGGTTCTCGAGCAGGTCGGGCGACCATCCGCTCGCGACCAGTGCGAGCAGCGTCGCGAGTGCGCCGAGGAAGCCGCAGACGAGGCGGCGACGCGGCCAGACGGCGACGGAGATGCCGTCGCGCATCATGAATCCGAGCTGCTGCATGAGGGGCCAGACCAGCAGCAGGTTCAGGTATCCGACGGGCACGCCGAATCGGGCGTTCGCCACGTCCACGCACACGACGCCGGTCGCGAGCGCGAGCACCGTGAGCCGGGGCGCGCGGTCGTGCAGCCGCGCCATCGCAGGCACGAGGGCGGTCACGGCGAAGTACACGGCGAGGAACCAGAGGGGCTGGCCGATCCTCAGGCTCGCCTCCGCGATGAGCGCCGCATCCGCGCCGAGGGCGCGTGCGAGCAGCAGCGCCCCGCCGACCGTCCCGATCATGAGCGCGGCGGGCACCGCGAGCCGGCGCGTGCGGGCCGTGATGTAGGCGACGGCGCCGTCCCCGCGACGCTGCATGCGCCGCCATTGCGCGAGCGAGGCGAAGCCGCCCGCGATGAAGAACAGCGGCATGATCTGCAGCGCCCAGGTCATCGGCGCGAACCAGGGCTCGCCCGAGAGCGCGACGCTCGGGTGCAGCGACCCGGCGGGGGTGCGCTCCACGCCGACCATCAGCGCGTGCAGCACCACGACGATCAGCAGCGCGCCGGCCCGAACGGCGTCGATCGTCGTGTCGCGGTGCGGTGCGGCGGAGGGGTGCGGTGCGGCGGAGCGGTGCGGGGCTGCGGTGCGGTGCGGTGCTGCGGAGCGGTGCGGGGCTGCGG
>NZ_LDRK01000115.1 GCF_001477055.1 Leucobacter chromiiresistens
GGCTCAGTGGGCGGGCAGGGGCGGCAGCGGCCGGTCGGTGGCGAACGATCGGCCCCGGAACTCGGCGATCGTCTCGCCGCGCTGGTCGCGCACGGTGATGTCGTAGAGCCCGTTGCGCCCCGACACCCATCGCCGCTCGGCGACGGCGGTGAGCGTGTCGCCTGCGCGGCTGGCGCGCGTGAAGGTGATGTCGACGCCGGAGGCGACGACGGCGTGCTCGCCCTCGTTGCACGCGTAGGCGAAGGCCGTGTCGGCGAGGGTGAAGACCATGCCGCCGTGGGTGATGCCGAAGCCGTTGACCATGTCGTCGCGCACGGTCATGGTGAGCTCGGCCCTGCCGCGTTCGAGTGCGCGGAGGCGGATGCCGAACGCGGTCTTCGCGGTGTCGGCGTGCAGCATGGCGGTGGCGGCCCAGCTCGGGTCGAAGGCGATGCGATCCTCGATGCCGTCCTGCGGCATCACGTCTGCGGGTGAACTCATATGGCGCTCCATTGCGTCGGCGGGAACGGTGCGCCTCCCCTTTGCGGTGCCGCGGGAGGAGGCGTATACTGACTGAATGGTCGGTCAGTAATTCCGTTGACGACTCTACCACCAGTGTTCCGCCCGTGGCGAGACTTCGCGAGCATTCGCACCGGCCGATCCCGAACCCGCACCCAGACACGGAGGCATCAGATGACATCGACGACCGATGAACTCGACGAAGTCGCCGAGCAGCAGCGCTTCGACGCCCTGATCGCAGACGAGCAGCGCATCGAGCCGCGCGACTGGATGCCCGAGGCGTACCGGCGCACCCTCATCCGCCAGATCTCGCAGCACGCGCACTCCGAGATCATCGGCATGCAGCCCGAGGCGAACTGGATCACGCGCGCCCCGAGCCTCAAGCGCAAATCCATCCTCATCGCGAAGGTGCAGGACGAGGCGGGCCACGGGCTCTACCTCTACTCGGCCGCGCAGACCCTCGGCATCACCCGCGAGGAGATGACCGACGCGCTCATCGAGGGGCGCGCCCGCTACTCGTCGATCTTCAACTACCACACCCCCACCTGGGCCGACATGGGCGCGATCGGCTGGCTCGTCGACGGCGCCGCGATCTGCAATCAGGTGCCGCTCTGCCGCGCCTCGTACGGGCCGTACGGCCGCGCGATGGTGCGCATCTGCAAGGAGGAGTCCTTCCACCAGCGCCAGGGGTTCGAGATCCTCTACGAGCTCTCCCACGGCACCCCCGAGCAGAAGCGGATGGCGCAGGACGCGGTCGACCGCTGGTACTGGCCGTCACTCATGATGTTCGGCCCGAGCGACGACGCATCGCCCAACTCGGCGCAGTCGATGGCCTGGAAGATCAAGCGGTTCTCGAACGACGAACTGCGCCAGCGCTTCGTCGGCATGTGCGTGCCGCAGTTCGAGGCGCTCGGCCTCGAGTGCCCCGACCGCGACCTGCGCTACGACGAGGAGACGGGCCGGTGGATCATGGGCGAGATCGACTGGAACGAGTTCTCGGAAGTGCTCGCCGGCCGCGGCCCCGCCAATGCCGAGCGCCTCCGCCACCGGCGCGAGGCCCACGACGACGGCGCCTGGGTGCGCGAGGCCGCCGCCGCCTACGCGCAGAAGATGCAGGATCGCCGCCGCTTCGCGGCCTGACGCCGACCGAGCGCACCGAGCACCGAGCACCGAGCACCGCGCGCCGAACCCGAGCCCCGCGCACCCCGCCGGGGCCGCGCACGCCGCAGATACGAGGAGACGAAGATGTCGACACCCGGAGAGACGGGCACCGAGGCCTGGCCCCTGTGGGAGGTGTTCATCCGCGCGAACCGCGGACTGAGCCACGTGCACGCGGGATCCCTGCACGCGCCCGATGAGGCGATGGCCCTCCGCAACGCCCGCGACCTCTACACGCGGCGCCACGAGGGCGTCTCGATCTGGGTCGTGCCGGCGGCGGCGATCACGACCAGCGACCCGGATTCGAAGGGCGTGTTCTTCGAGTCGCCCGCGGGCAAGAACTTCCGGCACGCGGTCTACTACGCCCGCGCCGAAGGGGTGAAGCACCTGTGAGCGCGCAGACGGAGCCGGAGGCTGCGACGGCGCAGACCGCGACGGCGCGCACGGCCGCGGCCGATCCGCACGGCGACGTGAGCGTCGACGACCTCGAGCTCGCCGACGAGCTCACCGGAGCCGGCACCGGCGCCGTGGCGACGCCCGATGCCGCCGAGTACGCGATGCGCCTCGGAGACGACGCCCTGATCCTCGCCCAGCAACTCGGCTGGTGGGTGTCGCGCGGCCCCGAGCTCGAGGAGGATCTCGCGCTGAGCAACATCGCGCTCGACCTGCTCGGGCACGCGCGCTCCCTGCTGCACTACGCGGGCAGCGCGACCGGGCGCAGTGAAGACGACCTGGCGTTCTGGCGCGACGAGCCCGAGTTCCGCAACTGCTGGCTGGTCGAGCAGCCGAACGGCCACTACGGCGACACGATCGCCCGCCAGTTCCTCTTCTCGGCGTACCAGGCCGAACTGTACCGCGAGCTGCTCGGCAGCAGCGACGCGACCCTCAGCGCCATCGCCGGGAAGGCCGAGCGGGAGGTGCGCTACCACCTCGACCACTCGGCCCAGTGGATGCTGCGGCTCGCGCTCGGCACCGACGCATCGCGCACCCGCATCACGGCGTCTCTGCGCGACCTGTGGCCGTACGTCGACGAGCTCTTCTCCGACGACGAGCTCGTCGAGCGCCTCGCCGGCATCGCCCCGCCCCCGAGCGCGCTGCGCGCCGGCTTCGATCGCACGGTGGGCGCGGTGCTCGCCGAGGCCGAGCTCGACGTTCCCGACGTGCAGCCGGCGCTCGCACGAGGGCGTCGCGGCATGCACAGCACGCGGCTCGGCTACCTGCTCGCCGAGATGCAGTGGCTCCCCCGACGGCACCCGGGGGCGTCGTGGTGACCGCGGGGCGCCCCGCCGAACCCGAGGCGGCGCGGGTCTGGGACATCGCGGCGGAGGTGCCGGATCCCGAGGTGCCCGTGCTCACCATCGCAGACCTGGGCGTGCTCCGCGCCGTGTCGGCCGCCGACGACGAGGTGCGCGTCGTGCTGACGCCGACCTACTCGGGGTGCCCCGCCATCGACCGGATGCGCGACGACGTCGCCCAGCGGCTGCGCGCCGCCGGTTACGCGCGGGTGCGCGTCGACACCACGCTCAGCCCGGCGTGGACGACCGACTGGATGAGCGAGGCGGGCAAGCGCAAGCTCGCCGCATACGGCATCGCGCCCCCCGACTTCCGGTCGGCGGCGCGCTCGGGGCCGATCCCGGTCGCCCTCGCGGTCAAGTGCCCGCGCTGCCACTCCACCCGCACCCGCGAGATCGCCCGGTTCGGGTCGACCTCGTGCAAAGCCCTGTACGAGTGCCTCGAGTGCCTCGAGCCGTTCGACTACTTCAAGGTCCACTAGGAGCACCATGGCCGCCATCAACCTGGGCGCGAAGCGGCGCGCGACGTTCCACGAACTGCGGGTCGCCGAGGTGCGCCCGCTCACCGAGTCGAGCGTCGAGGTGACGTTCGAGGTCCCCGATCGGCTCGCAGCCGACTTCGCCTACCTCGCCGGGCAGTACCTCGCCCTCCGCGCCACGATCGACGGCGAGGATCTGCGCCGCTCCTACTCGATCTGCCGGCCCCCCGCACCCGGGCGCATCTCCGTCGCCGTCAAACGAGACCTCGGCGGCCGCTTCTCCACCTGGGCGAACGAGTCGCTGCGGCCCGGGGATACGCTGCAGGTGATGACGCCGCAGGGCGCGTTCACCTCGAACCTCGACGAGCTCGACGGCCGCCACGTCGTCGGCGTCGCCGCCGGCTCCGGCATCACCCCGATCATCACGATGGCGCACCGCGTGCTCTCACACAGCGAGACGAGCCGCTTCGACCTCCTCTTCACGAACCGGTCGTCGCTCGACGTCATGTTCGTCGAGGAGCTCGCCGACCTCAAGGACCGGTACCCGCAGCGCTTCGCCATCCACCACGTGCTCTCCCGCGAGCAGCGCTCGGCGCCGGTGATGTCGGGGCGACTCGACGAGGATCGCCTGCGCACCATCCTGGGCACCGTGATCCCGGTCGACCAGACCGACGAATGGGTGCTCTGCGGCCCCTTCGAGCTCGTGCAGCTGTGCCGCGACCTGCTGGCCGAACTGGGCGTCGACCCGGCGCACGTGCGCTTCGAGCTGTTCTCGACCGGCGAGCCCGCCCCCACCCGGGCGCGCCCCGTCGAAGTGCGCGCCGGCGAGCGGACCATCGCGATCGACTTCACCCTCGACGGCACCTCCGCGAGCGTCGAGAGCCCCGTCAGCGCGCACGAGACCATCCTGAACGCCGCCCTGCGCGTGCGCAGCGACGTGCCGTTCGCCTGCGCCGGCGGCGTCTGCGGCACCTGCCGCGCGCGGGTCGTCACGGGGTCGGTGTCGATGACCGAGAACTACGCCCTCGAGGCCGACGAGATCGAGCGCGGCTACGTGCTCACCTGCCAGTCCCACCCGCAATCAGACCGCGTCGTCGTCGACTACGACGCGTGACCGAACCGGAGCCCGCATGATCACTCTGACCATCTCCGACGACGTCGCGGAGATCGCCCTCGACGCCCCCGAGCGCCTGAACGCGCTCGGCCCCGACGACCTCCGCGAGCTCTCGGAGGCGTACGCGCACGCCGAGCAGCAGCGGGTGCGCGCCCTCGTGCTGCGCGGCGAGGGGCGCGCCTTCTGCGCGGGGCGCGACATCTCGGGCGTCGACCCCCGCACCGACGACGTGCACGGCTATCTCGGCGGGCTCGTGCAGCCGCTCCTCGAGCGCATGAGCCGCTTCCCCGCCCCCACGTTCGCCGCCGCGCACGGCGCGTGCCTCGGCGTGGGGCTCGGACTGCTCATCGCGACCGACGTGGTCTACGTCGCCGAGACCGCGAAGGTCGGGAGCCCCTTCGCGAACCTCGGCGCGACCCTCGACTCGGGCGGGCACGCCCTGTTCTTCGAGCGGCTCGGCGCCCACCGCACCCTCGACCTCATCTACACCGGCCGCCTCATGTCGGGCGCAGAGGCCGTGGCCTCCGGCCTCTTCTCGCGGTCGTTCCCCGACGCCGAGGTGCTCGACGCGACCCGCGCGGCTGCGGCGAGCGCGGCGCGCGGCGCGACCGAGGCGTTCCTCGCGTCGAAGGCGCTGGTCGCCGAGCTGCGCGATGAGCGCCTCGGGCTGTGGCGGTCGATGGCGCACGAGAACCGCGTGCAGGCCGCGCTCTGCGGCACCGACGACTACCGAGAGGGGTTCGCGGCGTTCCAGCAGAAGCGGCGGCCCGAGTTCACCGGCGGCTCCCGCGCCCAGCGCTCCTCCGAGGTGCGGGCATGAGCGCGGGTGCGGGCGTGAGCGCGGGCGCGGGTGCGGGCGTGAGCGCGGGTTCGGGCAACTACGTCGCCGAGCACGGCGCCGGCGAGCTGGCCGATGCGATGGGCATCGAGTTCCTCGAGTACACCGTCGAGCGCACGGTCGCGCGCATGCCGGTGCGGGGCAATCGGCAGACCGTCGGGTTCCTGCACGGCGGCGCGTACGTGGTGCTCGGCGAGACGCTGGGGTCGCTCGCGGCGAACCTCCACGCCGGGCCCGGCCGCCTCGCGGTCGGCGTCGACATCAACGCGACGCACACGCGCTCCGCCACCGCGGGCTTCGTCACCGCGGTCTGCACGCCCGTGCACCTCGGGCGCAGCCTCGCCGTGCACGAGATCGTGGTCACCGACGAGGGCGGCCACCGGTGCTGCACGATGCGCATGAGCAACCTCATCAAGGCGATGCCCGATCACGCCCGCACCGACGCGCTCCCCTGATCCCCGACCTGATCCCTGCCCTGGGGCCCGCTCCGGGCCCCGCTCCGAGCCCCGGCCAGCACCTCGGTGATGTGCTGCAGTGCGCCGTGCAGCTGCACGTCGCTGGCCGCACCGTAGCCGAGCACCAGGCCGTGGGGGGCGCTCGCGGGATCGTCGTAGTACTCGTGCAGCGGGGTCGTGGTCACCCCGCGCGCCGCGAGTTCGCGCACCGCCGCGGCGGCCGTCGGCCCCGGCTCCCAGGTCAGCGTCGCGTGCAGCCCGGCCTCGACCGCGTGCACGTGCACCCCCGGCGCGCCCGCGAACGCGTCGATCACGAGCGTTCGGCGGTGCGCGTACGCGCGCCCCGCCCGCGCGAGGTGCCGCCGCAGCCCGCCGCTCTCCAAGAACTCCGCAAGGGCGTGCTGCACCGTTCCCGAGAGCGGCAGGCCGAGATCGGCGCGCGCCGCGAGCGCCCGTTCGCGCACGTCGGGGTGGCGCACCACCACGTAGCCGCATCGCAGCCACGGCGAAAGGGTCTTCGAGTAGCTGCCGACGAGGGCGACGCGGCGCTCGTCGTCGAGCGACGCGATCGCCGGCAGCGCGGGGGCGCCGTGGCGGAATTCGCTGTCGTAGTCGTCCTCGATCACGAGGGCGTCGTGCTCGCGCGCCCAGTCGAGCACGGCGAGGCGGCCCGCGACGGGCATGCGGCCGCCGAGCGGATACTGGTGGCTCGGGGTGAGCAGCACCCCCGCGAACGGCCCCTCCTGCGCGCGCAGCGCCTCGATGTCGATGCCGCCGCCGCGCACGGGAACGCCGACGGAGTGCCCGCCCAGTCGCCGGATCACGCGGCGCGATGCGGGGTACCCCGGCTCCTCGGTCGCGATCCGCGCACCGACCGGCCCCTCGGCGCGGAGCGCATGCATCAGCAGCGCGATCCCGTCGTTCGTGCCCGCGGTCAGCAGCACGTCGTCGCGGTCGCACCGCACGCCGCGGGCCTGCAGCAGGTGGTCGGCGATCAACTCCCGCAGACGCGCGTCGCCCGCGGGCGGGGGCGGCACGGAGGGCAGCTCGCGGCGCAGCGCCCGGCGCCAGGCGGTCTGCCACTCGCGCGTGCCGCTGAACCGCGTGGAGGGGCTCCCGGGCGACAGGTGGTGGGCGCTGCCGCCCAGGGCGATGCTCGGGGCGCCGGGCGGGGGCGGATCGCGATCGGGCCGCGCCGTGCGCGGCGTCGGCCGTCGCCCGGCGACGATGCTCAGATCCGCCGCGACGAAGGTGCCCGACCCCGGCACCGAGACGCAGTACCCCTCGCCGATGAGCTCTTCGAACGCGGCGATGACGGTGCCGCGCGAGCAGCCCATCGCGGCCGCGAGCGATCGCGAGGAGGGGAGCTGGGCGCCCGCCGCGATCTGCCCGGCGAGCACCGCGTCGCGCAGCTGCTCGACGAGGTGCTCCCGAGTCGTCGCTCCGGGCGGTGCGGTCGTGTCGAGCACGAGGTCCACGGGGATCCGATGCCGCATCGTCGCCTTTCCGGTCTACTGAACATGAACGATTCCGGAGTAACGGTACAACCAGTCGGCGCGGCACGATAGTGCACAGGCCGGCCACGTCGATCGGAGACGCCCACCGCCGCCCCGGCCCGAACCGCCCCGGCCTCAGCTCGACCCAGCCCGATCCGCCCCAGCCTCAGCCCGACCCGGCCTCAGCCCGACCCAGCCCCAGCCCGACCCAGAAATGGAGCTCCCGTGTTCACCGGTCTCAGCGCGTTCCCCCTCACCCCCTTCGTCGACGACGCCGTCGACGAGTCCGCCTACGCCGGCCTCATCGAGCGGCTCGCCGCCGCCGGGGTCGACTCGATCACCGCCCTCGGCTCGACGGGATCGTACGCGTACCTCGGCCCCGAGGAGCGCGCGCGGGTCGCCCGTCTCGCCGTCGCCCACGCCGGCACGACCCCCGTGCATGTGGGGGTCGGCGCGCTCCGCACCTCGCACGTGCTCGACCACGTGCGGAGCGCCGAGGCCGCCGGAGCCGCGGGGGTGCTGCTCGCGCCGATGACCTACCAGCCGCTCACCGACGACGACGTCTTCGAACTGTTCGCCGCCGTCACGGGGGCCACGCAGCTGCCCGTGATCGTCTACGACAACCCCGGCACGACGCATTTCGCATTCAGCACCGAACTCTACGGCCGCATCGCGCAGCTGCCCCGCATCGCGTCGGTGAAGATCCCGGCGCTGCCCGCGGACGCGGCGGCCGCCGCGGATCGCATGGCCCGGATCCGGGCGGTGCTCCCCGAGCACGTCACGGTCGGCATCTCGGGCGACGCGTTCGCCGCGGCCGGCCTCGCGGCGGGGTGCGACGCCTGGTACTCGGTGATCGCCGGCACGCTGCCGCAGACCGCGCTGCGCATCCTTCGCGCGGCGCGGTCGGGCGATGCCGAGGCCGGGATCCGGGAATCCGATGCACTGCAGCCGCTCTGGCGCCTCTTCAGCACGATGGGCGGCAGCCTGCGCGTCACCGCCGCGATCGCCGAGCACCTCGGGCTGGTGCGCCGCGGATCCCTCCCCCTCCCCATCCTCGGCCTCACCGAGGCGCAGCGCGCCGAGGTCGCGCGGGTCGCAGATGAACTCGGGCTCGACGGCTGACGCGATGCCGCGCGGCGCAGGCGCGGCTGCGGCGGCGGCGCGGAGCGGCGGGCCCCGGCCGCGCGGCGGGCTCGCGCGCTACGTGTTCGCCGCGACGCTCGTGCGGAGCGCCGACGGCGGCGCGGTCGTCGCGATCGTGCTCCTCGCGCAGCACGCGGGGCTCCCCGCCTGGGTGTCGGGCCTGCTGGGAGCGTCGATCACCGCACCCCACCTGCTCGGCCCGTTCATCTCGCGCAGACTCGACACCGCCCGCGACGGGCGCACCGTCATCGCCGCCTCCGCCCTCGTGCACGGCGCACTGCTCGGCGTCGCCGCACTCCTCCTGCCGCACACCTGGGCCGTGGTGCCCGCACTCCTCCTGGCCGTCTCGGGACTGTTCGGCCCGATGCTCACCGGCGGCATCAGCAGTCGGCTCCCCGCGATCGCGGGCCCCGCGCAGCGGCATCAGCGGCGGGCGCAGAGCTGGGACGTCGCGAGCTACGGCGTCAGCGGGACCCTCGGCCCGGCGTCGGTGGCGTGGATCGCCGCGGGGCCCGGCCCCCTGGCCGCCGCGCTCGTGCTCGCCGGCGCCGCGGTCGTCGGGGCGGCCGCGGTGCTGGCGCTGCCGCAGCAGGCCCCCGCCGTCGACGCCGCGGCGGTGCCCTCGCCGGCGCAGACGCTGCGGCGCATCTGGCGCTCCGGGCCGCTGCGGCGCACGCTCGCACTCACCGTCACGGTCGCATTCTCGGTCGCGGTGCTGCCCATCTACGCCGTGGCGGTCGCTCCGCAGTTCGGCGGCGCGGCGCTCGCGGCCGCCCTGGTCGCCGGCTACGGGGTCGGCAACCTGATCGGGTCGGCGATGCTCATGGCGAAGCCGCTCACCGGCGACGCCGACCGGCTCGTCGTGGCGCTGTGCTTCGCCGTCGCCGGTGAGCGGCTTCGCCA
>NZ_LDRK01000116.1 GCF_001477055.1 Leucobacter chromiiresistens
ACGGCGAGATCGTGCGAGATGATGACCATGCCGATCTGCAGGTCGTCGACGAGGCGGCGCAGGAGCTCGCCGACGTGCTTCTGCGACGAGGCGTCGAGTGCGGAGATCGGCTCGTCGGCGACGATCACTTGCGGTTTCGCGAGCAGCGCCTTCGCGATCGCGATGCGCTGCCGCTGGCCGCCGGAGAGCGCGTGCGGGTAGCGGGTGCGCAGCGCCGGGTCGAGGCCGACCCGTTCGAGCACATCGGTGATGTCGGCGAGGCGCGCCTCCGCCTCGAGCGCGTCGCCGCGGGCGCGGGCCGCCGAGTTCCACACCTCTGCGAGCTGCTGGTCGATGCGGCGGCGCGGGTTGAGGGAGGCGTAGGGATCCTGGAACACCATCTGCAGCGGCACGAGGCGCGCGGGGCGCCGCCGGATCGGCAGCGGCGTCACGTCTTCGCCCAGAAAGCGGATGCTGCCGCCCGACAGCTTGTTGATGCCGACGAGCGCCCGCGCGAGCGACGACTTGCCGCACCCGCTCTCGCCGACGATGCCGACGATCTCGCCGGGGCGCACGTCGAGGTCGACGCCGTGCACGGCGACGAACCGGCCTTTGCCCTTGACCCGGTAGCTCACGACGGCGTCGGTCGCCTCGATGAGCGGCTGAGCATCGGGTGCACCCGCGGCGACTGGGCGTGCGGTCATGAGAGAACCTCCTCGGGACGGGGCCACGGCACCTGCGGCACCGCGTCGAGCAGCACCCGTGTGTAGGGGTGCCGGGGTGAGCGGAAGATGCGGTCGGAGTCGCCCGCCTCGACGATCTCCCCGGTGCGGAACACGTTGAGGCGATCCGCGATGGTGCTCAGCATCGCGAGGTCGTGGGTGACGAAGATGATGCCCATGCCCGACTCGCGGCGCAGCTCGTTGAGGAGCGCGATGATGCCGGTGCGGATGTTCGCGTCGAGCGCGGTGGTGGGCTCGTCGGCGATGAGCAGCTTCGGGTCGCACGCGAGCGCGATGGCGATGGAGACGCGCTGCTTCATGCCGCCGGAGAGCTGATGCGGGTACTGCCCGAGCAGGCGTTTGGGCTCGCGCAGGTGGACGCGCTCCATCAACTCGATGGCGCGTGCCTCTGCGGCCGGCTTCGAGAGCCCGAGGTGCTGGCGCACGTGGTCGGTGAGCTGCTCGCCGAGCTTCAGCATGGGGTGCAGGCTCGACGACGGATCCTGCAGCACCATGGCGATGTCGGTGCCGCGCGTGCGCTCCCACTCGGGCCTCGTCTGGGTGAGCAGTTCGCGCCCGTCGAAGCGGATGGAGCCGGAGGCGGCGAGCCCGTCGGGCAGCAGTCCGAGCAGCGCGAGCCCGGTCAGGGTCTTGCCCGATCCGCTCTCGCCGACGACGCCGACCACCTCGCCGGCCTCGACCGTGAAGGAGACCCCGTCGACGAGCGGGGATCCGGCGCCGCTGGCGCGGGCGACCGTGAGGCGGTCGACGTGCAGGAGGGTCATGACCCGGCTCCGTTCTCGTTCAGGCGGGGTTCGAGGTTGTCGCGGATCGCGTCGCCGATGATGTTGAAGGCGAGCACGACCGACACGATCGCGAGACCGGGGGCGACGGCGAGCCACCACTGGTCGAAGTACTGCACGGCGCCCGAGATCATGGAGCCCCATTCGGGCGTCGGCGGCACGGCGCCGAGCCCGAGGAAGGAGAGGCCGGCGAGGAAGAGGATCGCGGAGCCGATGTCGAGCATCGCGAGCACGAGCACGGAACCGCTCACCGCGGGGAGCAGGTCGACGACGATCGAGCGGAACGGGCCGACGCCGGAGAGGCGGTTCGAGAGCACGAACTCGGATTCTCGGAGGGCGAGCACGATGGAGCGCACGGCCCGGGCGTAGGCCGGCCACCAGCTGATCGCGGCGGCGATCACGGCGTTCTGCACGCTCGGGCCGAGGGCCGCGGCGATGGCCATCGCGAGGATGATGCCGGGGAACGCGAAGACGAGATCGGCGACGCGCATGAGGATCTCGTCGATCCAGCCGCCGAAGAACCCGGCGACGAGGCCGATCGCGGTGCCGATGAGGGCGGCCGCGGCCACGATCATGAGGCCGTTCGGGATCGAGGTGCGCGCGGCGGCGAGGGTTCTGCTGAGGTTGTCGCGCCCGAGCGCGTCGGTGCCGAGCAGCGCCGTGGAATCGGGCGGCGCGAGGGCGGGCCCGACGGTGGCGAGCGGATCCTGCGGGGTGAGCGCGGGGATGAGGATCACCGCGAGCCAGGCGATCAGCACGGCGGCCGCGGCGATCACCGAGGGCGTGCGGAGCCCTGCCGGGATGCGTCGCCGTGCGCGTTCGGGGGCGGCGATCATGGAGATGACGTCGGTGCGGGTCATTGGAGTCGGATCCTCGGGTCGAAGGCCGACGCGAGCAGGTCGGCGATGAAGTTCACGGCGAGGAAGATCACGGCGATCACGACGGAGATGCCGGTGATGGCGGTGACGTCGAGGTTCGTCGCCGAGCGGTAGGCGTACTGGCCGAGGCCGCCCCAGGCGAAGATCTGCTCGACGTAGACGGTGGCGGCGAGCAGGAACCCGAAGGAGAGCGCGGTCACGGTGATGATGGGGCTCGAGGCGCTGCGCACCGCGTAGCGCATGAGCACGCGGCGGCCCGGGAGGCCCTTCACGCGCGCCGCTTTCACGGCGTCGGTGTTGAGCCCGTCGAGCACTGCGCTGCGGGTGAAGCGGAGCACCATGCCGAGGTTCGAGAGCGCGAGGATCATGGCGGGGAGGATGAGGTGCGCGATGGCCGAGCCCCACGCGTGCATATCGCCCGCGAGCAGGGTGTCGATGGTCATGAATCCGGTGACGCGCGGCGGCGGCGTCGCGGAGGCGTCGAGCCTGCCGCTGCCGGGGAGCCAGCCGAGCTGGCGGAAGAAGAACGTGGACCCGATGAGTGCGAGCCAGTAGGTGGGGAGGCTGACGCCGATGAGTGAGACGACGCGGGCGAGGTGGTCGGGCCAGCGGTTGCGCGCGTAGGCGGCGACGATGCCGAGCGAGACGCCGATGAGCACGGAGAGCACGGTGGCCCACAGCACGAGCTCCAGCGTCGCCGGGGCGTACTTGGCGAGGTCGGCGGCGATCGGCTGGCCGGTCTGCTGCGAGATGCCGAGGTCGCCGCGGAAGAGCCCGGCGAGGTAGCGCAGGTACTGCTCCCAGATGGGCAGGTCGAGTCCGAATTTCTCGCGGAACGCGGCGACCGCCTCCGGGTTCGAGAGCGCCTGCTGGCTGAGGTTCGCGGTCTCGGGGCGCAGCGGCACCAGCACGCCGAGCCCGAAGGAGACGAGCGTGATGCCGAACAGGGTGACGAGCGAGGTGCCGAGACGGCGCAGCACGAAGCGGAAGTAGCCTCCGCCTCCGCCGCCGCCCGGCGCCGGGGCGGGCGCCTGCACGTCCGCCCCGGTCTCGGAAAGGGTGTGAGTCACGATGCGATGTCCCGTGCGTCTAGTCGATCTGGGAGAGGTTGATGGCGGCGAGCGGGTCGTGGCTGACGTGCTCGACGCTCGTCGACGCGACGAGGAAGAAGGAGGGCTCGAGCAGGAAGGCGAACGGCGCCTCCTCGTTCATCGACTCGTTCCACGCCGTGAAGGCGGCCTCGCGGTCGTCACCGGTGGCGACGCGCGCCGCCTCGGCGAGCTCGGCGGTCGCGGGGGCGGCTTCGGCCGGCCAGTGCACGCGCTCGCCGATGAGCCCGCCGGGGGCGAAGACGAGTTCGTCGGAGGCGTCGGCCGTGTCGGGCGGCCACGACCACAGCGCCATCTCGGTCTCGCCGTCGACGTAGCGCTGCAGCGAGGTCGACGTGGGCGTCGGGTTCAGCGTCACCTTCAGGCCGATGGCCTCGAGTTGCGTCTGGAGGCCCTGGGCGAGGGTGTTGTAGTCGATGCCTGCGAGCCGGGTGTAGTCGTTGGCGTAGTCGAGCGTCACCTCGGTGCCCGTCTTCCCGGCATCGGCGAGCAGCTGCTTCGCGGCCTCCGGATCCGACTCGGGGCCTTCGCCCTCGGGGAGCGCCCCGATCATCATGGAGGGGATGATGCCGGTCGCCTCTTTCGCACCGGCGCCGACGAGCGTGCGCAGCGCTTCGTAGTCGATGCCGGTCTTGATGGCCTCGACGATGTCGGGATCGGCGGTGGCGGCGCCCTCCTTCTGGGAGAGCGCGAGGTACAGCACCTCGGGCGACGAGGAGGACTGCACCTGCAGCGCCTCCGACTCCATGCCCTCCGCGATGCGGCCGGGGATGTCGAGTGCGATCTGACTGTCGCCGCCCTCGATGTTCGCCTTCTGCTGCTGGGCGTTGTTCACGTTGCGGATCACGATGCGGTCGTAGGCGGGCGCTTCGCCCCAGTAGTTCTCGTTCTTGACGAGCACGATCTGCGCGTTGGTGTCGTAGCTCTCGAGCGCGTAGGGCCCGCTGCCGGCTCCGTTGGCGGGCTGGGTGAAGAACTGGCCCGCAGTATCGGCGTCGGCGGCGTCTTCGGCGTCGGTGCCTCCGGCTGCGCGCACGGCTTCGTCGTCGACGATCGCGAGGGGCGGTGCGGTGAGGGTGTGCTCGATGTAGGGTGCGGGGTTCTCGGTGGTGAGCTGCACGGTGCGCTCGTCGACCTCGGCGACGGTGATGCCCTCCATGCGGTAGGCGGGGCTCGCGGCGAGGTGCTTGAGCCGGTTCAGCGAGAAGACGACGTCGGCCGCGGTGACGGGGTTGCCGTTCGCGAACGTCGCGTCGTCGCGCAGGGTGATCGTGAACTCGGTCGCCGCGTCGTTCGCGGTGATCGACTCGGCGAGCAGCGGCTGCGGGTCGGCGACGTTGTCGATGTAGGTGAAGAGGGTCTGGTACAGGCCGCTCGCGGTGATCGCGTCGGTGACCTGGAAGATGGTGGCCGGGTCGATCGACTGGGCGGTGAAGGCCTGGTCGATCACGAGGGTGCCGGTCTTCTCGGGTGCGGCTCCTCCGCCCCCCTGGGCGCTGCTCGAGCAGCCGGTGACGGCGAGAGCTCCGGTCAGCAGGAGAGCGCATGCCCCCACTGCTCTTCGCATTGGCTTCGGTGCCATGACGCGATTCCTTTCGGTGTCGGGTTGCCTTGAGCTGCACCGATTCGGCGTGAGGGCTTGTCAGACCTCGTTGTCCAAACTAGTGTCAACTATATCGTGACAACTGCTTCGATTTTGCGAGGCAGTGAGAGCGATATTACCGGTCGGAACGTCGCCGTCAAGAGAAAACTTCGAATCGTAACGTTGGGTTCTCCGCAAGTCGACGAGCAGGAAGTCGGGAAAATGGGAGTTGACGAATCGCGCGGGACTGGCTAGCTTCATGTCATTCAATGCGCGGTTCTGTCATATATGTGTTGACAGACGAATGGAGAAATCATGGCTGAGAGCGTTCCGGGAACCGGCGGCACCGCTCCGCTGACCTCGAATCTCAAGATGCTGCGCCTGCTCGAGGAGATCGCGAAGACGAGCGCGCCGTTCGGCGTCTCGGAGATCGCCCGCCGCGCGGGCGGCTCGCGCTCGATGGTGCACCGGCAGCTCGTCACCCTCGTGGCGGCCGGCTGGCTGCAGACCGACTCGCAGGGCGCCTATTCGTTGACGTTCTCGCCGGTGCGGGTGGCCCAGGCCGCACTGCGGCACGCGAGCGTCGACCAGCGCATCGCCGAGGAGCTCACGCGCCTCGCGGGCGAGCTCGGCGAGGGCACCTCGCTCGGCACCCTCGACGGCGACTCGGTCACCATCGTCGGCCGCGGACTGCCCCCGCGCAACGTGCACGTATCGCTCGAGCACGGGCAGCGCTTCGGCATCGCCGGCAGCGCCCTCGGCTCGGTGCTCGCGAGCTACCTCCCCGACGACGAGGTCGAGCGCTTCCGCCGCGCGAACGTGGAGCTCCCCTCCGCGGCCGAGCGCGCACGGGTGCGCAGCGCCGGCTACGCGGTGCTCGTCGACGACGAGTTCGATCCCATCGAGATCGTCGCCGTGCCCGTCGGCCGCGCACCCGGCCGGGTGCGC
>NZ_LDRK01000117.1 GCF_001477055.1 Leucobacter chromiiresistens
GACCCCGCAATGACCCGCCCGCCCTATCCCGCACCGACCGAAGCCGACATCGCGGCGGTCTCCGAGCAGCTGGGGCGCGAAGCCCGCGGCGTCATCGGCATCGCGGCGCGCGCCGCCGACGGATCGCCCGCCGTCGTGGCCACCGCGCCGCGCCTGCCCGACGGCTCGCCGTTCCCCACCTTCTACTACCTCTGCCACCCCGAGGCCGTCGCCGCCGCATCGCGTCTCGAGGCCGCCGGCGTGATGAACGAGTTCAACGAACTGCTCGCCTCAGACGAGACCGTGCGCGAGCAGTACCGGCGCGCGCACGAGCAGTTCATCGCCGACCGCGACAGCGTGGGCGAGGTGCCCGAGGTGGCCGGCGTCAGCTCGGGCGGCATGCCGACGCGCGTCAAGTGCCTCCACGCGCTCATGGGTCACGCTCTCGCGGCCGGCCCCGGCGTCAACCCGATCGGCGATCTCGCGCTCGAGCGGAGCGGCTGGCGGGGCTGACCCGCAGCCGCGCGTGCATCGGAGCTGGGAAAACGCGGTAAGCTTTCGGTACGGGTGTTTCGCCCGCTATTTTCTGTGCCCGCAATGCGGGTCCGTCCCTGATTGCTGCAAGGAGATCGCTTCGTGGCGAAGAAGATTCTGATCGTTGGTGGCGGCTATGCCGGCTTCTACACCGCATGGAAGCTGGAGAAGCTGCTCCGTGCCGGCGAGGCCGAGGTCACGATCGTCGATCCGCTGCCGTACATGGCGTACCTGCCGTTCCTCCCCGAGGTCGCCTCGGGCTCGATCGAGCCGCGTCACGCGGTCGTCGCACGCCGTCGTCACCTGAACCGCACCGCGAACATCGCGGGCAAGGTGACCGGCATCTCGCACGCGACGAAGACAGTCACCATCACGCCCAACGTGGGAGAGCCCTTCGACTTCGCCTACGACCAGATCGTCGTGACCACCGGCTCGGTGTCGCGCACGTTCCCCATCGCGGGCATCGCCGACAACGCGATCGGCATGAAGACGATCGAGGAGGCCGTCGCCGTGCGCGATCGCCTCGTCGGCAACTTCGAGCGCGCGGCTACCCTCCCGAAGGGATCCGCCGAGCGCGCGCGCCTGCTGACCGTCACGGTCGTCGGCGGCGGCTTCGCGGGCATCGAGACGATCTCCGAGCTCCGCTCGTTCACCACCGCGCTGCTGCGCCGGTACCCCGAGATCACGTTCGACGAGACCGTGTTCCACCTCGTCGAGGCGATGGGCCGGATCATGCCCGAGGTGTCGCAGGAGACCGCGGACTGGGTCGTGAAGGATCAGACCCGCCGCGGCGTGCAGATCCACCTCGACACGCAGCTCTCGTCGGCGCTCGACGGCAAGATCGAGCTCTCGACCGGCGAGACCTACGAGTCGGACCTGATCGTCTGGACCGCGGGCGTCATGCCCCGCCCGTTCCTCCGCGGAACGGATCTGCCGATCGGCCCCCGCGGGCACGTCATCGGCAGCCCGTCGCTGCGCATCACGACCGAGGACGGCGTGCCGCTCGAGGGCGCCTGGACCGCCGGCGACACCTCGCAGACGCCCGACATCTCGTCGACCCCCGGGCCCGGCGGATTCTGCGTGCCCAACGCGCAGCACGCCGTGCGCCAGGGCAAGCTGCTCGCGAAGAACATCGTCGCAGACCTGCGCGGCGAGGGCATCGCCGAGTACAACCACAAGAACCTGGGCGCCGTCGCCGGTCTCGGCGTCAACACCGGCGTCTTCCAGTCCGGCAAGTTCGCGCTCAAGGGCTACTTCGCGTGGCTCGCGCACCGCTTCTACCACGGCCTCGCCATCCCCTCGTGGGAGCGCAAGTGGCGCGTGTTCGGCGGCTGGGTCGGCCACTTCTTCCTGGGCCGCGACACCGTCAACATCGAGGCCGTGCAGCAGCCGCGCGCCATCTTCGAGGAGTTCGCCTCGCGCCCCAAGGCCTGAGCGACGCCCCGCACCGAGAACCCCCGCAGCTTCGGCAGCGGGGGTTCTCGCGTTCTGCGGCGGTGCGCCGGCATTGCCGCATTGCTCCTGCGCTCGCCCGCAACTCCGCACGCCCGTTCCTCCGCTCCTCCGCTCCACCGCGCGCCCGCTCGAGCGGTCAGTTCCGTGCAGAATGCGCGCGCATAACGCACCGAACTGACCGCTCAGCGAGAAGGCGGGGCGAAGGCGGGCGGGGCGGGGCGCCTGTGGGCGCCGCGCCGGAAGCGACGAAAGCTGCGCTTTCGGCCTCAGCTTCCGGCGCCTGTAGGCGCCGCGCCGGAAGCGACGAAAGCTGCGCTTTCGTCCTAAGCTTCCGGCGCATGCTTCGCGAGGAACTGGTACATCTCCGTGTCGTCGACGCCCGGGAACGTGCCCGTCGGCAACGGGGAGAGCACGTGCGCGTGCATGCGGGCGCTCGGCCACGCCTTGCCCTCCCAGCGCGCCAGCAGTTCGGGCCTCGGCGTACGGCAGCACGCCGGATCCGGACACGTCGACACCTGCCGCTCCGACGTATCGCGGCCGCGGAACCACTTCGCATCGTCGAATGCGACCCCGCAGGCGATCGCGAAGGGGCCCTGCTCGGCGTCTCCGGTCTGCACGCTCGACCAGAACGTGCCCGCCGGGGTGTCGGTGTACTGGTAGAACTCGCTCGTGCGGTTCGTGCGGTTGAAGGCGGTGCGGCCGCCCCACTTGTGGCACAACACCTCGCCCTCGATCGAACCGGTGTCGTCGGCCGGGTACGGCAGCCCATCGTTCTGATACCCGCGCACGATGGCGCCCGCCCCGTCGGCGCGATAGTGGTGCGCGCGCAGTCCGAGGTGCTGCGTCGCAAGATTCGTGAACCGGTGCGAAGCGGCCTCGTGGGTGACGCCGAACGCATCGCGGAAGTCCTCGATCGCGAGATTGCGGTTGCGCTTCGCCTGCTGCAGGAAGTCGACGGCGGCGGCCTCCGGGATCAGGCAGGCGGCCGCGAAGTAGTTGATCTGCAGGCGCTGCTCAAGAAATTCCGCGTAACTTGCCGGCTCGGAGTGGCCGAGCACGCGGTGCGCCATCGCCTGCAGCGCGAGAGAGCGCAGGCCGTGCCCGCCCGGGATCGACGCCGGCGGCAGGTAGATGCGGCCGTTCTCGAGATCGGTGATGCTCCGCGTGTTCGACGGCAGGTCGTCGACGAAGAAGAGGCCGAAGCCCAGCAGCTCGGCGAGCATCGCCACCTCGCGGTGCGTCACCGCGCCGATCGTGTGGCCGATGCGCCGCATGAGGTCGGACGCCACGAGCTCGATGTCCTGAATGTAGTTGTCGCGCTCCTGCATCTGCATGCGGATGGCCGTGTTCGCGCGCCGCGCCTCCTCCGAGGTGGTCGCGGCGGCGCGGGATCGCCGGGCGAGTTCGCGGTGCAGGCCGACCAGGGCCTCGAGCGTGTCGTCGGGGAGCGTGCGCGGCGTGCGCACGTGGGGCAGCCCGAGGCGCGTGTAGGTCGACGTCGCCTGCGCCCGTTCGAGCTCGACCTCCAGGGTGCTGCGGCGATCCGGCGCCTCACGCTTCAGCAGCTCGGAGGCGTCGATGCCGAGCTCGCGCGAGATGCTCTGCAGCAGGCCGAGCCGCGGTTCGCGACGTCCGTTCTCGATGAGCGACAGCTGACTCGCGACCACGCCCACCCGTTCGCCCAGCTGCTCCAGCGTGAGCCCGGCGCGGGTGCGGAAGAAGCGGATGCGCTTGCCGAGAATGAGTCGGTCGAGTTCTGATTCGTCGAAACCGGCGGTCACGGGTACGGGTTCAGCGGGCATCTCTTGACTATATGTCAAATTCGGGCGATTTTTCCACCGCAAACGATGAATGCGGGGTGAACGGGGCGCTCACAATGGAGATGTCGCCGCTTCTTCGCCGGGCGGCGGGACCTTGAGGAGAACGATATGGCACTCATGCAGACCATCGAGACCGAGATGACCTTCGCCGAGATCGTGCGCGCCGATGCGACCACGAGCAACGAAGAGGTGCTCGCCTGGGTCACCGAGGTCGCCGAGCTCACGCGCCCCGACGAGGTCGTCTGGTGCGACGGCTCGCAGGCGGAGTGGAACCGCATCACCGGCGAGATGGTCGAGGCCGGCACCCTCATCCCGCTCAACAAGAACCTGCGCCCCGGCAGCTTCCTCGCCCGCTCGCACCCCGACGACGTCGCACGCGTCGAGGATCGCACGTTCATCTGCTCGACCGACGAGGCCGACGCGGGCCCCACGAACAACTGGATGGCGCCCGACGCCATGAAGGCCGAGCTGACGCCGCTCTTCGAGGGATCGATGCGCGGGCGCACCATGTACGTCGTCCCGTTCTCCATGGGCCCCGTGGGCGGCGCGATCACCCAGCTCGGCATCGAGCTCACCGACTCGCCCTACGCAGTGCTCAACATGCGCATCATGACGCGCATGGGTCAGGCCGCGCTCGACGGCATCACGCCGGGCAGCGAGTGGGTGCGCACGGTGCACTCGGTGGGTGCTCCGCTCGCGGCCGGGGAGAGCGACGTCGCGTGGCCCTGCAACTCGACCAAGTACATCACCCACTTCCCGGAGACCCTCGAGGTCTGGTCGTACGGCTCGGGCTACGGCGGCAACGCCCTGCTCTCGAAGAAGTGCTTCGCGCTGCGCATCGCGAGCGTCATGGGCCGCAACGAGGGATGGCTCGCCGAGCACATGCTCCTGCTGAAGCTCACCAATACCGAGACCGGCAAGGCGTACCACCTCTCCGCCGCGTTCCCCTCGGCCTGCGGCAAGACGAACCTCGCCATGCTGCAGCCCACCATCCCCGGGTGGAAGGTGGAGACGATCGGCGACGACATCGCCTGGCTGCGCCCCGGCACCGACGGTCGGCTGTACGCCATCAACCCCGAGGCGGGCTTCTTCGGCGTCGCGCCGGGCACCGGCGAGTCGACGAACCCGGTCGCGGTCGAGACGCTCTGGGGCAACACCATCTTCACCAACGTCGCACTGACCGACGACGGCGACGTCTGGTGGGAGGGGAAGACCGACGAGGTGCCCGCCCAC
Organism: Leucobacter chromiiresistens; assembly: GCF_001477055.1. Taxonomy (GTDB): domain Bacteria; phylum Actinomycetota; class Actinomycetes; order Actinomycetales; family Microbacteriaceae; genus Leucobacter; species Leucobacter chromiiresistens_A. The sequence goes on from NZ_LDRK01000117.1 coordinate 5,022, forward strand.
CTCATCGACTGGCAGGGCAACGAGTGGACGCCCGAGAGCGGACGCGTGGCCGCGCACCCGAACTCCCGCTTCACCGTGCCGATCCAGCAGACGCCCACCCTCGCGCAGGAGTGGTACGAGCAGAACGGTGTGCCGATCGACGCCATCCTCTTCGGTGGTCGCCGCGCGACCAACGTGCCGCTCGTGGCCCGCTCGCTCTCGTGGGAGCACGGCGTCTTCGTCGGCGCGACCATCTCCTCGGAGAAGACCGCCGCCCAGGAGGGTACTGTCGGCGAACTGCGCCGCGATCCCTTCGCCATGCTGCCGTTCTGCGGCTACAACATGGCCGACTACTGGGGCCACTGGCTCGACATGGGGCGCGAGCTCGGCGACCAGGCGCCCAAGATCTTCCAGGTGAACTGGTTCCGCAAGGGCGCCGACGGCCGCTTCCTGTGGCCCGGCTTCGGCGAGAACTCGCGCGTCATCGACTGGATCATTCGCAGCGTCGAAGGATCCGTCGAGGGTCGCGAGACCGCAGTCGGCACTGTGCCCGCGGCGGGCGAGCTCAACCTCGACGGGATCGACGTGCCCGAGGCCGACCTCGAGGAGCTCTTCTCCATCGACGCGGCGTCGTGGCTCGCGGAGGCCGACCTCACGGAGGAGTTCTTCGCCCAGTTCGGCGATCGCCTCCCCGCCGCCCTGACCGGGCAGCTCGAGCAGCTGCGCCAGCGTCTCGGCGCCGCGTAGCCGACCGGTGCCGCCGCCCGCCCGCCCGCTGTGACGCGTCGCGGGCGGCCGAGACCGGCACCGCGCGTCGCGCGCACGCCGCGACGCCCCTAGACCGTAGGCCCCGCCGTTCTGCCCAATGGCGGGGCTTACTCTTTTCTGCGCACGTCGGTTCGGGATCAGTGCGCCTGCCGTGCGGCACGGTTCGGCCACCCGCATCTGCGAGAATCGGATCGACCCCCCATAGCCCAACTGGCAGAGGCAGCCGACTTAAAATCGGCACAGTCAGGGTTCGAATCCCTGTGGGGGGACGGAAGAAGGCCCGTAGATCCGCGTAACTCCGAGGAACTAGGGGCCTCTCGCTTACCTGGCGGGCGTTGCCGACGAGGGCACCGGACAGCATCGGGACAGCATGGCTTCTTAGGCGAGGCAGGATTGTTGTCGGCCGAGCGTACGATGCTGCGCATGAGTAGACCTGCACCGATCCGCCTCGATGGGGACACGTGGGTGATCATGCGCAGCGCGACGGATCACCCGACGGCGATCGTGAACCGCGTCACGGACACCGCGGGGAAGGCGCGCTTCCTCGTGTTGAAGTGGGCGCTCGATCCTTCGCAGCGGCGCATGACGGGCATCTTCGCGACGCTCGAACAAGCGGACGCCTCGGTGCTGTACGACAACACGGCGCACATCGCGCATGCGCAGCGGAAGACCGCGGGCCCGCCGAACGGTGGCGGGCCGCTGCATACCTAGATATGGTCGCGCCGGACATAACCTGCGTATGTACCTCGATAGCAACGCCGTGCAGACATTGCGTGGATTGATGATCTTCTCCTTCCTAGCCGGACTAATCCTGGTCGGAGTTGGCGTGTTCCTCTTCGTCGTTCCGGGTTGGTCGGAACAGATGCCGGCGGTAGCGCCAGTTCTTCTGACTATCGGCGTATCGCTTATCGTCATTGGAATCAGTTTCGCGATCACTTACCTTCTCACTGCCTGCATCGTGCTGGCGATCGAGCAAGCGGCGACTGAGATCAAGAGCGAGATCAGAGCGAGCAAATCGCCCCTGAACTGACGATTGACGACGAAAACGCCCCCTCCCAGCCTGGACGAGGAGGGGCGTTTTCGAGGCGCGAGAGGTGCTGGCAGCGTCGCGCGTAGCGGGGTTCGTAGTGCGGTCGGGCGGAGTTGACGGGCATCCACTTCTCGATGCTTGGCCGACACATACCGCCCTACTGCGCTTACCCATACATGAACACTGCTCATCTCGCGTCCCGCAGGGGAGTGCTGCGTCTGAGTCGGTGCTACCTGTGAGCCGCACATGCGTGAACGGTAACGTTCGGTTATGAATGAAAATAATACGATCGACGTCTTGAACGAAGGACCGCTCGGCCTGAAATCGGTGCTCGTCGGATCCCTTCCGGGCAGCTTGATCGTTAACGGTGAGCCCACTCGTTACACCGTCGAAGCGGTATTCACCCGGCGAGCGAAAGCAGCCGAAGTCACGCAGATCATGGCGAAATCCACCCACGAGCGCCTCACGCGAGAGGGATATCCAGATGCGTGCCTGCAGGTGAGTGACCGAAGACTGCTCATTCACGAGACAAATCTCGAGGAGCTCAGAGACGGGCTGGCTACCGTGATTGCTGAGACGCTAGCGGAAATCGCGGCCGGCGTATTGAGAGACGAACGACTGGCGATTCTCGCGGCAGAACTGAACGATGAGCGCGAGCTGCAGCGCGCAAAAGCGGTGCTCGCTCTCGCGGAGTCCATCGACTTCTCGTTGCCTGCGAGCTATGAACCGCAGTCGGCGTCATCGGACGCGCAAGCACTCCAGTCTGAGGAGGTCTCGGACTAAGACGATGAGGGAGGCCGCTCAGCCAATCCGGGCAGCTGACGCCTCGTCAGAGGTCGCGACGAGTCGTGCCGAGGGCTGGCCCCCAGGCTTCTGGTTTGCTTCTCGTGCTCGAGGGTGGGGCAGGATGTCGACTCACGATGGCAAGCGCAACCACTGATAACTTCCTCGCACACGTGACAGTCTTGTGATTGTCGTCGAAGTCTCCTGCCCCATAGCTAGACCACTTCGACGGCCGGCAAGCGCCTCACTCCCATCTCGGGAGCGGGGCGCTTACTGCTCAACACACTGCTACCGCGCCAAGTCAGGACTCATGTTTCCCAGATGTCCTTCTTGTCATGGCCCTGTCACACCTGTGTGGGGTGGCTGGTGGGAGTGCGTCAGATGCAAGATGCCGGTGATACCGGTTCACCCCGAATCCAATCCCTGGTCGAATGGAGACGAGGGTTAGCGCCTGCTTCGCCGAGAGGTCAATTCCTTTCATGGACAGCGTGTAAAGCTGCACGCTAGAAGAGTCGCACTGGGCATCGTGTACCCCATACATCAGACCGGATGCGACAAAGGGACGGCTTCTCTCAGTACTCCGAGAGGGGCCGTCCGTCTTGTCTTACACCACGTCCGGGTTGTTCTTAATGAACCGGTTGGCCTCATCTTCGCTGAGAGCGATAAGACCTCGGGACGTATGTGCCAGTGCGTTCAGTGCCAGAACCAATGCCTTGCTCAGTTCCGGGTCGCGGCTTCCAGAGAAGTGGAACGCGATACTCACGTAGGGCGACAGCCAGATGGACATGCGCCCGTCGCCCTGGTCGTGTGGCTTGTTCCAGCTGAGAAAGAAGGTCTCCTGCTTCTTGAGTTTCTGTCCGATCACGAACTGCAAGTGAGCCAGCAGTCGGTCCTCGAACTCGTACTCACGTTCACCGTGCTGTAAAAACGCCATTCACGGGCGCCGCGGTCGGCCGTTCCGAGCTCGTCGATCTTGGCGTGCATCTCGCGCATCTCGCGGCCGCGTTCACTGTCGCGTCGGTCGAGCCGGCCGATGTCGCGGCGTATGCCGCGGATCTCACCGAGCACGGCCGACTGGTTGTGGTCGATGTTGTCGCGGAGGCTGTAAGGCTCTCCGTACGGGAGCAGGTACGAGTTCGCGACCTGCTCCTTGACGGCCTCAGTCGATCGCTTCGTGCGGCGCGCGCCGATCGTGACCGTGCCGGTCAGGGCGACGAGTACGCCCTGCATCGCGACAATGAGGGCGACCCAGATGTGCTCTGTCATCTGGACCGCCGCTCCACCCGCAGCCCGACGGCGATGATGCTGCCGAGCACCACGAGGCAGCCCGAGGCGGCAACCAGCACTATCACCGTCGCGCTCATGGTCAAACCATCATTTCGGCGGCGCGCTGGTACGCCTCCAGACGGCGCAACTGATGACCGCGAACGGTTCCTTCTTCGAGGTCAGCCACTCGAGAAGGCCGTTCTCGGTCATCTTGAGGGAGTCACAACTGACGCGTCAACGCGCTCATCGAGCGCGCAGCCGGTTCTGTAGAGGTCTAGCTGAGTATCGCGGTACCGGCTCAGCGAGGTGATCCTTTGCCCAGGTCGGAGTCAAACTTCAGCTCTAGAAGCCGGGCCTTCTGCCCAGAGAAGCGCTACGAGCAAAGCCCTCCTGCAGCGACTCACGCTCCGTTCCCCAGTCCGATCGCTCAACTCGCGCCGCCCTCGCAGACTGACACCAGCCGACGCAGGCGCCGACGCCGCTGCACGGCGAAGGCGATGCTCGCCGTGATCACGAGCGCGCCGCCGGCCGGGAGCAGGATATTGCCGCACAGCATCATGAACCACGCGCCGATGTCCGCGCCGTCGGCTTCGACGATGTAGGCCGAGAGCAGGGCGTGCGCGCCGAACGCAGTCGGGGCGACGAACAGCGCGATCCCGATCGAAATCGTGAGCGCCTGCCGCACATGGTCGCTGAGCAGCCACGTGCCCGCGGTGGCGAACGCGAGTGCGATGAGGGAGGACGCGACCATCCAGGCCAGTCCGGCGGCCGAGTAGCCGTGGGTGACTCGCAGGGAGACCGCAGTGGCCCAGGCGAACGCGAGAACGGCTGCGACCAGGAGTATCTGGCCGAGGCGATAGCGTGTCGCGTGCTGCATTCCCTGAACGTAGCAGCAGCCCCATGTCGCACCGGGCACGGCCGAAACGGCGTTCAGCACAGGCGCTACGTCGTTCGGCAGCCAGGGCCACCGCACCCCTACAGGTGGAACCGCTTCGCGAGTTCGAGCCGCATCTCGCGCCCGCGCAGCACCTGCACGTCGGCGAGCACGAGCAGGCTGACGAGCACGCAGGTCCACGACGCCCAGGGGTTGGTGACCCACCCGAAGAGCAGGAACACGAAGGGCACGAGCCCGAGCAGCACGGTGAGTCCGCTGTAGACGAGGTGCTCGGTGACGTCGATGCGCAGCAGCTGCACGGTGATGAGCAGCGCGATGATCGCGGAGGCGCACACGATCGGAACGGCGTAGGTCAGCGACCAGCGCTGCCAGCCGCCCAGGTAGTCCCAGTACACGCAGACGAGCCCGATGAGCGCGACGAGGTAGACGGTGCCCTTCGCGACGTTGCGGCGCTTGCGCACCGCCATGGTCACGACGAGCCACATGGCGGTGACGCCGATCCACACGGATCGCCACACCCCGATGCCGTCGAGGTCGCGCGAGAAGAAGAGCTGCACGAGGAACGAGGCGAGGATCACGGCGAGTGACGCGAAGAAGAGCGATTGCAGCACGCGCCGCTTGGAGAAGCTGAGCGGAATGCGGGGCAGCGGATCGGGGGAGGGGG
>NZ_LDRK01000118.1 GCF_001477055.1 Leucobacter chromiiresistens
CCCCGAAACCCGCCCCCGGCGCCGCACCAGAGAGGACCCAGAGATCGTGACCGCACTCACCGCCGACGCCAAGCGCACTGCGCAGGCGTGGATCGACGACCACCTGCCCCAGCTCACCGAATGGCACACCCGCATCTGGGAGCTCGCCGAGCCCGCCTGGCGCGAGTACCGGTCGCAGCAGTGGTACGTCGAACGGCTGCGCGCCGAGGGGTTCACCGTCGAAGACGGGTCGGCGGGCATGCCCACCGCGTTCAGCGCGCGCTGGTCGAACGGCGACGGGCCCACGCTGCTCACGTACGCCGAGTACGACGCCGTGCCCGGCAACAGCCAGGCCGCGACCACCACCGAGACGCCGCGCGACGGCCTCTCGCGATTCGCGCCGGGGCATACCGACCCGCACTCGGTACTCGGCATCTCCACGCTCGCCGGCGTGCTCGCCGTGCAGCACGCGATGCGCGAGCACGGCATCGGCGGCACGCTCCACTACACCGGAGAACCCGCCGAGAAGATGCACGGCTCGAAAGTGGTGCACGGCCTGCGCGGCTACTACGACGACGCCGACGCGATCGTCTCGTTCCACCCCTTCTACATGCTCCCGCTCTGCAACACCGCACGGTGGGACACGCAGTGCGGCGCCTACTACAGCAAGGTCTACAGCTTCGTCTGCGACCGCCCCGAGCAGTGGCAGCTGTCGAGCGCCGACCCGAACTCGCCCATCCCCGCGTCGCACTCGGCCGCGCGCGCGCCCGGCGCGAACCTGTCGCTCGTGCAGATGTACTCGGCTTCGCGCAGCATGCTCGATGCCATGCTGCCCGCGACGGGCGGGTGGAGCTTCTCCGACGCGATCCTCACCGACGGCCAGGCGACGGCCGACAACCTGCCGCAGCGCGTCGCGCGCGTGCAGTTCTCGTGGCGTACGCCCGACATCGAGATGGCCGAGCACATTCTCCAGGTGCTCGACCGCAACGCCGCAGCGGCGGCGGCGATGGGGCACTGCGATCTCGAGGAGCGCTGGATCGCCCGCAGCCGACCCGGCCGCACGAACCACGCGATGGCGACCGTGCTGTACGAGAACCTGACCGAGGTGGGGGCGCCGAGCTACGGGCCGGAGGCCGTGGCGATCGCGCAGGAGGTGCAGCGCTCGCTCGGGATCGAGCCGGCCGAGCGCCCGTTCCTCGCCGAGACCGAGCAGCTCATCTCGCCGCAGGAGGCGGAGCGGAGCCTGCGCGAGCACATGCCCGCGTGGCAGCGCAACTGGACGAGCGACGATTACGTCGAGATGAGCCACTACGCGCCGCTCGTGCGCTTCTACGTGTCGCGCCCCGCCCTGCAGCCCGTGCCCGGGGCGGGGCCGTACCCCGCGTGGGTCATGAACGCCCTCGGCGGCATCCCCGAGACGATCGCGCCGACGATCGTCACCGCGGGCAAGACGGTCGCCGGCACCTTCATCGACCTGCTGACGAAGCCCGAGGTGCTCGCCGAGGCCCAGCGGGAGTTCGCCGAGCGCACGGCGGCCGAGCCGATGCCCGCGCTCCTGCCGCGCGATTTCGAGCCGCCGATCGATCTGCCCTGGCCCGACTATCGCACGGACCCGTCCGGATCGCACGAGCACCGGCACTGGTAGGGGAGCGCGCGGGCGCGGGGCGCGGGGCGCGTCCCTGCCCGCGCCCCTGTCCGCGCGCCGCGTCCCTGCCCGCGCCCCTGTCCGCGCGCCGCGTCCCTGCCCGCGCCCCTGTCCGCGCGCCGCGTCCCTGCCCGCGCCCCGAGCGCCTGCCCGCGCGCCGCGCGCCTGCCCGCGCGCCGCGCGCCTGCCCGCGCTCCGAGCCCCTGCCCGCGCACCGAGCCCCTGCCAGCGTCCCGAGCCCCTGTCCGCGCGCCGAGCGCCTGCCCGCGCGCCGAGCCCCTGCAAGAGCGCCGAGCCCCTGCAAGAGCGCCGAGCCCCTGCCAGAGCGCCGAGCCCCTGTCGAGAACACCGCATCTCGACAGGGGCTCGGCGC
>NZ_LDRK01000119.1 GCF_001477055.1 Leucobacter chromiiresistens
CGACCGGTGCCGTCTCGCCGGTCGCGATCGCCGCCTGCGGGGCGAGCTGGGCACCGGTCGCGCAGAGCAGCACGGCGAGCACGGCGGTGGTGCATCTGCGCAGCGCGAGCGCGCTTTGTCGGGGATCCGTCGCGCTGCGCGGGCGGGTTCTCCAGTACATCGTCAGTGCTCCGGCGGGGAATCGTGGTGCGAGTGCTTCCGGCAGCGACTGGCGGTGTCGCGCCGAGTGGACGATGCGGAAGCACTGCGATCCCCCCGCAGTCCTGCGAAACCCATCCCCCAAATGGACGCTCCCAGCGTATGCAGGTTCCTCTCAGACTTTCAAGGGCGACGCGCAGGATTGACGTCACCCGCCCGCATGTCGTAGGCATAGGCGACTCCGAGACTCAAGCTGAGAGTTGAGTGTGTTGGACTCAAGTTCTGCGCCGCAGACTTGACCTGCGGCGGAGCCCGAGTAAACTTGAGTCCATCAGGCTCAACATCGTGCATCGCCGCGAGCCGCGGGGGTGCGATCACGAGTGCAGACCCGGGCAGGCGACCCGCCTCCCGACCCGATCGACAGAAGGAGCACATATGTCACGCGCAGTAGGCATCGACCTCGGCACCACGAACTCGGTGGTCTCGGTTCTCGAGGGCGGCGAGCCCACGGTCATCGCGAACGCCGAGGGCCTCCGCACCACGCCCTCCATCGTCGCATTCACGAAGGACGGCGAGGTGCTCGTCGGTGAGACCGCGAAGCGCCAGGCCGTCACGAACGTCGACCGCACCCTCTCCTCGGTCAAGCGCCACATGGGCACCGACTGGAAGACCGACGAGATCGACGGCAAGCGCTACACCGCGCAGGAGATCAGCGCCCGCACGCTGCAGAAGCTGAAGCGCGACGCCGAGACCTACCTGGGCGACAAGGTGACCGACGCGGTCATCACCGTGCCCGCCTACTTCAACGACGCCGAGCGTCAGGCCACGAAGGAGGCCGGTGAGATCGCGGGCCTCAACGTGCTCCGCATCATCAACGAGCCGACCGCGGCCGCGCTCGCCTACGGCCTCGACAAGGGCAAGGAGGACGAGCTGATCCTCGTCTTCGACCTCGGCGGCGGCACCTTCGACGTCTCCCTCCTCGAGGTGGGCAAGGACGACGACTTCTCGACGATCCAGGTGCGCGCCACCGCGGGCGACAACCGCCTCGGCGGCGACGACTGGGATCAGCGCATCGTGCAGTGGCTGATCCAGCAGTTCAAGAACTCCACCGGCGTCGACGTGGCCAAGGACAAGATCGCGCTGCAGCGCCTCAAGGAGGCCGCGGAGCAGGCGAAGAAGGAGCTCTCGAACTCGACGAGCACCCAGATCCAGCTCCCGTACCTCTCGCTCACCGAGAACGGCCCGGCGAACCTCGACGAGACCCTGTCGCGCGCGAAGTTCGAGGAGCTCACGAAGGATCTGCTCGAGCGCACCCGCAAGCCGTTCAACGACGTGATCGCGGAGGCCGGCGTCAAGGTCTCCGACATCGCGCACGTCGTGCTCGTCGGCGGATCGACCCGTATGCCCGCCGTCACCGAGCTCGTGAAGTCGCTCACCGGCGGCAAGGAGCCCAACAAGAGCGTCAACCCCGACGAGGTCGTGGCCGTGGGCGCCGCCCTGCAGGCCGGCGTGCTGAAGGGCGAGCGCAAGGACGTGCTGCTCATCGACGTGACGCCCCTGTCGCTCGGCATCGAGACCAAGGGCGGCATCATGACGAAGCTCATCGAGCGCAACACCGCCATCCCGACGAAGCGCAGCGAGACCTTCACCACCGCGGAGGACAACCAGCCGTCGGTGGCCATCCAGGTGTTCCAGGGCGAGCGCGAGTTCACCCGCGACAACAAGAACCTCGGAACGTTCGAGCTGACCGGCATCGCGCCGGCACCGCGCGGCGTGCCGCAGGTCGAGGTCACCTTCGACATCGACGCCAACGGCATCGTGCAGGTCTCCGCGAAGGACAAGGGCACCGGCAAGGAGCAGACCATCACGATCTCGGGCGGCTCGACCCTCTCGAAGGAGGACATCGAGCGGATGGTGCGCGAGGCCGAGGAGCACGCTGCGGAGGACAAGCAGCGGCGCGAGGCCGCGGAGGTGCGCAACAACGCCGAGCAGCTCGCCTACTCGGTCGAGAAGCTCATCTCGGAGAACGACGACAAGCTGCCGGAGGACGTGAAGACCGAGGTGCAGGGCGACCTCGACGCGCTGAAGCAGGCGCTCGCGGGCGATGACGACGAGGCCGTGAAGAACGCCTCGGAGAAGCTCGGCCAGAGCCAGACGAAGCTCGGCGAGGCGATCTACGCGGCGGCCCAGTCCGAGGCTCCCGCCGAGGGCGGCGCCGAGCAGCCGTCGAACGACGACGACGTGGTGGACGCCGAAGTCGTCGAAGACGATGAGGAGAAGAAGTAACCATGGCGAACGAGGAACAGCGCACGCCCGGGGAGGACCCGAACGCTGACGAGGTTCCTGCTCAGGAGCCGGAGTCGCAGGACTCCGGCTCCGCGCCCCAGCCCGATCTCACGGTCGAGGACATCCTGGAGGCGGAGCAGAGCGACGCCGCGGCAGATGCCGACAGCGCGGAGGCCGGAGCGGCGGCGGATGCCGACAACCCGTACCTCGACGACCTGCGGAGGCTGACGGCCGAGTACGCCAACTACCGCAAGCGCACCGAGGCGAACGCCGCCATCGAGAAGCAGCGCGCCATCGCGGCGGCGGTCTCCCCGATGCTCACGGTGCTCGACGACCTCGATCGCGCCGAGAAGCACGGCGATCTCGCCGAGGGCTCCGCATTCGCGACGATCGCGCAGAAGATCCGCGGTACGTTCGAGCGCATCGGCGTGCAGAGCTTCGGAGAGACGGGCGAGGTCTTCGACCCGCAGATCCACGAGGCGATCGCACAGGTCCCGGTTCCCGGCACTGAGCAGCAGACGGTGCTCGACGTCATCGAGCGCGGATATCGCATCGGCGAGGTCGAACTGCGCCCCGCCAAGGTCGCGGTGGCGGTGGGAGCGGATGGCTAGTCAGGATTGGCTCGATAAGGACTTCTACCAGCTCCTCGGCGTCTCGAAGGATGTCGGCGACGCCGAGCTGAAGAAGACGTACCGCAAACTCGCACGCAAGTACCACCCGGATTCGAACCCGGGCGACACGGTGGCCGAGGCGAAGTTCAAGGAGATCAGCGAGGCCTACTCGGTGCTCTCCGATCCCGAGCAGCGCGCGGAGTACGACCAGATTCGCGCGATGGGCGCCGGCGGCGCCCGCTTCACGGCGGGCGGCGGCGGAGGCCAGGGCTTCGAGGACGTGTTCGGCGGCATGTTCGGCGGAGGCGGGCGCAACACCCACTTCCAGACCGGCGGGCCGCAGGGATTCGAGGACATCTTCGGTGGCATGTTCGGCGGAGGGGCCCCGCAGGGTCCGCAGCGCGGGCGCGACATCCAGGCGACGACGACGCTCGACTTCGAGACCGCCGTGCAGGGCAAGACCGTCACGCTGCAGGCCTCGACCGGTTCGGTCAAGGTCAAGATTCCCGCAGGCGTGGCCGACGGCCAGAAGATCAAGGTGCGCGGCAAGGGCGAACCGAGCCCGACGGGCGGCCCCGCGGGCGACATCATCCTTACGGTGAGCGTGCGCAAGCACCCCGTCTTCGAGCGAGAGGGCCAGAACCTGCGGCTCAAGCTGCCGGTGACGTTCTCCGAAGCCGCGCTCGGCGCGACGGTCGAGGTGCCGACGCTCGGCGGCGCCCCCGTGAAGCTCAAGGTGCAGCCCGGCACGCCCAGCGGGCGGGTGCTGCGCGTCAAGGGTCGCGGGGTGTCGAGCTCGAAGGGCACCGGCGACCTGCTGGCCGAGGTGCAGATCGTCGTCCCCTCGCATCTGTCGCCCGAGGCGACGGAGGCGCTCGAAGCGTTCCGGGCCGTCGAACCGCAGGAGAATCCGCGGGTCGACCTCCTGGCTCGCGCGAAGGGGTGACCCATCCCTGATCGATCGGGGAGCGGGCGCGGTGCAACCGCCGCTCCGCTCCCCGCCCAGTCTCACGAAAGCAGGTCAGCATCATGGCGAGTCCCCAGATGGACCGTTTCACGCCGGTGTTCGCGATCGCCGCGGCCGCCGAGCTCGCCGAGATGCACCCGCAGACCCTCCGGCAGTACGACCGGATCGGCCTGGTCTCGCCGCAGCGCACGCGCGGCAACACGCGCCGCTACTCGCTGCACGACGTCGCCCGTCTGCGCGAGGTGGCCCGGCTGTCGGCGGAGGGGCTCAGCCTCGAGGGCATCAGGCGGGTACTCGATCTCGAGGACCAGGTGCGTCAGCTCGAAGGCCGGGTGCGCGACCTGGAGCGCGCACTGACCGAGGAGCGCCTGCAGCGCCCCGACCGCCGCGTCTTCGCAGCGGGCTCGGCCGGCGGTGAGGTGGTGACGCTGCGCCGAGGCACGCGCATGCGCCGCAACGCCGAGGTCGTCGTGTGGCAGCCGTGAGCCCAGACGGCTCCGCACCGGGAGACGGCTCCGCACCGGCAGGCGCCTCCGCTCTGGGAGACGCCGACGAGCGGCTCGCCGACCTCTTCGCGCAGCTGACGCGCGATCCCGATTTCGACGCCGAAGAACTGCAAGCGCACGATACGGCCGATCAGCTCATCCTGCGCTCCGCGGTCGAGGATCTCGCCGAGCGCCCGCCCGCCGAACCGGTGCGGGGCGCCGACATCGCGGTCATCGGGGATCGGCACGGGGCGCTCACCCTCGGGGCGGCGACGCTGTTCGGCGCCCGGGGAATCCGCACCCATCAGGATCCGCTGCTCGGCGAACGCGCGCTCGATCAGAACGCCGAGCGTCTGCAGCTGACCGCGAGCTACGCCCACCACCCGCTCGATGCGAGCCTGCTGGCCGGCGCCCGCGTCGTGCTGCTGCAGCTGCCGCGCGGCCTCGAAGCGCTCGCCGAGGTGTCGGAGGCGATCGCCCGCTGGGCCGCGCCCGAGGTGCGCGTGTTCGCGGGCGGCCGGGTGAAGCACATGACGCGCGCGATGAACGAGGTGCTCGGGCGCGACTTCGCGAACGTCTCGGCAGGGCTCGGCTGGCGCAAGTCGCGCGTGCTGCGCGCCGAGTCGCCGCGGGATCGAGCCGACGAGCCGGCGCGCTTTCCGAAATGGGGCGACGACCCCGACCTCGACTTCTCGATCGCGGCGTTCGGCGCCACGTTCGGCGGCCCCGTGCTCGATCACGGCAGCAGACTGCTGCTCAGCACGCTGCGCGACGTGGGCCGCGACCCGAGCGCCGTCGTCGACCTGGGCTGCGGCAACGGCGTGCTCGCGGTCTCGGCTGCGCGCCGCTTCCCGGGCGCGCAGGTGCACGCGACCGATCAGTCCGCGGCCGCCGTCGCGGCGACGGCGCTCACCGCGGAGGCTGCCGGAGTGGCGGATCGCGTCGCGGTGCACCGCGCCGACGCCCTCGAGGCGGTGCCCGACGGCTGGGCCGATCTGATCCTGCTCAATCCGCCGTTCCACTCGGGAGCCGCCGTGCACGCGGGCGTCGGCCACCGGCTGATCCGCGCGTGCCGCCGCGCGCTCGCTCCGGGGGGCGAGCTGCGGCTCGTCTTCAACTCGCACCTCAGGTACCGGCCGCTGGTCGAGCGCGAGGTCGGCCCGGTGCGGCAGCTCGCGCGCACCTCCGCGTTCACGGTGCTCGCGGCGACGCGCGCCCCCTGACGCCTCGGGGCGTGTGCTGCCCCCGGTGCCCCGACACCGCGCGGTCCGTCACGCAGCGCCGAGCCGCGCACCTCCGCGAGTACTGTGGAACCGACATGACCACTTCCGCCCCCGCATTCCTCTGGCGACTGGCCCCGAGCATCTACGGGCCGTCGGTGCTCTTCTCGCTCGGCGAGTACGCGATCCTGCCGCTCGTCGCCGTCATCGCCGTCGGCATGGGGGCGAACCTCGCGCTCGCCGGGGTGATCGCCTCGGCCGCGGTTGTGGGCCAGGTGCTCGGCAATCTCCCCGCCAGCTGGGTCGTGTCGCGGGCGGGCGAGCGCGCGGCGATGCTGATCGCGGCGGCGGTCGCGCTCGTCGGGTGCCTCGGGCTCGCCTTCGCCCCGACGCCGGCACTGCTCGGCGTCGCCGTGCTGCTGATCGGCTTCGCGGCGGCCGCCTTCGGGTTGGCGCGGCACGCGTTCATGACGACCCGCGTGCCCCTCCGCTTCCGGGCGCGTGCGCTCTCGCTGCTCGGCGGCACGAACCGGCTCGGGCGATTCGTCGGCCCGTTCCTCGCGGCGGCCGTAGTCGTGGCGACCGGCGACCCCGAGGCGCCTGTCTGGGCGTTCGTCGCGTGCCTCGTGCTCGCGTCGGGGCTCGTCGCGTGGGCGCCCGATCCCGAGCGCCGAGTGCCGGGCCCTGCGGGCGCGCCGGAGGCTGCGGGCGAGCGGGAGGCTGCGGGCGCGGCGGAGGCTGCAGGCGAGCGGGAGGCTGCAGGCGTCGCGCCCCGCACCGGCGTGCTGGGCGCGGTGCGCGACGGCGGGGCGGCGCTGCTGCGTGTCGGCGGCGCCGCCGCGATCCTCTCGGGCATGCGGTCGATCAGAGACGTGCTGCTGCCCCTCTGGGGCGTCTCGATCGGGCTCGACGCCACCCAGGTCGCGCTCGTCGTCGGCATCTCGGGCACCGTCGACTTCCTGTTCTTCTACACGAGCGGCCAGATCATGGACCGCTACGGCCGGCTCTGGGCGAGCCTCCCGGCGATGATCGTGATGGCCGCCGGCTTCCTGGTGCTCGCAGGCACGCACGATCTCCCCGGGGCTGCGGTGTGGCTGCTCGTTATCGCCGTCGTCGTCGGGCTCGGCAACGGCCTGTCGAGCGGCATCAACATGACCCTCGGCGCCGATCTCGCCCCCGTCGATCGGCCCGCCCCCTTCCTCGCCGCCTGGCGCACCCTCACCGACTTCGGCGGCGCCGTTGCGCCCCTCGCCGTCTCCGCGCTCGCCGCCGTCTCGCTGCCCGTGGCGAGCCTCGCCGCCGGGGCGCTCGCCGTCGCCGGAGCCGTCGGATTCGCCCGCTGGATACCGCGCTACCTGCCGCACGTCAGCAGAACGCCGCCGCGATCCGGCGACTGAACGTGCGGTGAGCTGCGCTTTGTAGACTGGAGGCGCTTCGCGCACCGCCCGCGCGAACCCGCACTCATCTCCGACCGAAGGACTCCCGCGCACCGTGAGCACCACCGATCGCCAGGCGCCCCTGCGCATTCTGCAGGGCTGCGACACCTTCTCTCCCGATGTGAACGGGGCCGCACGGTTCGCCGAACGGCTCTCCGCCGGTCTCGTGCAGCGCGGGCACGACGTGCACGTCGTCGCACCGTCGAAGCGCCACAGCCAGCATGGCAGCTTCGTCGAGACCATCGAGGGCGAGCAGATGACCGTGCACCGGTGGGCCAGCTGGCGCTGGTACCCGCACGACTGGCTGCGGTTCGTGCTGCCGTGGCGGGCGCGCGGCTACGCCCGCACGCTGCTCGACCGCGTGCGGCCAGACGTCATCCACATCCAGTCGCACATCGTCATCGGCCGCGCGCTCGCCATCGAGGGCGCGAAGCGGGGCATCCGCATCGTCGCCACGAACCACGTGATGCCCGAGAACGTGCTCGACTTCACCCTGCTCCCCGAGAAGGCGAAGCGGCTCTTCGTCCGCTGGGGCTGGAACGCGGCCGACCGCGTGCTGCGGCTCGCATCGGCCGTCACCACGCCCACGCGCCGCGCCGCCGACTTCCTCGAGCGCAACACGCACCGCCGCGGCGTGCGCCCGGTGAGCTGCGGGCTCCGCGCCTCCGACTACACCGCCGACCTCACGCCCCGCACCGCGAACACGCTCGTCTTCGTGGGGCGGGTCACGCTGGAGAAGGAAATCGACGTCATCCTCCGCGCGATCCCGCGCCTCGATGCCGACCTCGACGTGCACTTCACCGTCGTCGGCGATGGCGACCAGCGCAAGCACCTCGAGAAGCTCGCCGCAGACCTCGGCATCTCCGACCGGGTCGAGTTCACCGGTCGCGTCAGCGACGCCGAGCTGCGCGCGCACCTCACGAGCGCGAGCGTGTTCACCATCGCCTCCATCGCCGAGCTGCAGTCCATCGCCACCATGGAGGCGATGGCGTCGGGCCTGCCCATCGTCGCCGCGAACGCGATGGCGCTGCCGCACCTCGTGCACGACGGAGAGAACGGCTACCTCTTCCAGGCCGGCAACGACCGCGAGCTCGCGAGCTGCATCACGCGGGTGCTGCGGCAGACCCCCGAGGAGTACCTGCGCATGCAGCGGGCCTCGCTCGAGGCGGTGACGGTGCACGACATCGACCGCACCCTCGACACGTTCGAGGAGCTGTACCGCGGCGAAGCCGACGCGCGCTGACGATGCACATCCTCGTCGTCACCGACCAGCACCCGGAGTCGCTGGGCGGCGTGCAGGTGGCGATCCGCATGCAGCGGCGCGCGCTCGAGCGGCTCGGGCACCGGGTCACGGTGGCGGCCCCGGCCCTGCACCGTCGCGGGTACGCCATGGCGGCGGCGAATCGCGAGGCGTACATCGACCTCCCCTCTCGGCCGATCACCCGCGATCGCGAGTATGGGATCACGTGGCCCGGGCGACGCACCGACCGCGCCCTCGCCCGCGCGCTCGCGGAGCGACCGCCGGTCGATCTGGTGCACGTGCAGGGCGACTTCTGGGGCGCGATGATCGGGGTGCGCGCCGCGCGAGGCCTCCGCGTGCCGATCGTGCACACGATGCACAACCACGTCGACGAGGGCACGCGCGCCGTCACGCCGCTCGCGCCGCTCGCCTTCGCCGGGCTGCGCGTCTGGCGGCGCCTCGCCCTCGGGGGCGCACGCGGCGCGGTGGATCGGGCGTCGCGCGGCGCCTGGCGCTACCTGGCGGAGCTCGCGGCCGAGGCCGAAGCGGTCACGGCGCCCTCGCAGCACTTCGCCGACGCGCTGCAGCGCCACGGCGTGAGCGCGCAGGTGCTCGTCACCCCGAACGGCGTCGACGACGAGGCGATCACCGCCGCTCGGCGCGTCGCCCGCTCCGAGCGGAGACGGCCGAAGCTCGTCTGGCTGGGGCGCATGAGCCACGAGAAGCGGGTGCTCGAGTTCATCGACGCGATCGGGCGCGCGCAGATCGACGCCGATGTGACGCTGCACGGGGCGGGGCTGCTGCTGTCGCGCGTCGAGGAGCGCATCGCCGCGCTCGGCCTCGTCGACCGTGTGACGGTCGCCGGGCCCGTGCCCTACGCGTCGGCCCTCGCCGCGCTGCGCGACGCGGATGCGCTCGTGCAAACCTCCATCGGGTTCGAGACGCAGGGGCTCACGCCGTTCGAGGCCGCCGCGCTCGGCACGCCGACCGTCTTCTCGGATGCGGAGATCGCCGCAGACGTGGACGTGGCGCAGAAGTGGGTCGTCGCAGACGGATCGGTGGACGCGCTCGCCCGTACGCTGCGGCAGGCCGTGTCAGACCTCGCGGCCCGCCCGGGGGCACTGCGCGTCGACGAGACGGCCGCTCCGCGGTTTCTGCAGTCGGCCCGCACCGCCGAGATGCTCGCGGTGTACGAGGCCGTGCTGTCGGCCGGCGAGCGGCGCGCGGGCTAGCTGCGGGCGGTGCCGAGCGGCGTGCGGCGGCCGGTTCTGAGTGAGCGGCGTGCAGCGGCCCCTCGATCGGTGAGCGGTCTAGAACCGCCAGACGGCGGCGGTGAAGCCCTCCGGCGGTGCCGGGGTCCAGTCGGTCTCCTCGGTGACGAGACCCGATCCGCCCGGGCTGTTCGACTGGATGATGGTGAAGGTGCCGTCGTCGTTCACCTCGGTGATGAGCACCGTGTGCACGCCGGTCACCCAAGAGGTGGGGGAGGCCGTGTACTCGTACTGGATGATGTCGCCCGGCTCGGCGTCGGCGAGCGACATGCGCGTCGCGCCCGTGTAGTTCGCGACCGGATCGCCGCTGCCCGTCCAGGCGCCGTTGCCGGCCTTCACCCAGCGCTGCGCCGACATGATGCACTCGCCCGGGGCGTTCCAGCCCGTGGGGCGGCTCGTGCCGATCTCGCTCTTCGCGAGCTCGATGGCCGCCTCGACGTCGTATCCGTGCGGTACCGATGCGACATCCTGCTCCGCCTGCAGCACCGATTCGATCGAGGCGCCGGCGAGGGCGTCCTCTGTGGTGTCGAGCTGCTGAGCGACGGTCGTAACGGGCTGTACGGCTGCGGCAGGCGAGGAGAAGCTCTCGAGAGGCACCTCGGCCGCCGCCGGTGCTGCGCCGACGGCGAAGGTTACTGAAGAAACCAGGCCGACTACGAACACCTTGGCAGATACATTCACGCGATAAACTCCGGACTTTCCAACACAAAGCGCCGGGCGGATGGCCCGAGCGCCTCACCTAGTATGCGTTACCGTTCCGTTACTTTCAAGTCCGGTAGTCAGCTCGCGTACATCTTCGGCGTGATCGCGCGCGAAGCTCGGGGCTCGCGGCCGCCCGGCTCGACCCCTGGTTCGGTGTGTGAGCGAGAACCCGCTAGACTGGTGCGCGCTGGCTTCGGCCAGTGAGGAGGATTCGCCTAGCGGCCTATGGCGCACGCCTGGAACGCGTGTTGGGTTCACGCCCTCGGGGGTTCAAATCCCCCATCCTCCGCCATTCGGGGCCCGTCGCACTGCGGCGGGCCCCGTTGCGTGTCAGCGGCTCACTCGCCCGAGCCCGCGAGCAGCGACTCCCGCACGCTGCGGCGCAACACCTTGCCGATGAGCGAACGCGGCAGCTCGTCGACCTGCACGAAGCGGCGCGGCACCTTGTACGGCGTCAGCCGCGCGCGGCAGAAGTCTCGCAGGGCGCTGGGGTCGAGCTCGGCGCCGTCGCGCAGCACCACCGCGGCCACGACCTCCTCGCCGCCGTCGGGTCGGGGGAGCCCCACCACGGCGGCCGCGTTCACGTCGGGGTGCGCGAACAGGGTGTCTTCGACCTCGCTCGGCGACACGTTGAAGCCGCCGGTGATGATGAGTTCTTTGAGGCGGTCGACGATGGTCACGAAGCCGTCCTCCGAGACCTCGGCGATGTCGCCGGTTCTGAGCCAGCCGCCGGGCAGCAGCGCCTCGGCCGTCTCGATCGGGCGGCCCCAGTAGCCCTGGAAGACCTGCGGCCCGCGCAGCAGCAGCTCACCCGGATCGCCGAGGGCGACGTCGACGTTCGGGTCGTCGGGGTCGACGACGCGGATCTCGGTGCTCGGGAACGGCACGCCGACGGTGCCCGGCCGCCGGGTCGGCCCGATCGGGTTGCCGAGCGCGACGGGCGAGCTCTCGGTCATCCCGTACCCCTCGACCAGCAGGCCGCCGGTGGTCTCCTCCCACCGCTCGACCGTCGCCACCGGCAGGCTCATCGCTCCGGAGATCGCGAAGCGCACGCTCGAGAGGTCGAGCGACCCCCGGGACGCGGCGCGCGCGAGCTGATCGTAGATCGGGGGCACGGCGGGGAGGAAGGTGGGCGGGCTCTTGCGTGCGGCCGCCGTGACGAGGCCGACGTCGAACGTCGGGAACAGCACCAGCTTCGCGCCGATGCTCATCGCGAAGGTGAGGCAGAGCGTCATGCCGTAGGCGTGGAACAGGGGGAGCACCCCGTAGAAGGTCTCCTCGCCGCGCTGCAGGCCGGGCACCCAGGCCTCGCCCTGCATGGCGTTCGCCCGGAGGTTGGCGTGTGTCAGCATCGCCCCCTTGGGGGATCCGGTGGTGCCGCTCGTGTACTGCAGCAGAGCGAGGTGGTGCAGTTCGGGGGCGGCGACGCGCCGCGACACGCGTCGGTGCCGCAGCAGCTCCTTCCAGTCGAGGAGATCCTTCGCCCGGGGCGCGGCGGTCAGCTTCGCCCGCGAGGCGCGCGCGGCGGGGAGCGGCAGACGCAGCAGCAGGCGCTTGGACCGCGGCATGGCCGCGGTGAGGTCGACGCTGATGATCCGCTCGAGGGCGAGATCGGCGGGGAAGCCCGCGACGGTGTCGGCGACCTTGTTCCAGACGATCGCGAAGCGGGCGCCGTGATCCTCGAACTGGTGGCGCAGCTCGCGCGCGGTGTACAGCGGATTGTGCTCCACCACGACGGCGCCGAGCCGCAGCACCGCGTAGAACGCGACCACGTGCTGCGGGCAGTTGGGCAGCACGATCGCGACGCGATCGCCCTTCGCGACGCCGATGCGGCGCAGGCCCTCGGCCACGCGGTCGACCTGCTCGCCGAGCTCGCGGTAGGTCGTGCTCGCCCCGAAGAACTCGAGCGCGACGCGGGAGGGGAAGGCGCGCACGCTCGCCGCCAGCATCTCGGGGAGCGTCTGGGACGGATCCTCGATATCGGCGGGCACGCCGTCCGCGTACGAGGCCAGCCAGGGTCGAGCAGCGAGGGGACCGGTGTTCATGCCTCCATCCTGCCGCCTCCCCCCTCGGCGCGACAGCATATGGCGCTCGGCCGCGCGAGGCACTATAGGGCAGCCGCGGCGCGGGCGCGACCCCGATGACGCCCGGCGGGGCCCGTACTTCACTGGAGGCTCTCCACCTCGAGCCGGCACGGGAAGGATCGCCCCATGAGTACCCAGAAGACATCGCAGGAAGGCCGCCGGGGGCACGCCCCCGATCCCGAGGACGATCGGAAGCCGGACGGGCCGACCGACCTCGAGAAGCGCTCGTGGAAGTACGTGCTGCGCAAGACGATCCGCGAGTTCTCGGCGGATCAGTGCACCGACATCGCCGCGAGCCTCACGTACTACGCGGTGCTCGCCCTGTTCCCGGCCCTGATCGCGATCTTCTCCCTGCTGGGGGTGTTCGGCCAGGGCCCGGCGGCGACGGACGCGATTCTCGGCATCGTCGACGAGGTCGCCCCGGGCGGCACGGCCGACGTGGTGCGCGGCCCGATCGAGCAGTTCGCCAATTCGCCGGCGGCGGGCTTCGCGCTCGTGAGCGGCCTGGTCGTCGCGATCTGGTCGGCCTCGGGATACGTCACGGCCTTCAGCCGCGCGATGAACCGCATCTACGAGATCGAGGAGGGCCGGCCGTTCTGGAAGCTGAAGCCGGCGCAGCTGCTCGTCACGATCATCGCGCTCGTGCTCATCGTGATCGCCGCCGTGATTCTCGTGGTCTCGGGCCCCGTGGCCGATGCGGTCGGCTCGACGCTCGGCATCGGCGAGACGGCGACGATGATCTGGTCGATCGCGAAGTGGCCCGTGCTGCTGGTCGTCTTCGCACTGATTCTGGCGATCCTCTACTACGCCACACCGAACGCGAAGCAACCGAAGTTCCGCTGGATGAGCATGGGGGCGTTCCTCGCGCTCATCCTCCTGGCGATCGCGACGGCCGCCTTCGGCTTCTACGTCGCGAACTTCTCGAACTACGATAAGACCTACGGGTCGCTCGCCGGCGTCATCATCTTCCTGCTGTGGCTGTGGATCGCGAACAATGCGATCCTCTTCGGAGCGGAGTTCGACGCCGAGCTCGAGCGCGGGCGCGAGCTGCAGGCCGGCATGCCGGCCGAGGATCGCATCCAGCTGCCGCCCCGCGACACGCGCAAGAGCGACAAGGCCGCGCAGAAGGAGCAGGAGGACATCGCGGAGGGGCGCCGCATCCGCGAGCGCAACAGCGACGACGGCGCCGCGACCGGCGATGGGGCGGATCGCACGCGCACTGACCGCCCCCGCAGCGATCGCAGGGATTAGACCCCGCGGCGCAGGCCGCGCAGACCCCGCCGTGCGGGCCGCGCAGACCCCGCAGCCCGCACACCGCGATCCGATGGTCGAGCGCACCGGCTGCATATCGCACTCCGGGGCGCTTTGCCATGCCCTGTTCGGGTGGTGCGCCCGCCGACAGGCTGGGGCCGAGAGATAGGAGAACCATGTCCGTCACCGTCGACACCCCCTCACCACTGCTCGCCCTGCAGGCGCGCGGGCCGCTCAGCGAGGCCCTGCTGCGCGGCTTCTCCGGGTCGGGAGACACCGCCGACGCCCCAGCAGCGGCGCGCCAGGCGGTCGCCGCGTCGTCGAACGTGACCCGCGACGACGACGTGCAGCTCGCCCTCTTCCTCCTCTACGCCTGCTTCTACGGCTCGCTCGACGGCATCCCGGCGGAGGCGGAGTGGGACACCGCGCTCATCGAGACGCGCGCCGTGCTCGAGGCCGCATTCGAAGCCGAGCTGCGCGACACGGTGCCAGTGCCCGAAGCGCCCGAGGCGCGGGCCCGCGACGTGGCGAAGGCGCTCTTCGACCTCACCTCCGCCGACTCCGGCCCGAGCCTGTCGCGGTACTTCGCGAAGCGCGCCACCGAGGAGCAGGCGCGCGAGTTCCTCATGCAGAAGTCGATCTACACGCTGCGCGAGGCCGACCCGCACTCGTGGGCGATCCCGCGGCTGCGCGGGGGCGCGAAGGCGGCGCTCGTCGAGATCCAGGCCGACGAGTACGGCGGGGGCCGGCCGGATCGGGTGCACGCCACGATCTACGCGAAGACGATGCGGGGAGCCGGCCTCGACGACACGTACGGCGCCTACCTCGACGACGCTCCCGCGATCACGCTCGCGTCGCACAACATGATGTCGATGTTCGGGCTCAACCGGAGGCTCGTCGGCGCGATCGTCGGGCATCTCGCCGCGTTCGAGATGACCTCGGCGATCCCGAACCGCCTGTACGGCGACGGGTTCCGCCGCCTCGGGTACGACGAGGAGGTGACCGACTACTTCGACGAGCACGTCGAGGCCGACGCCGTGCACGAGCAGATCGCCGGGAGGGACATGGCGGGGGCGCTGGCCGAGGATCGGCCGGAGCTGCTCGCAGACATCATGTTCGGGGCGGCGGCCTGCCTCACCGTGGACGGCTGGATGGGGGAGCACATGCTCGAGTCGTGGACCGAGGGCCGATCCTCGCTGCGTGCGGGAGGGGCATCGTGACCGGCGAGGAGCCCACGGTGACGCCGTACCCCGACGGTCCGCTGATCGTGCGCGGGGAGATCGCCCTGCAGACGGTGGACGGCGAGCCGATTCCGCAGAAGCGGCGCACGGTGGCCCTCTGCCGCTGCGGGCTGTCGACCATCAAGCCCTTCTGCGACGGCACGCACCGGCTCTCGGGCTTCCGCACCGACGACTGAGCGGCGCATGAGCGATCGGGAGCTCGCGGAGGTCGTCATTCCGCTGCGGTGGAGCGACGACCACGCGCTGGCGGAGTTCACCGCGTATCTGCGCCGGCTCGCCGTCTGGGTCGACGTCACCGTCGTCGACGGGTCCGATGCGGCCCGCTTCCGCGTGCACGCCAAGGCGTGGCGGGGGATCGCGCGGCACCTGCCCGTGCGCCCGCCAGCAACCGGAAACGGCAAGGTGGTCGGCGTGATCGCGGGCGTCGCGGCGGCCCGCCACGAGTTCGTGGTGCTGGCCGACGACGACGTGCGGTACGACCGGGCCGCGCTGCGCGCCGTGCTCGCCGCCCTGCACGGGGCCGATCTCGTCAAGCCGCAGAACGTGTTCGAGCCGGCGCCCTGGCACGCGCGGTGGGACACGGGGCGCAGCCTGCTGAACCGGGCGCTCGGCGAGGACTTCCCGGGCACGTACGGCGTGCGCCGGGCGACGTTCATCGCGATGGGCGGGTACGACGCCGACGTGCTGTTCGAGAACCTCGAACTCGAGCGCACGGTGCGGGCCGCCGGCGGCAGGGTCGTGTCGCGCCCCGACGTGTACGTGGTGCGGCGCCCGCCCTCCGCCGCCCACTTCCGCTCGCAGCGGGTGCGGCAGGCGTACGACAGTTGGGCGCAGCCCGCGCGCATGCTCGCGGAGGCCGCGATCCTCCCCGCACTCGTCTGGGTGTGCGCGAGGCGACGGCGGGCCGCCGCGCGGCTCGTGGCGGTGCTGCTGCTCGCCGCGGTGCTGCTGCTCGCCGAGCGCGGGCGTCGGGCGCACGGCGGCTCGGCCGTGTATC
>NZ_LDRK01000012.1 GCF_001477055.1 Leucobacter chromiiresistens
TTACCTGGTATTTACTCGGGGGCTGGCGTCGCGGGCCACGTGGGTGTAAGAGGGACCGGGGGGGCTGCGCGGGCGGCGCCGCGCCGCGCCCCGCCCCTACGAGTTCACCACCTTCCGCAGTCCCACCGCGCGCTCGACGATGAGCACGATGACCACCGAGAGGGCGATGAGGATCGCCGAGAGTGCGGCGAGGCCCGGGTCCGAGCGGTACTGCAGATACCGGAACATCTCGACGGGCAGGGTGGTGTGCCCCGATCCGGCGACGAAGAGCGAGATGACCGCCTCGTCGAACGAGATGATGAACGCCATCACGCCGCCCGCGAGGATGCCGGGCGCGATGATCGGCAGGGTCACGCGGCGGAACGTCGTGAACGAGTTCGCGCCGTGCACGCGCGCCGCCTCCTCGCACCGCATATCGCTCGTCGTGAGGCTGGAGAGCGTGGTGCGGATCACGTACGGCACGGTCACCCCGAAGTGCGCGAGCACGATGCCGGGGTAGGTGCCGACGAGGCCGACCGGCTGGAAGACGAGCAGCAGGCCGAGGCCGAGCACGACGCCCGGCACGAGGAGCGGCGACAGGAAGAACCCGGAGACCGCGGCCTTGCCGGGGAACTCGTACCGGGCGATCGCGAGGGCCACCGGAACGCCGAGCAGCAGCACGACGACGGCGGTGATGACCGCCGTGATGAGGCTGACGCGGGCGCCGTCCATCAGCTCGCTGTTCTCGAGGATGCTCTGGTACCACTGGAACGAGGGCGCCCCGAACTCGATCGCGAGGCTCTTCGAGTCGTTGAACGAGATGATCACGACCGCGATGATGGGTGCGAGCAGGAACAGGTAGACGATCGTCACGATGATGCGGTTCAGAATCTTGGCCATGGGCGTCACCCTTCGAATCGCTTGATGAGTCGTTGATAGACGGCCACGATCGCGCCGAAGACGACGAGGAGGATGACCGAGAGGGCGGAGGCCAGCGGCCAGTTGAGCGTCTGCGTCGCCTCGCTGTACACCTCGGTCGCGAGGATGAACACGCGCCCGCCGCCGAGCAGCTTGGGCGTCACGAACGAGCTCACGGCGAGCACGAAGACGAGCAGGAACCCGGTGAAGACGCCCGGGAGGGACAGAGGGAGCGTCACCCGCAGGAACACCTTCAGCTTGGAGGCGCCGAGCGATCCGGCCGCCTCTTCGAGGGAGCTGTTGATGCGGCCGAACCCGGAGATCATCGCGAGGATGGCGTACGGCATGAGGATCTCCACCAGCGCGATCGACGTGCCCAGGAAGTTGTTGCTCAGCCTGAGCGGGCTGCTGAGCAGCCCCGTGTTCATCAGCGCCGCGTTGATGACGCCCTGGTCGCCGAGGATCGCCATCCACCCGAAGGTGCGCGCCACCGCGGAGGTGAGCAGCGGGGCGATGGCGAGCGCGATGAGCACCCCCTTCCACCGCGACGTGGTGCGCGTGAGGAACAGCGCGATCGGGTACGAGAGCACGACCGCAGCGAGTCCGCAGACGAGGCCCAGCATCAGCGTGTTGCCGACGACCTCCCAGTAGAACGGGTCGGCGAGCGCCTTGCGGTAGGAGGCGAGGGTGAACGTCTCGATCAGCTGACCGCCCGAGCCGTTCTCGTTGAGCGACATGCGGATCATCACGAACAGCGGCACGAGGAAGCTCGCGAAGAGCCCGATCACGCCGGGGAGCACCAGCCCGTACGCGGAGAGCCGGGAGCGGTTGCGCGCCCGATTCGACTTCATGCCGACACTGATGAGTTCGGTGTTGGTGTGCGTTGCAGTCATCGGGATCGCCTCACCCCTCCGGCACGAGGTGCGCGTCGCCCGGCTCGAACGACACGTACGCCTCGTCGCCGATGCGCAGCTCGTCGCGGGCGGAGCTCAGCTTGTCGGCGCGCATCTCCTGCCCGCTGTCGAGCCGCAGGTCGTAGCTGCGCACGTTGCCGGTGTAGCTCGACGCGGTGACGCGGGCGCGAGCCGTGGGAAGCGACCCGATGCGCTCGCCGCTCGGCTCGACGGTGACGCGGTGGGGCCGCACCACGAGGGACGCCGCGCCGGTGATGCCGGGCGCCCCCGCCACGGCGAAGCTCCCGAACAGATCGGAGTGCACCTGATACGTGGCGCCGGCTCCGGAGCCGCCCGACACGGCGCCGACCTCGAGGAAGTTCGCCTTCCCCACGAAGTTCGCGACGAACTTGGTGGCGGGGCTCTCGTAGATGGCGGTCGGGCGGTCGTACTGCTCGATGACGCCGTTGTTCAGGATGGCGATGCGATCCGCCATGTCGAGCGCCTCGTCCTGGTCGTGCGTGACGAACAGGGTGGTGGTGCCCGACTCCTGCTGGATGCCGCGGATCTCCCGGCGCATCGCTTCTCGGAGCTTCGCGTCGAGGTTCGAGAGCGGCTCGTCGAGCAGCAGCAGGGTGGGGTGGATCACGAGCGCCCGCGCCAGCGCGACGCGCTGCTGCTGGCCGCCCGAGAGCTCGGCGGGTTTGCGCGATCTGAGGTGCCCGAGCTGCACCTTGTCGAGCGCTTCGGCGGTGCGCGGGGCGATCTGCGCCCGCGGCACCTTGTGCATCTGCAGGCCGAAGGCCACGTTCTCCTCGACGGTGAGGTGCGGGAAGAGGGCGTACGACTGGAAGACCATGCCCATGCCGCGCTTGTGCACGGGCGTGGAGACGACGTCTTCGCCGTTCACCCGGATCTCGCCCGACGTCGGCTCCAGCAGTCCCGCGACCATGCGCAGCGTGGTGGTCTTGCCGCACCCCGAGGGGCCCAGCAGGGCGACGAGGTCGCCCTGCTGCACGTCGAGGTTCACATCGTTGACCGCGGGTGCGGTGGTCTTCGGGTAGGTCTTCTGGAGGTTGCGGATCGACAGGTACTCCGGGTCCAGCTGCTGCGTCATGATCAGCCTCCGATGACGTTGCGTCGCCACTGCTCGGTCCAGGCGTCGCGCTCGTCGGCGAGCCAGATCCAGTCGATGTCGACGATGTTGGGATCGGCCGAATCGGCGACACGATCGGTGATCTCCTCGGGCAGTTCCGCGTCGGACACGACGGGGGCGTAGAAGAGCGCCTCGGCGAACGACTCCTGCGCCTCCTTCGAGAGGGCGTAGTCCATGAACTCGCGGGCCGCGTCGGCCTTCTCGCTGCCTTCGACGAGGTTGATCGTGTTGATCTGGAACCCGATGCCGTCGTCGGGCTGCACCACGCCCATGGCGCCGTCGGAGTCGTCTGCGAAGTACTGCGCGCGGGCGTTCCACCCGACACCGTACTGCGAGGTGCCCGAGATGACGGGCTGGTAGACGTCGGGCACCGGCTCCCACGTGTTGACGAGGGGTGCGAGCTCGGAGAGCTTCTCGATGGCGGGCTCGATGCTCTCCTGGTAGTCGTCGCCGAGGTTGTTCGCGGTGAGGATGGTGAGGGTGTGCCCCTGGATGTCGGGCGGGGCGGGGATCGACACGGAGTTCTCGGGCGCGTCCCACAGGTCTTCGATGCCCTTCGGCGGATCCTTCACCTCTGCGGTGTTGTAGAGCACGACGAGGTTGTCGAAGGTGACCGCCGGGCCGAAGCCGTCGGCGCTCTGGCCGAGCTCGACGACGTTGGCGATGTTCGGCACCTCGTCGGCGGAGACCTTCGAGAAGAGCCCCTCCTGGTTGCCGGTGTGAGCGACCGAGGCGTCCATGATCGCGAGGTCGACGGTGGGGCTCGCCGACTCGCTGCGGAGCTTGCCGAGCATCTCGGCGCTGTGCTGCGCCGGCACGAAGTTCACGACGATGTCGTCTTGCGAGGCGTTGAACTCGTCGATCACCGCGGCGGTGTACTGATCCTCGAAGAGCGCGGCGTAGCCGAGCACGTTGATCTCGACGGCGTCGGGGTTCGAGGAGCCCGATCCGCCGCCCGATCCGCTGCAGGCGGTCAGCGCGAGCGCAGAGATCATCACGGCGGATACGCCGAGTGCGGTCTTCTTCGACATGGTGCTTCTCCTTTGAAGTCTGATGCGGGGGCTTCCGCGTCGTGCACCCATGTCGACAGGCTTGGTCGAGAGCGACGATACGCGGCGGTGGCCGATCGCGCAAGACGCGATTCGGTAACGCTGCGCGGAGGGCTCGCGCCGGCGGCGGCCGCGTGAATGGCTGCTGAGCAGGGGTTTCGGCGGATCCTCACCTGGAGGGTTTCGCGGGCGGGCCGCGCCTGCTACAGTGCATGGCACGTGTATACAACACGTACACAATCCGTGCGACAGGCCTGGTCAGCTCTGCACGATCCCACACGAAGAGGTGTGCGAACCCTCGCGGAACCCGCACCGGAAAGGCACGACACCGTGTTCCAATTCCTCCCCATGCCCCAGCAGATCTCCGAGGAGCGCCGCCGATCGCTCCTCACCGTACAGACGTCGACCCTCGGCCACCTGCGCGACTTCGGCTTCATCCGCGGCCTCACCCCCAATCGGCGCCCGATCCAGTTCGCCGGCACCGCCGTCACCGTGCGCCTCCCCCACATGGACTCCAGCGCCCTCCACGTCGCCGCCGACCACCTCCGGCCCGGCGACGTGCTCGTCGTCGAGCAGTCGGGAGACGAGCGCTCCAGCTTCGGCGGCATGGTCGCCTTCACCTCGAAGACCCGCGGAGCGGAGGGCGTCGTGCTCTCCGGAGCCATGAACGACTTCGACGAGGTGCTCGAACTCGGGTTGCCCGTGTACTCGCGCGGCGTCTCCGCGCGCACCACGCGGATCCTCGGCATCGAAGGGGCCATCAACGTTCCCATCACGGTCGGCGGAGTCGTCGTCACCCCCGGCGACGCGGTGTTCGCCGACTCCGACGGCATCGCGGTGCTCACCGAGGATGAGATCGATGACATCGTCGCAGATCTGCGCAGCAAGGAGAACGCCGAACCCGCGAAGAAGGCCGAGATCTCCGCGGGCCTGAAGCTCTCCGAGTGGAGCGGCGCCGCCCAGTACTTCGAGACCAGCGGGGCCGCACGATGAGCGAGTTCCGCCTCACCGTCGCCCAGTTCTCCGCCACCCTCGACGTCGCGCGCAACCGCGAGCTCTCGGTCTCGCTGATCGCGCAGGCGGCGCCCAGCTCCGACCTCGTCGTGATCCCCGAGAACGCCATGTACTCCGACCCCGCCAAGGAGCAGCCCGACTCCGGGTACTCCGAGGCCCTCGACGGCGACTTCGTCACCGCGCTGCGCGAAGCCGCCGAGCGCGGCGGCACCCACGTCGTCGCCGGATTCACCGAGACGAACCCCGGCGGGCACCCCTACAACACGCTCGTGCACATCTCCCCGACTGGCGAACTCGACGGCATCTACCGCAAGATCCACCTCTACGACGCCTTCGGGTACCGGGAATCCGACTCGGTGACGGCGGCGAGCGCCGACACCCCGCTCACCTTCGCGGTGAACGGCATCACCGTGGGCGCCGCGACCTGCTACGACCTGCGCTTCCCCGAGATGGCGCGCTGGCTCGTCGACCACGGCGCCGACGTGCTCGTCTACCCCGCTGCGTGGGCCGTCGGGCCGATGAAGGAGCTGCACTGGGAGTCGCTGCTGCGCGCCCGCGCCATCGAGAACACCACGTACGTCGCCGCCGCCGGCCAGACCGGTCCGCACTGCACCGGCCAGAGCCAGATCATCGACCCGCTCGGCATCACGCGCGCCTCGGCGGGCGAGGAGGCCGATGCGTTCGCCACCGCGGTGATCAGCTCCGATCGGGTCGCGCAGGTGCGCCGCACCAACCCCTGCCTCGAGAACCGCCGCTTCGTCGTCGGCCCACAGGCCTGAGCTACGATCTACGCATGCAGCTCATCCCGGATGTATCGCACGCCCGGTTCGGCGGCTGGTCGGTCAAGGCGCCGCTGCCGCCGGGCGTGCGGCCGCCCGGCGTCAAAGCTGCGGACTACGCCTACGGATACCTGAAGAACCTCATCATCACGCTCGAGCTCGCCCCGCAGACCGTCATCACGGAGAACGAGATCGCGCTGGCCACGGGAGTCTCCCGCACCCCCGTGCGGGAGGCCTTCTCCCGCCTCCAATCCGAGCAGCTCCTCACCCTCATCCCGCATCGCGGGGCGCTCGTGCCCGAGATCACGCTGCGGGCGATCCAGGAGCAGGCGGTCACCCGCGTCGTGCTCGAGGGGCACGGCGTGAAATGGGTGTGCGAGCATCGCGTGCCCGTCGCCGAGCGCCTGTTCCACCTCATCGACGAGCAGCGCACGATCCTCGAGGACGACCCCGAGCGCGTCGTCGACATGGTGGTCACCGACAAGGAGTTCCACTGGACCCTCGTGCAGGCGACGGGCAACACGGAGTTCGCCCAGCTCTACAACTCCATCCACGATCGCCAGGTGAGGATCGGCATCGCCATGTTCCAGGCGGTGCCCTCACGGCGGTGCTCGGCCGTCGACCAGCACCTCGAGATCGCGCGGGCCATCGAGCGGTTCGACCTCGAGACAGCGACGTCGCTGCTGGAGTCGCACCTCGTCGGCAGCCTCGACGAGGTGTCGGGCGTCTTCCGCAACTAGGGCGCGGGGCGGCGGTGCGGGGGCGCCTTTCCCCGCGAGACCGAGGGTGTGCGCCGAACGCGAGGCGAAAACCGGCGGCGAAACGCACCGTCTCGGGCGAAACCCTCGGTCTCGCGGGGATGAGGCGCGGGGCGGACGGGCGCGGGGCGCGCGTCAGCGCGGGCGGAGCGGCCGGGCCCCGCGCGTCAGTTCGCTTCCGCGCGGGCGAGAACGAACGACGCGTCGCGCACCCAGCGCTGCTCCCGCGTATCCGTGAACGTCACCGACCGAACCTGGTACTTGATCGAGTGCATGATGGGCCGCAGGCACTCGTCCACCGTGTTCGGCACCTCCGTGGCGAACTTCCAGGGGAACGCGTCGTTCGCGCTGTCGAACTCGACGTAGTACCGACCAGGGGGCAGCATCACGAGACGAATCGGCTTGTCGACCAGGGCGCTGTGCATCTTCACCGTGACGGAAACGTCGCGGAAGCCCGATCCGGAACTGTTGTCGAGCACCACACCGTACTTCCGCTTCTGCCCATCCGGATCCGTCACGATCCACGCGGTCAGGCGATTCGCCTGTTCCCGGGCCTCGCGTTCGGTCTCAGTGCGCTGACGCGCGCGATCGAGATTGTAGGATCCTGCCGCGAACACGACTGCCGCCGCGGTCACCCAGGTGGGGATATCGCCCATCCATACCGGCCAGTTCATCTCACTCATCGCCTTCCCTCCGTCGCCGACACTGCGGCGTGCCTGTTCAGTGTCGCGAAGCGTGCGGTCTGAGGCGGGGTCGGATCGGCCGCCTCGGCGCCGGGTGCACACTTGCAGTCCCCACACTGCCCCTCGCGAACTGCTCGAACTGCGGAATCGCGATAGTTCAGTTGCGGTACGACGCGAATTGAGTAGTGAACTCACCGTTTTACGCGGATTCGAAAGCCGTTTCCGCACGATCCGGGCCGGTGTGCAGTATGGCTTCCTCCATCAATTCGGCGCTCACCATCGCCGAGCGCCGCCGCCTTCTCCCGCGAGACCGAGGGTTTGCGCCGAACGCGAGGCGAAAACCGGCGGCGAAACGCACCGTCTCGGGCGAAACCCTCGGTCTCGCGGGGATGAGGCGCGGGGCGGGGCGCCCGCGGCGGAGCGCGGAGCCGCTCAGCGCGGGCGGAGCGGGGAGTGCTGCTGCACCCAGCTGTACATCGACACCGCCGCCGCTGCCGACGCGTTGATCGAGCGCGTCGATCCGTACTGCGTGATCTCGACCACCGCATCGGCGGCCGCGATCGCCTCGGCGGTGAGGCCGGGCCCCTCCTGCCCGAACAGCATCACGCAGCGCTCCGGCCAGTCGAAGGTCTCCATGGGAACGCAGCCGGGCACGTTGTCGATCGCGATGATCGGGATCCCCTCGCCCCGCGCCCACTCCGCGAGCGCGGTCACGTCTTCGCGGTGCTCCACGTGCTGGTAGCGGTCGGTCACCATCGCGCCGCGCTTGTTCCAGCGCCGCCGGCCGACGATGTGCACGGTGTCGGCCGCGAACGCGTTGGCGCTGCGCACGATCGAGCCGATGTTCATGTCGTGCTGCCAGTTCTCGATCGCGACGTGGAACGGATGCCGGTGCTCGTCGAGGTCGGCCACGATCGCGGCCATGCTCCAGTACCGGTACCGGTCGATCACGTTGCGGGTGTCGCCGAACTCGAGCAGTTCGGGATCGTAGTAAGCGTCGGCGGGCCACGCGTCGCGCCCGCCCGGCCAGGGCCCCACTCCGGAGGTCGAGCGCTCGGGAGTCGGTTCGGCCTGGGGCGCTGCGTCGTTCACCCGTAGATTCTCGCACGCGCGCTCCTCCCTCCTTCTCGGAGCGGGGTCGCTTCTCGTGCGTGTCGAGCCCGGGACACGCACGAGAAGTGACCCCGCTCGCATCACGGCGCAGCGACGCGACCGCCAGCGGCGGCCGCCGCCGCGCCTACTGGTTCGAGAACGCCGCGTCGAAGGAGGCCGTCGGGCGCTTCCAGAGGAGCGCGCGGATCCGCTCGACCGCCTCGGCCGCGCCGTGCAGGCGGTCCATGCCGGCGTCCTCCCACTCGATCGAGATGGGGCCGGTGTAGCCGATGCCTGCGAGCGCCCGGAAGCCGTCCTCCCAGTGGATGTCGCCGTGGCCGGTCGACACGAAGTCCCACCCGCGGCGGGGATCGCCCCAGGGGAGGTGGGATCCGAGGATGCCCGCGCGCCCCGTCCGCGGGCGGAGGCGCGTGTCCTTGCAGTCGACGTGGCAGATGCGGTCGGCGAAGTCGACGATGAACCCGATGGGGTCGATGCCCTGCCACACGAGGTGGCTCGGGTCCCAGTTGATGCCGAACGACGGATGGTGGTCGACGGCTTCGAGGGCGCGCACGGTCGTCCAGTAGTCGTAGGCGATCTCGGAGGGGTGCACCTCGTGCGCGTAGCGCACGCCCTCCCCGTCGAAGACGTCGAGGATCGGGGTCCATCGCCGCGCGAAATCCTCGTACCCCTCGTCGATCACCGATTCGGGCACGGGCGGGAACATCGCGACGTAGGGCCAGATCTTCGACCCGGTGAAACCGGTGACCACGTCTGCGCCGAGCTTGCGGGCGACGCGGGCGGCGCGCTGCATGTCGGCGGCGGCGCGCTGCCGCACGCCCTCGGGGTCGCCGTCGCCCCACACGTAGGGGCGCACGATGGCCTGGTGGCGGAAGTCGATGGGGTCGTCGCAGACCGCCTGCCCGGCGAGGTGGTTCGAGATCGCCCACACCTGGAGGCCGTAGCGGTCGAGCACCTCGAGCCGGGAGCGCAGGTAGGCGTCGTCCTCGTCGGCGCGGGCGAGATCGAGGTGGTCGCCGGATGCGGCGATCTCGAGCCCGTCGTACCCCCACTCGGCGGCGAGGCGGGCGACCTCTTCGAACGGCAGGTCGGCCCACTGCCCGGTGAAGAGGGTGACGGGGTGCGAGGCTTCCGGGTTCATGGGCGGCCGCTCCTTTGCAGCTGGTGGTCGGTGAGGAAATCGTAGGTGATGCGCGCGAGCGCGTCCTGCGACGCTGCGAGCGGGCGCCAGATCGACGCCGCGGTCGCGATCGTGTCGTTGTCTCCGGTGAAGCTCTCGAGCGTCAGCGGGCCGGTGTAGCCCACGTCGTCGAGGGCGTCGAAGAAGGCGCCCCAGTCGGTGTGGTCGGGCCCTGCGGGGCCGCGGTCGTTGCCGCAGACCTGCACGACGGCGAGGTGATCGCCGGCGGCCCGGATCGCGGCGGCCGGCGAGCGCTCCTCGATGTTGAGATGGTAGGCGTCGAGTGCGAGCCCGAGGCCGGAGCCGCCGGGCGCCGCGTCGCCGAGCAGCGGATCGAGCGCGTCGAGAGCCTGATCGACCGTGTTGATCAAGCTGGTCTCGTACCGGTTGAGCGGCTCGATCGCGAGCGTCACCCCGTGCTCGGCGGCGTACGAGGCCACGGGCCGGATCGCCTCGCGCCACGCGGCGACCGCCGTGGCGCGCTCCGCGGCGTCCATGCGCCACACGCGCCCGGTGCGGGCGGTGAAGGGGCCTGCGACCGTCGGCGATCCGACCGCGACCGCGACGTCGACGCAGTGCCGCAGGTACGCCTGCGTCGACGCGCGATGCCGGTCGTCGAGCAGGTCGCGCCCCTCACCCATCGCGCCGACGACGCGCGCGCCCATGCCGAGCGAGGCGAGCCGTTCCGCGGCGAGCGCGGGCGACCAGTCGCCGGGCGTCTCGACGGGCAGCTCGAGCAGCTCGTACCCGATGCGTCGCGCGCGCTCGGCGATGGCGAGCAGCGACGCGTCGTCGAGCGGCGAGGTCCACACCCAGGTGTTCACGCCGAGCGTTCTGCGCATGTGCGTCCTTTCATGCGTCGTGCATCGCGGGGCGATCTGAGACCGCGGCGAGCGGGCCGTGGCCGAGAAGCCGGAGAAGCCGGAGGCGCCGGGGGACGCGCGCCGCGCGCGCCCTCCCCCGGCGCTCCGACCGCTTACGGGATCTGGCGATCCTGCCAGACCTTCGGGTAGCCGGGCAGGTTCTCGCCGCCGAACTTGGCGTAGTGCCCGTCGGGCATGCCGTCGTTGCGCTCCAGGTACTCGTCGAGCTCGTCGGCGGTGATGGGGCTCTGCGGCAGCACCCACTCGGCCGGCACCTCCTCGCCGTCGAAGATCTTCTCGAGCGCGAGCAGCGGGGTGCGCCACTGGAAGTTCGAGTAGACCGGTGCGAGCCCGGTGAGGCCCGTGTCCTTCCACTTGCGCAGGAAGCTCAGCTCGTCCTCGCCCGTCATCACGGGGTACTCCTTGCCCGCATCCTCGAACGCCTCGATCGCGGCGACGGCGCCGTCGCCGGCATCCATCCAGACGCCCTGCACGTCGCCCTTGGCGAGCTCGTCGGAGATGATCTTCTTGATCTCGGCGGGGTCGCCGCCCGAGAAGTAGTCGACCGCTTCGATGCCGGCTTCTTCGAACAGCTTCTCGGCGCCGGCCCAGCGCTGCTCGAGCACGTCGACGCCGGGCAGGATGCGGAGCGCGATCACCTTGTCGCCCTCTTCGAGGTTGTCGATCAGGAACTCGGCGGTGTCGATGCCCCACGCGAACCCGCCGATGGGGTGGATGAAGGTGACGGCGCAGTCCGTCTCGACGCCGCGGTCGAAGACGACGACGGGCTTGCCGGTCTCGCAGGCGCGCTCGACGGCGGGGGTCATCGCCGCGGTCGAGTTCGGCGAGATGATGAAGCCGTCGCAGTCGCCCTCCGCGATGAAGTAGTCGATGTCGGCGATCTGGGTGTCGTCGCTGTCCTTCGCGTCGCGCGTCTCCATCTCGGAGATCGCGCCCGACTCCTGGAGCACCTTCAGCTGCTCGTTCATCGTGATCCACCCGGTCTGGCGCCACGGGTTCGAGATGGAGGCGTTCGCGAAGCACACCTTCTTGGCCCCGTCCGATGCGAACTCTGAGGTGTCTTTCATCTCGGCGTTGATCATCTGCAGGTAGGGCTCGTCCTCGGGCCCTTCGGGGGTGACGCCGCGCTCCGCGTCCTGCTTGTCGAAGAGCTCCTGGTCGAACCACTCGGTCGATTCGGTCGACTCGGAGGTCTCGGCCGGGGCCTCTTCCGCGGAGTTCTCCACCGACGGATCGGTGGTGCACCCCGCGAGCAGGATCAGCGATGCCGCAGCGGCGAGGCTCGCCGTGATGCTGAGCGATCGTTTCATGATCGGTTCTCCTTCTTCTGTGCGCCCCGCGCGGCAGCGGTGCCGGCGGGATCGGGTGACGGGGTGCTCCCCGTCGGATCTGTCCCGGAGGCTCCGGGAGGTTCGTGGGTGCTGGGCCCCGGGGCGCCCGCATCGGCGACCGCGCCGAGGCCGCTGGTGGGCCGCTTGCGCCGCGCGCGGAACGCGGCGCCCGAGTAGGCGACGGCAGCGATGATGATGGCGCCCTGAATGGCGTCGCGCATCGTCGACGGCACGGAGGTGAAGTTCAGCAGCGTGAACAGCGTCTCGAGCGCGAACGCGCCGGCGAGCGCTCCCCAGACGGAGCCGCGTCCGCCGCCGAGCACGACGCCGCCGAGCACCACCGCGGTGATCGCGATGAACTCGTAGCCCCGGCCCACCGAGGGGTGCACGCCCGCGTAGCCGACGAGCAGCACCCCGGCGACGGTGGCGCAGAGCGACGAGATGACGAACGCGGCGGTCTTGGTGCGCCACACCGAGGCCCCGGCGAAGACGCCGGCCGCAGGGTTATCGCCGATCGCCACGAGCGTGCGCCCGAACGGGCGGCGAGAAAGCCAGGCCGCGAGGGCGACGACCGCCGCGAGCACCAGCACGGCCCACGGCAGCAGCCCGATGACGGGTACGCCCTCGATGCCGCCTCGGCCGACCTGGCGGAACGAGTCGGCCGGGTTGCCGGTCGCCGCTCCGCCGGTCCACCACATGACGCCGCCGTAGAGCACGAGCATCATGCCGAGGGTGACGATGAACGAGGGCACCTTCAGGAAGGTGGTGACGAGGCCGTTCACCACGCCGACGGCGGCGCCGAGCACGAGCAGCAGCGCGAGCACGGGAAGCACCTTCGCGTCGTCCTGCCCGATGAGGGTGCCCGCGAGCACCACCTGGGTGGTCACGAGCGACCCCTGCGACAGGTCGAACTCGCCGCTGACGATGACGAAGTACTGGCCGATGGCGACGAGGGCGATGGGGGCGACGCGCTGGATGTAGCGCACGAGCTGGCCGGGCTCAGCGAACGAGGGGTTCAGGATCGCCACGGCGACGAGCAGCACGATGAGCAGCAGGTAGACCGCGCCGCGCGGGCTGATCGCGGCGCGGGCGAATCGGGCGATGCCGCCCGAGGCGGTCGCCGCGGCCGGGGTGTCGACCGGGCGCGTGATGCTCGGGTCGGTGGCGCTCATCGCGATCCTCCTGCTGTCGTGACGTCTGCCGGCACGGGCGCCGCCTCCCCCGAGCGCGTGAAGCGCTCGCGGCGGGCGATGAGCCGGCGCCGCGAGTAGATCGCGACGGCGATGACGATGACCGCACCGCGCACCACGTCTTTGAGGAACGGGTTGACCTGCAGCACGCTCATGAGGTTGTCGAGCACCGCGAAGATCGCGACTCCGCCGATGGTGCCCCAGATCGTTCCCCGCCCGCCGGCGAGGAGGGTGCCGCCCAGCACGACCGCCGCGATCGAGAGCAGGTCGTAGCCGCCCTGCACGCCGACCGTCGGGCTGCCGACGCCGAGTCGGCTGGCGAGCAGCAGTCCGGCCAGGCCCGCGAAGACCGAGCACAGCACGTGCGCCCAGATGAGGGGGCGCCGAGTGCGCACCCCCGAGAGCCGGGCGACCTCGCTGCTGCCGCCGACCGCGTACAGGTGGTGGCCGAAGCTGCTGCGCGCGAGCACGAAGGCGACGAGGCCGGCGAGCGCGAGCATCACGATCGTGGAGACGGGCACCGGGCCGACGCCGGTCGCGCCGAAGAGCTGGAACGCCCACGGCACGGACCCCGCGGTCCCCTGATAGTTGGTGTCGAGGTACCCCTTGAGCATGAGGCCGACGCCGAGCGTGGTGACGAAGCCGTGCACGTTCAAGACGGTGACGATCAGGCCGTTCGCGAGCCCGATGACGGCTGCGACGACGAGGGCGAGCAGCACGCCGGGAAGCACCATGCCGGCCGACCCGTTCATGGTCTGCGCCGCGATGAGGCTGGTGAGGCTGACGACGTACGGCACGGAGAGGTCGAGCGATCCGCCGAGGATGACGAGGGTCTGCCCGATCGCGACGAACCCGAGCACGCTCATCCCGGTGAGGATGTCGCGGATGCTGCCGGGGCTGAAGAGGTTGCGGCCCACCGTGGCGACGAGGATCGCGCTAAGCACGAGCACGACGACGAGCGCGAGGAACACGATCGCGGTGGTGTCGAGACGCCTGAGGTGCTGCAACCGTTCGGGGAGTGCGATGCTCATGCCGCGCCCCGTTCCGAGACGGCGCCGGTGGCGAGCGCCAGCACCGTCTCCTCCGATGAGCCGGCCGGCAGTTCGCCGGCGATGCGCCCGTCGCGCATCACGAGAATCCGATCGGCCATGCCGATCACCTCCGGGAGTTCACTCGATACGAGCAGGATCGCGA
The DNA here is from genome assembly GCF_001477055.1 of Leucobacter chromiiresistens. Classification (GTDB taxonomy): domain Bacteria; phylum Actinomycetota; class Actinomycetes; order Actinomycetales; family Microbacteriaceae; genus Leucobacter; species Leucobacter chromiiresistens_A. The sequence goes on from NZ_LDRK01000012.1 coordinate 14,122, forward strand.
CGCCGCGCTTCGCCAGCTCGCGGATGAGCCGGTACACGGCGACCTTCGCGCCGACGTCGATGCCGCGGGTCGGTTCGTCGAGCAGCACGACGCGGGGCTCGGTGGCGAGCCACTTCGCGAGCACCACCTTCTGCTGGTTGCCGCCGGAGAGCGCCTGCACCTCCTGCTGGGGGCCGCGGCTCACCAGTTCGAGCGCCTCGAACATGCCGGGCACCCGGGCGCGCTCGGCGCGCGTGCGCCGCGGGAAGACGCTGCGGATGGCGAGCAGCGCGTTGTCGAGGATCGACTGGTTCAGCGCGAGGCCCGTGCGCTTGCGGTCCTCGGTGACGAGGGCGATGCCGAGCCGCACGGCCTGCCGCGGGCTGCGCACGGCGCGCACCGCCCCGGCGATCTTGAGCGTGCCGCGCGTGAAGGGGGCGGCACCGAAGACGGCCTCGACGAGCTCGGTGCGGCCCGACCCCTGCAGCCCCGACAGGCCGACGACCTCGCCGGCGCGCACGTCGAGGTCGATGCCGTCGAGCTGCGTGTTGCCGCCGCCGCGCACCTGCACGACGACCTCGCCCGTCTCGGTGCCGGGCTCGGGATCGGGGAAGAATGCGCTGATGGGCCGGCCGACCATGCGGCGCACGAGCGTCGGCTGATCCAGCGCGCCCACGGGATCGCTCGACACGAGCGCGCCGTCCTTCATCACGGTGATCGTGTCGCAGAGCTCGAAGATCTCCTTGAGCCGGTGGGAGACGTAGAGAATGGCGACGCCCCGGTCGCGCAGGCGGCGGATCACGCGGGCGAGGATCGCGACCTCGTGATCGGCGAGCGCCGCCGTCGGCTCGTCCATCGAGATGACCCGGGCGTCGATCGAGAGCGCCTTCACGATCTCGACGATCTGCTGCTCGGCGACCGTGAGACTGCCGACCTGGGCGCCGGGGTCGATCCCGTCGATGCCGAGATCGTCGAGCAGTTCGGCGGTGGCGCGCCGCATCGCCGCGGTGTCGATGAGGCCGCGCCGCCGCGGTTCGCGGCCGAGGAAGACGTTCTGCGCGACGGATCGGTCGGGCAGCAGGTTGAACTCCTGGAACACGGTGGCCACGCCGGCCGCGGCCGCCTCGACCGGGTGCGCGAAGTCGACGCTCGCACCGTCGAGGCGCATGTCGCCGGCGTCTCGGCGGTACACGCCGGCGACGATCTTCATGAGTGTGGATTTGCCGGCGCCGTTCTCGCCGACGAGGCCGTGCACCGTGCCGGGCACGAGATCGAGCGAGATGCCGTGCAGCACCTCGTTTCCGAAGAACTGCTTGCGGATGCCGGTGACGCTGAGCACGGGTGCGATGTTCACGAGGCCACCTCCACCCAGCGCCCGTCGCGCGCCGATTCGAGCACGGCGTCGGTGATCTGCGCGGCGCGCAGGCCGTCGGCGAAGGTCGGGAGCCCCGCGGGCTGCTCGCCCGCGACCGCCGCGTAGGCGTCGGCGACGAACGCGTCGAACGCGTCCTGATACCCCTGCGCGTGCCCGGCGGGAACGTTCGAGAGCCGCGCCGCGTCGGGCGAGAGCGTGTCGGGATCGCGCCGCAGCAGGAGCGACTGGTCGCGCCGCCCGACCCACAGCCGTTCGGGGTCCTCCTGCTCGAAGCGCACGCTCTCGTCGGCTGCCGCGATCTCGAGCACGAGTCCGTTCTTGCGGCCGGGCGCGACCTGGGAGACGAGCAGCGATCCGATGCCGCCGCCCGCGAGCTCGAGGGTCAGCGCCACCGCATCCTCCGTGCTCACCCGCTGACCGTTCCGCTCCGCGTGCACGGTGCGGGTGGTCGCGACGAGGCGGGTGATGCGGTCTCCGCTGACGAACTCGACGAGGTCGACGAGGTGCGATCCGATGTCTGCGAAGGCGCGCGACGGTCCGCCGGCGTCGGCGGCCACCCGCCAGTTGTCGTCCTGGGCGCCGAGCAGCCAGTCCTGCAGGTACTGCCCCGAGATCGTGACGACGGCGCCGGGCCCGCCGCCGGCGATGCGGGCCCGCGCCTCGCGCACCATCGGGTGGTAGCGGTAGACGAAGGGCACGGCGCCGACCAGGCCCTGGGCCTCGACGAGCTCGACGAGCGCGCGGGCGTCCGCCGCCGATGTGGCGAGCGGCTTCTCGCAGATCACGTGCGAGCCGGCGAGCAGTGCGGCGCGCGCGAATGCGACGTGGCTCGTGTTCGGGGTGCAGACGTGCACGACCGCGTGCTCCTCGGCGAGCAGCTGCTCGACGGTCGCCGCGCGCTCGTAGCCGAGCGCGGCGGCCGCGCGCTCCGAGCTCTGCGGGCTCGACGCGGCGAGCGTCGCGAGGCGGGCGCCGGCGAGGCGGGCGGCGTGCGTGTGGGTGCGAGCCATGAAACCGGCGCCGAGCATTCCGATGCTGGACGGCCGGCGAGACTCCATCGTCTGCGGGGACATGGGTCCATTGTGTTTCCGGACTCCACACTTTTGTCAAGTATTCTTCATAAGTAATCAAACCGTTACCGAAGTTGGGGGTGTGGTTTACTGAAAGTGTGACCGCGATCATCGCCCCCTCCGAGCCCCCGGCCTCCTCCGCCGGCGGACTGCTGCAGCTCTTCCGCGACGGCGAGCCCCGCACGCGCGCCCACCTCGCCCAGGTCACCGGACTCTCGCGCCCCACCGTCGCGCAGCGCATCGATCAGCTCATCGAGCTCGGCCTCATCGCCCCCGTCGCCGACGCCGCGTCCACCGGCGGGCGCCCATCGGCCCAGCTCGCCTTCAACCCGCGCGCCCGCGTCGTGCTCGCGGCCGACCTCGGCGCCCTGCACGCGCGCGTCGCCGTCACCGACCTGCGCGGCGAACTGCTCGCCGAGATCTCGACGCCGCGCGAGATCTCGTCGGGGCCGGAGGCCGCCATCTCCTGGATCCTGGACTCCGCCGAAGAGCTGCTCCCCGGCCTCGGCTACGACCTGTCGCACGTCGCCGGAGTCGGCATCGGAGTACCCGGCCCCGTCGAGTTCTCCACCGGCCGCCCCATCAACCCGCCCATCATGCCCGGCTGGGACCGCTTCGACATCCCGAGCGCCATCCGCTCCCGCATCGACGCGCCCGTGCTCGTCGACAACGACGTCAACATCATGGCGCTCGGCGAGCTCGCGACCGCGTGGAGTGGAGTCACCGACCTCATCTTCGTGAAGGTCGCGAGCGGCATCGGGGCCGGCATCGTATCCGGAGGAAGCCTCCGCCGCGGCGCCAACGGCGCCGCCGGCGACATCGGCCACATCGCACTCGCCCGCGCCGCCGACACCCCCTGCCCCTGCGGCAATCGCGGCTGCCTCGAAGCCGTCGCCTCCGGGCGCGCCCTCGCCCGCGCGCTGAGCACGCCAGAGGCGCCCCTCCACCGCCCCAGCGCAGTCGTCGCGCTCGCCAAAGCCGGAGACGTGCACGCGATCCAGCTGATCCGCCAGGCCGGCCGCGACATCGGCGAAGTGCTCACCGCGTGCGTCTCGATCATGAACCCCTCCGCCATCGTCATCGGCGGCACCATGGCGCAAGCGGCGGAGCACCTCGTCGCCGGCGTGCGCGAAGTGGTCTACGCGCGATCCATCCCGCTCTCCACCGAGCAGCTCACCATCGCCCCCTCGGTCGCCGCCGGCAACGCAGCGATCTACGGCGCCGCGCAGCTCGCGATCGACGCGGCGCTCGCACCCGAGCGCATCGCCGCCGCCCTCGGGGGGTAGCGCGGCGCGGTCGGCGCGGCGGCGCGGCGGCGCCTACGGCACGGTGCCGACGCGGCGCCTACGGCACGGTGCCGACGCGGCGCCTACGGCACGGTGTAGCCGGCGGCCCGCACGAGCTCGTACCACTCGGCGCGCGTCAGCGTGACATCGGAGCCCTGAGCGGCGGCCGCCACGCGGTCGGGCGAGGTCGTGCCCAGCACCACCTGCATGCGTGCCGGGTGACGTGTGATCCACGCGACGGCGATCGCCTCGGCGGGCACCCCGTACTGGGCCGACAGGCGGTCGATCACCGCGTTGAGCTCGGGATAGCGATCCGACCCGAGGAAGGGGCCGTCGAAGAAGTTCGCCTGGAACGGCGACCAGGCCTGCACCGTGATGTCGTGGAGGCGGCAGTAGTCGAGCACCCCGTCATCGCGGGAGACCGACTGCGGCAGACCCTGCATGTTGGCGGCGATGCCCTGCGCGATCATCGGCGCATGGGTGATCGAGAGCTGCAGCTGATTCGCGACGAGCGGCTGGGCCACGTACTTGCGCAGCAGGTCGATCTGGCGGGGCGTGTGGTTCGACACGCCGAACGCGCGCACCTTGCCCGAGGCCGAGAGCTCGTCGAACGCGCGCGCCACCTCCTCGGGCTCGACGAGCGCGTCGGGGCGGTGCAGCAGCAGGATGTCGAGGTAGCCGGTGCCCAGCGCCTCCAGCGAGCCGTGCACCGACTCCATGATGTGCGCGTACGAGAAGTCGAAGTACGGCCCGTCTTTCACGATGCCGGCCTTCGACTGGATCACCCACTGCTCGCGCTCCGACGCCGTGAACCGCAGCGCCTCCGCGAAGCGCCGCTCGCACCCGTGCAGCCGGTCGCCGTAGATGTCGGCGTGGTCGAGCAGCGTGATGCCCGCGTCGCGGGCGGCGCTCACCAGGGTGCGCACCTCGTCGTCCGATGTGTCCTGGATGCGCATCAACCCCAGCACGACATCGGAGACGGAGAGTTCGGTGCCCGGCAGTGTGAACGTGCGCATGCGCCTCACACTACCGGGCGCACCGCCGCGGCGCTCGGGAGATCGGCTCGAGCCCTCGGGCGATCGGCGCCGCGGTCGAGACCGCGACGGCATCGCACCGCGACGCCGCCGCCCGATCGGGCCTACGCCGAGGCCGCGGTGAGGCTCTCGATCTCGTCCGCCGAGAGCTCGAGCGAGAGCGACGCGAGCAGCGCCGGCAGCTGGTCGAGGTTGCGCGCGCTGGCGATCGGTGCGGCGACCGTGGGCTGCTCGCGCAGCCAGGCGAGCGATACCGCCGCCACCGGAGCGTCGTGGGCGTCGGCCGCCGCGTCGAGGGCGGCGAGCACCGCGCGACCCCGATCGTCGAGGTACTCGGCCGCCTCGCCCGCGCGGGGGCTCGCGTCCGCCGCGGTCGCGTCTTCGGCGTCGCGGTACTTGCCGGCCAGGAACCCCTTGGCGAGCGAGAAGTACGGGAACACCGCGAGCGCCTCCTCCTCGGCGACCGCGCGCAGACCGTTCGTCTCGAAATCGCGCTCGACCAGGTTGTAGTGCGGCTGCAGCGCGACGGGCAGGTGGTAGCCGCCGGCTCGCGCGATCCGGAACCACTCGGCCACCCGATCCGCCGTGTAGTTCGATACGCCGATCGCGCGCACCTTGCCCGCGTCCACCAGCTCGGAGAAGGCGGCGACCGTCTCCTCGAGCGGCGTATCGGTGTCGTCGAAGTGCGCGTAGTAGAGGTCGATGCGGTCGGTCTGCAGGCGCTGCAGCGACGCGTCGGCGGCGGCGCGCACGTTCGCGGCGGCGAGGCCGGAGAACTGCGGGTGCGTCGACACCTTCGTCGCGATCACCACCGCGTCGCGGCTGCTGCGCTCGCGGAGCCACTCGCCGATGATGGTCTCGGACTCGCCGCCCGAGTTGCCCGGCGCCCACGCCGAGTACCCGTCAGCCGTGTCGATGAAGTCGCCCCCGCCCTGCGTGAACGCGTCGAGCACGTCGAACGACGTGGCCCGGTCGGCCGTCCACCCGAAGACGTTGCCTCCGAGCGCGAGCGGGGCGATCTCGAGATCGGAGTTTCCGATGCGGGTCCGTGCGTTCTGTGCAGCCTGAGTCATGAGCTCTCCTTCGCGATGCGTGCCACCCTGCGGTGCTTCCACCGACCCCAACAACGCGGGCCGGGCCCGCATTCCGCCGGATCGCGCGCCGCCGC
>NZ_LDRK01000120.1 GCF_001477055.1 Leucobacter chromiiresistens
CCGATCCCTCGAGGGATCGGCGGGGCCGCCGTCGTATGGGAGAGCCGAACGGGAGTAGACTGCTCCGATGCGTCGATCACGTGCGGGACTCGGATTCGGTCTCGGAGCGTATCTCTGGTGGGGGGCGTTCCCCTTCTACTTCGGGCTCATCGCGATGGTCGGCCCGCTCGAAGTCGTGCCGTGGCGGGTGGCCACCACGCTCGTCTTCTGCCTGCTGCTCGTCACCGCGACCCGCGGGTGGGGGCGGGTGGCCGCGATCCTGCGCACCCCGCGGCTGCTCGGGTGGTTCGCGCTCTCCGCCCTCTTCCTGTACGCGAACTGGCAGATCTTCGTCATCGGCGTGATGACCGGGCACGTGCTCGAGACCGCGCTCGGGTACTTCATCAACCCGCTCTTCACGATCCTGATCGGCGTCGTATTCCGCAAGGAGCGCCTCAGCCGCCTGCAGTGGATCGCCGTCGCCGTGGCGGGCATCGGGGTGCTGATCGCGGCGATCGCGTACGGGTCGTTCCCGTGGATCGCGCTCGGCATCGCCCTCTCCTTCGGCCTCTACGGCGCGGTGCACAAGCACGCGGGCGAGTCGGTCGACGGCATCACCGGTCTCACCGTGGAGACGTTCGCGACCCTCCCCGTCGCGGCGGCGCAGCTCGCCGTCATCGCGGCCACCTCCGGCCTCACCGCGTTCACGTTCGGAACGGGCGTGACGGCGCTCGTGCTGCTCAGCGGCATCGTCACCGCGATCCCGCTGATCCTCTTCGGCGAGGCCACGCGCCGGCTGCCGCTCGCGCACATCGGCTTCCTGCAGTTCCTCACCCCGATCCTCGGGTTCTTCTACGGCGCGCTCGTCACCCACGAGGAGATCACGACGGGGCGCTGGATCGGCTTCATCGGCGTCTGGATCGCACTCGTCATCCTCATCGTCGACATGGTGCTGCAGCTGCGGCGTTCGCCGACGGCGCAGGTGAACACCGCCCCCGTTCCCTTAGACTGAGAGACCGTACGGGCACCGCATCCCGGTCGCCCGCGAATCTCTGAGAGCCCCACCCACGACACAGATAGAGGTTCCATGGAACAGCGTGACCCCTTCGCGTTCACCGGTCTGACCTACGACGATGTGCTGCTGCTCCCCGCGCACACCGACGTCATCCCCAGCGAGGCGGACACCTCGACCCAGCTCACACGGCGCATCCGCCTGCAGATCCCGCTGATCTCCGCGGCGATGGACACCGTGACCGAGACCCGCATGGCGGTCGCGATGGCCCGCAACGGCGGCCTCGGCATCCTGCACCGCAACCTGTCGATCCAGGATCAGGCCGAGATGGTCGATCGGGTGAAGCGCAGCGAGGCGGGCATGATCACGAACCCCGTGACCACCTCCATCGACGCCTCGGTGGCCGAAGTCGACGCCATCTGCGGCGAGTACCGCGTGTCGGGCCTGCCGGTCGTCGACTCGAACGACGTGCTGCTCGGGATTATCACCAATCGCGACATGCGCTTCATCGACCCGAAGGACCGCTCCCAGGTGCGCGTCGAGGACGCGATGACACGGATGCCGCTCATCACCGGCCCGCGCGGCATCTCGCGGGAGGACGCGGCGGCGATCTTCCGCGAGCACAAGATCGAGAAGCTGCCGCTCGTCGACGACGAGGGGCGGTTGACCGGGCTCATCACGGTGAAGGACTTCGACAAGGAGGAGCAGTACCCGCTGGCCACCAAGGACGAGGCGGGTCGCCTGCGCGTCGGTGCTGCAGTCGGCTTCTTCGGCGACGCCTGGAAGCGCGCCGGCGCGCTCGTCGAGGCGGGCGTCGACGTGCTCGTCGTCGACACGGCGAACGGCGACAGCAAGGGCGTGCTCGACATCATCGCGAAGATCAAGGCCGACCCCGCGTTCGCGGGCGTGGATGTCATCGGCGGCAACGTCGCGACCTACGCCGGCGCGAAGGCCATCGTCGAGGCGGGCGCCGACGCCGTGAAGGTGGGCGTCGGACCGGGCTCGATCTGCACGACGCGCGTCATCGCGGGCGTCGGGGTGCCGCAGGTCACCGCGGTGTACGAGGCCGCGAAGGCGGCGACCCCCGCGGGCGTTCCGGTGATCGCCGACGGCGGGCTGCAGTACTCGGGCGACATCGCGAAGGCGCTCGTCGCGGGCGCGTCGTCCGTGATGATGGGATCCCTGCTCGCGGGCACCGACGAGAGCCCCGGCGACCTGGTCTTCGTGGGCGGCAAGCAGTTCAAGAACTACCGGGGCATGGGCTCGCTCGGCGCGCTGCAGACGCGGGGAGAGCGCACGTCGTACTCGAAGGACCGGTACTTCCAGGCCGACGTGCCGAGCGACGAGAAGCTGATCCCCGAGGGCATCGAGGGCCAGGTGCCCTACCGCGGGCCCGTGGGCGCGGTCAGCCACCAGATGATCGGCGGTCTGCGGCAGTCGATGTTCTACGTGGGAGCGCGCTCGATCGCCGACCTGAAGGAGCGCGGCAACTTCGTGCGCATCACCTCCGCGGGGCTCAAGGAGTCGCACCCGCACGACGTGCAGATGGTCGTGGAGGCGCCGAACTACAAGCGCTGACGAAGCGCACGGAGGGGCCCGGTTCGCGTGCGAGCCGGGCCCCTCCGTGCATGCGGGGTGCGCGCGCGACCCGCCGCGCTCGGTTCGCCCAGCCGCCTCCGGATAGACTGGGCGGGTGAGTAACGAGATCGAGATCGGCCGCGGCAAGCGTGCACGTCGCGTGTACACCTTCGACGAGATCGGCATCGTGCCGACGCGTCGCACCCGAGACCCCGAGCTCGTCTCGACCGCGTGGACGATCGACGCGTTCCAGTTCGACATCCCCGTGCTCGGCGCACCCATGGACTCGGTCATGTCGCCCGCCGCGGCGATCGCCCTCGGGCAGCTGGGCGGTCTCGGCGTGCTCAACCTCGAGGGGCTCTGGACCCGCCATGAGAACCCCGAGTCGCTCCTCGAGGAGCTCGCGGGCATCGACGACGACATCGCCGCGGTGGCGCGCATGCGGGAGCTGTACGCGGCGCCGATCCGGGCCGAGCTGATCACCGAGCGCCTGAGCGAGATCCGCGAGGCGGGCGTGACCGTCGCCGGCGCCCTGTCGCCGCACCGCACCGCGCAGTTCACCGAGACGGTGGTGAACGCGGGCGTCGACCTCTTCGTGATCCGCGGCAACACCGTGTCGGCGGAGCACGTCTCGCAGGAGGGGCGCGAACCGCTCAACCTCAAGGAGTTCATCTACGAGCTCGACGTCCCCGTGATCGTGGGCGGGGCGGCCACCTACCAGTCCGCCCTGCACCTCATGCGCACGGGTGCCGCCGGCGTGCTCGTCGGCTTCGGCGGCGGTGCGTCGTCGACCACCCGAGCCACGCTCGGCATCCGCGCACCCATGGCGAGCGCCATCGCCGATGTGGCCGGCGCCCGCTCCGACTACCTCGACGAATCGGGCGGCCGATACGTCCACGTGATCGCAGACGGCGGTCTCGGCACCTCGGGCGACCTCATCAAGGCCATCGCCTGCGGCGCGGACGCGGTGATGCTCGGCACGGCCCTCGCCAAGGCGTCCGAGGCGCCGGGTCGAGGCTGGCACTGGGGCCAGGAGGCGCACCACGAGGACCTGCCCCGCGGACGACGGGTGCAGGTGGGATCCGTCGCGCCGCTCGCGGAGATCGTGAACGGCCCGGCGAACGTCGCCGACGGCAGCGCGAACCTCATCGGCGCCCTGCGCCGTGCGATGGCGACCACGGGCTACTCCGAGCTCAAGGAGTTCCAGCGCGTGGGCGTCGTGTACGCCGAGCGCTGAGCCCCGGTCGATGTCGCCGCGAAAGGTCGAGTACCTGGGAGAGCCGACGCTCGCCCAGGTGATGCGCCGACCGAGCTGGATTCTGGCCCTCCTCCTCGCACTCGGCATCGCCGTCGCGTTCGCCGCGCTCGCGCAGTGGCAGGCGGGGATCGCGGTGCAGTCGCAGCAGCAGGAGCAGGTGGACACCGAGTCGGAGCGGTCGCTCGCGAGCGTGACCTCCTTCGATCAGGGCGTCACCGATGCGGGTGCCGGCGTCGTCGTGCGGCTGGGAGGCCGCTTCGTCGTCGACGACTTCTCGGTCGTCGCCCCCCGCGAGAACGGGGGCGCGACGGGGGCGTGGGTCGTGGGGAACCTCGTGACCGACGGGCCCGACGCGGAGCCCGGCGCGCACCTCGCCGTCGCGATCGGCTGGGCGGCCACCGTCGCCGATGCCGAGCGCGCGGCGGAGACGCTGGCCGCCGAGCGGACCTCCGCCGAGGCCCGTGAGATCACGGGACGGTACATGCCCCCGGAGGGGCCCCGCGTGCCCGACGCCGACGAGGATCCGCTCACGCTGCGCGCCATGTCGCCTGCCGCGCTCGCGAATATCTGGAGCGCCGTCGACGGCCCCGTCTACTCGGGATACCTGGTGCTGCACGACGACCCGGGATCCGCCCCCCTGCTCGACGCGGCAGGTCTCGCTCCGATCGATTCCGTGGCGCCGCTGCCCGCCGACGCCGTCAACTGGCTGAACGTCTTCTACGCGCTCGAGTGGCTCGTATTCGGCGGCTTCGCCATCTTCTTCTGGTACCGCCTCGCACGCGACGCGTGGGAGAAGGAGCACGAGATGCTCCTGCTCGAGGCGGAGGCCGACGCCTGACACCCACTCGGCGCCCCGGTCTCGGGCGCCGTCAGCCCGCCGTAGAATGGATATCATGCAGCTGCAGCCCAAGCCCGCCGACTACCCGCGCATTCGGAAAGCACTGAGCTTCTACAAGGTGACCTCGGTGATCACGGGCGTCATGCTCCTGCTGCTCTGCGCGGTCATGGTGATGAAGTACGCGTTCAACGTGCAGCTCTTCCTCTTCACCGACGACGGGTTCGCGCACTTCTACGAACTCGCACCCGAGGGCATCGAGTCCGACTTCCAGGCGAGCGGGTTCGACCTGTTCAAGGCGATCCTCATCGCTCACGGATGGTTCTACGTCGTCTACCTCGTCTCCGACTTCCTCCTGTGGAGCCCGATGCGCTGGGGCTTCCTGAAGTTCCTGCTCATCGCACTGGGCGGCGTCATCCCGTTCATGTCGTTCTTCCTCGAGGCCCGCATCGTGCGCGAGGTCAACGGCTTCCTCGACTCCCGCGAGGGCGCGCTCGCGTCCGACGCCTCGACCCCACCCTCCGCGGCCCCGGCCGCGACGACTTCGAAAGGCTCCCTGAAGCGATAATGGCGACTCTGTCTGAACAGCCGGAAACGGACCACCGACCGGTTCTCGTGGTCGATTTCGGCGCGCAGTACGCGCAGCTCATCGCGCGCCGCGTGCGCGAGGCCGGCGTGTACTCCGAGCTCGTTCCCCACACCATCTCCGCGGCGGAGGTGCAGGCCCGCAACCCGCTCGGCATCGTGCTCTCGGGCGGACCCTCCTCGGTGTACGAGGAGGGTGCGCCCGCGTTCGACGCGAGCGTGTTCGACCTCGGCATCCCCGTGCTCGGCATCTGCTACGGGTTCCAGGTGATGGCGCGCGCGCTCGGCGGCACGGTCGGCAACACCGGCGACCGAGAGTACGGCGCGACCCACGCCGAGC
>NZ_LDRK01000121.1 GCF_001477055.1 Leucobacter chromiiresistens
GCGAATTCGCCCAGAGCCGCATCCGTCCCGTCATCGATCAGGCGTTCGAGGAGCGCCGCCTCCCCGTCGAGCTGCTGCCCGAGGTCGGCGAGTTCGGGGCGTTCGGCATGTACCTCGACGGGTACGGGCTGCGGGGCGCCTCCTCGGTGGCGTACGGGCTCGTCGCCATGGAGTTCGAGGCGGTCGACTCGGGCTTCCGCACCGCGCTCTCCGTGCAGGGCTCGCTCGCGATGGGGGCCATCTACAAGTTCGGCTCCGAGGAGCAGAAGCAGCGCTGGCTGCCGCTCATGGGCCGCGGCGAGGCGATCGGCTTCTTCGGGCTCACCGAGCCGCAGGGCGGCTCCGACCCCAACACCATGCTGACGACCGCTCGCCGTGAGGGCGACGAGTGGGTGCTGAACGGCAAGAAGCGGTGGATCGGCCTCGCCACCATCGCGAAGCTCGGCGTCATCTGGGCGAAGGACGAGGAGGGGATCGTGCGCGGCTTCATCGTGGAGACCGACACCCCCGGTTTCACGGCGACCGCGATCGAGAACAAGCTCTCGATGCGCGCCTCCCTGCAGACCGAGATCGTGCTCGAGGACGTGCGCATCCCCGCCGATGCGATCCTGCCGAAGTCGAAGGGGCTCTCGTCGCCGTTCAAGTGCCTGAACGAGGCGCGATACGGCATCGCGTGGGGCGTGATGGGCGCCGCGCGCTCCTGCCTCGAGGCGGCCGTCGAGCGGTCGCAGTCGCGCGAGGTCTTCGGCGCCCCCATCGGCGGCAAGCAGATCATCCAGGCGAAGCTCGCCGACATGTTCGTCGAGTACCAGAAGGGGCTCCTGCTGGCGCTGCACCTCGGGCGGCTGAAGGATGCGGGAGCGCTCACGTACGGGCAGATCTCGGTCGGCAAGCTCAACAACGTGCGGGAGGCCATCAAGATCGCCGGCACCGCTCGTGCGATCCTCGGCGGCGACGGCATCACCTCGGAGTTCCCGGTGATGCGGCACATGGCCAACCTCGAGTCCGTGCGCACCTACGAGGGCACGGACGAGGTGCATCAGCTCGTGATCGGGCGCGAGCTGACGGGCATCGCCGCGTTCTGAGCGCCGGGCGGCGACTGGCGGCGACTGGCGGCGGGCGGCGCTC
>NZ_LDRK01000122.1 GCF_001477055.1 Leucobacter chromiiresistens
CACGGCGGCGAACATCGACCTCAGCTGGATCGGCACCGACGCCCACGCGCTGCTCTCCGCCGCCGTGGAGGCGCCGTGCACCGTGGTCAACGACGCCGATGCGGCGGGCATCGCCGAGGTCGCGTTCGGCGAGGTCAGCGGGCTGCCCGGGGTGACGCTCGTGCTCACCTTCGGAACCGGGATCGGCTCGGCCCTCGTCGCGGACGGCGTGCTGGTGCCGAACTTCGAGCTCGGGCACCTGGAGCTCGACGGCTTCACCTCGATCGAGCGTCATACCGCGGCGAAGGTGATCGAGCGGGAGGGCATCACGCTCGCCGAGTGGGCGTCGCGCGTCGCCCGGTACATCGGCCACCTGGAGAAGATTCTGAACCCCGACCGATTCGTGCTGGGCGGCAGCATCAGCAAGGCGGCCGACAGCTACCTCCCGTTCCCGGGCGTGACGGTGCCCGTTGTTCCGGCGCGATTGCGCAACAACGCGGGCATCATCGGCGCGGCGCGGCTCGCCGCTGAGGCGCTCGACCCCGCATCGGCGAACTCCGCGCCGTAGCCGTACCCCGGAGCCGGCAGCCGCGGTAGCCGGTAGCCGGTAGCCGGCAGCCGGCAGCCGCCGCACCCTCCGCACCCGCGCACCCGCGCACCCTCCGCACCATCCGCACCCGGGCGCGGCCACGCGCACCCGCCGCACCTGGAAGAATGGATGGGTACGAAGGGTGGAGGGCGAGCATGGCGGAAGCGGTCGGTGACGGCGATCCCGCCCGACCCGATCGGCGCACGCCGCCGACCGCGGTGATCAAGGCGGTGCGCAGCCTCTTCGAGATGCCGGCGGGCCCTGGCCCCAGGCTCTGGATCGCGCTGCGCGCCGCGCTCTCGATCGGGGTGCCGTTCGGCGTGCTGACGGCGCTCGGCTACGAGGGGATCGGCCTGCAGACCGCCGCGGGCGCCTTCGTGGCGCTGTTCGCCGCGGGCCTCGCCGCCGCGGAGCGCGCGAAGGTGCTGCCGTTCGTCGCGCTCGCCCTGATCGCGTCGGCGGCGCTCGGGGCGGCGCTCTCGCCGTGGCCGGTGCTGCTGGGCGTCGGCCTCGTCGTCGTCGCGGGGGCGACGTCGGCGCTGTCGTTCGCCTTCCGGCTCGGGCCGCCGGGCCCGGTGTTCTTCGTGCTGAGCTACGGGCTCGCCGGCAACATCACGGCGGTGGTCGACGGGCAGCGGGTGAACTCGCCGCTGGTGCTCATCGCGGCGCTCTCGGGCGGTGCGCTGTTCTCGTATCTGCTCGCGCTCGCCCCCCTGCTGCGTGATTCCGAGCGGGCGAAGCCGGTGCGCCCGCTCGGGGAGCTCCTGCCCGGTCCGTGGCTGGGGCCGGGCGAGCTGCGGCTGATCCTGCGCATTCTCATCGTCTCGGTCGCGGGCACGGCGGTGACGATGCTCTGGATCGACCCGCACCGCGCCTACTGGACGGTCTCGGCGGGTGTCGCGGTGATCGGTCTGAGCGCGGTGCGGCGCCACTCGCTCGCCCGCGGCCTGCACCGCACGGTGGGCACCCTCGTGGGTGCGGGCGTGTATCTCGCGATCGCCCCGCTCGGCGCGATCCCGTTCGCGCTCGTGCTGCTGCTCACAGGGCTGCAGTTCGTCATCGAGCTCGTCGTGGTGCGCAACTACGCGCTCGCGCTCGTGTTCATCACGCCGCTCGTGCTGCTGCTCACCGGGGCCGCCGCCGGCGGGGGCGATCTCATGGGGGCCGCCGCGGAGCGGGTGCTCGACACGCTCATCGGCTCGGCGATCGCGGTGGCCACGGCGCTGCTGCATCGGCGGGTGACGCAGGATCGCCGCGAGTGATGCGGCGATCCGCTGGGCCGCCCGGTTACACGAAGCGGTAGGTGGCGTAGCGCACGGAGTCGGCGGTGCGCGCGGCGACGGCGAGGTGCAGCGAGCGCTCGAGGTGGGCGAGCGCCGGCGCCGACGTCTCGATGGTGACGAGGGTGCGGAAGTAGTACTCGGAGGGGTCGACCGGCTCGCCGGCGAGCAGCGACTCGAGCACGTGCGGCTCGCCGCTGCGCACGCCCGTCGCCTGCAGGTAGAGCAGTTCGCCGGCGTCGGTGCGCGCCGAGTATCGGCCGTCGATCTCGATCGACCCGTCGGCGCGCACGATCTGCCAGTCGGCGCCGCCGGGGAGAATCTCGGCGTTCACCTCGCCGGTGATGCTGCCGCCGAGAATGGGGATGATCCTGCGGTGCCCGGCCCGGGTGCGGCCGTGATCCTCGATCGCGCCGAGCGCGACCGAGACGTCGAACACGTGCTCGAGGCCCGGAGTGGGCAGTGCCGGGTGGGGGGCGGGTGCGGCTGCGCGGCTGGTCATGAGTGCTCCGATGCTCGGTCGTCGGTGGGGCGGGATGGGGCGAGCGGCGCGGGATCGGCCGACTGCTCGGGAACCGTGGGCGGCGCGGGATCGGCCGACTGCTCGGGCCGCGCGGCGTCGCGGTCGGCGAGGAGGGCGTCGAGCAGCCGTTCGAGTGCGGGCAGCGCGGTCTCGATGGCGCGTGCGTCCTGCGCGGGCAGCGCCGCGAGGGAGGCGCCGAGGATGCGCGTGCTCGCCCGGTCGTAGGCGGCGAAGAGCGCCCGGGCGCGCTCCGAGGTCGACACCAGCACGCGCCTGCCGTCGGCGGCGTCGGGTCGGCGCTCGATCAGGCCGGCCCGCCGCATCGCCGCGAGCACGTTGCTGACGGTGGACCGGTCGAGGCGCAGGGCGTCGGCGAGGTCGCTCGGCGCGAGCGCGACTCCGTCGGGCAGGGCGCGGATGATCTGGATCTGCGAGTCGGGGATCTCGGGCAGGTCGCCGGCCGCCCGCGCGGCCGCGAGCAGGGCGCGGCGCAGGGGTGAGATGACGCCGGCGAGGCGGGCGGGGTCGACGGCGGCGCTCATCGTTCAGCGCACCACCGAGAGCGACGCGCGACCGTTCAGCGATGCGGGGTGGAAGCCGGCGGCCCGCTTGTAGGCCGTCGCGACCTCTTCGAGCTCGTCGGGACCGATGACGTCGTGGATGTGGGCGAAGCCCTCGGGGGCGCGCTCTGCGGCGAGCACCATGACCTTCTCGGGGCCGGCCTGCCGCGTCTGCTCGAGCAGGGCCGCGGTCGCGGGCCGGCGATCCGCCTCGTAGGCGCGCAGCCCCGCTTCGGGCGACGCCGCGGTCGCGAGGTGGAATGCGAGGGTGCGCGCGTCGAGCGTCGCCTGCGAGCCGCCGTTCGACCCGTTCGGGTACATCGCGTGCGCGGCGTCGCCGACGAGCGTCGTGCGCCCGAACGTCCACTGGGGCAGCGCATCGCGGTCGACCATCGGGTACTCGAGGATCTCGTCGGCGCTCGCGATGAGTGCGGGGATGTCGATCCAGTCGAACGCCCACTCCCGGAAGAGGTCGACGATGGGCTGCGGGTCGATGGGATGGTTCCAGTCCACCTCGCCGGATCCCGCCCCGCGCCGTTCGGCGATGAAGTTGATGGGCATGCGTCCGTCGGGTCCGACCGGCCCGAGCGGGTACGCGACGAACTTCTGCTCGCCGTCGCCGACCATCACCATGGTGCTGCCGTCGAGGAACGGCTCGGCGGTCGCGACGCCCCGCCAGAGGGTGAGCCCGCTCCACGGGGGCGCCCCC
>NZ_LDRK01000123.1 GCF_001477055.1 Leucobacter chromiiresistens
GACGCCGCGCGGGGCCTGCGCGGAGTCGGGGCGCGGCGCGGGGGAGTGCTGCGCGCGATCCCGCGTCTCTCCGGTGACCGCGTCGGCGGCCTTGTGTACGAGCGCTCGCCAGTCGGTCGACCCGTGGGCCGATCCTCCCCGCTGCGACTCGGCCGCGCCGGTGTCTCGCGAGTCCATCGCCCGCTTGGCCAGGGTGAACAGCTTCTTCATGTTGCTCATCGGAAGTCCCTTTCTGAGTGAGGTGCGCGGTGCGCATCACCCGAGGAGGGATGGCCGAGGCGGCCCCGCACGGGGGCGGGAGCGCAGTGCACTGCGGCGACGCGGGGTTCGCGTTCGACGGAGGCATCTGCGTGCATCGGGGTCTCCAAGGGTGACGTCGGTGATCGACAAGGTCTCCTCCGCTGACGCATCAGCTGGTGGGCCGGGATGCGCTGCGCATCCGTAATGACGAACCCACCACAAGACGGGAGTACTCCCCTTGGTGCCTCCCAAGATAGCGACCCGAGACGCGGCTTGGCTGGGAAATCGCGGGCGCACGTCGAAGCGTCGGCCGGAGGGGGAGGAGCCGGGGTGCGGGATCGGGTCGCGTCCGCCGCGGGGTGCTGCTGCTGGTGAGGGCTATGCTCGTGTGCGTGACCCAGTTCTCCCCGCCGCGCCCTCGCCGAGGACGCGGGTTCGGTATCGCCGCAACGGTCGTCGCGCTCGTCGGGATCCTGCCGAACGGAATCGTATGGATCCTCGCCGGGACGGTCGATCCCAACTACGGATGGCTCGTGTTCATCACCCTCCCGTGGGCCGTGCTCATGGGCGCCATCGCCGGAGTCCTCGGCATCATCGGGATCACGCTCGCCCGCTCCGAGCCGGGCGGGTACGGATGGCCGGTCGTCGGCCTCGTGCTCGGCGCACTGCAGCTCCTGCCCGCAGCCGTCTTCCTGACCGACGTCTGACCGGCGTCGCCGCATCGCCCTGCGCTGCGTCACCGCGCCGCACCGCGCCGCGTCACTTCGACCCATCACCGCGCCCCGAAGGAGAGAATGTCCGTGCGTCAGAACCCGCCCGCCAACCGACTGGTCGTCGCGATCGCCGCCGTGCTCGCGGCGTTCTTCGTCTGGGCGGCCCTGGTGCGCCCCCTGGTTCGCGGGGAGTCGCCCGCCGAGACGGTGCTCCTCTTCGCCGCGGGGGTGGGGCTCGCCGGCCTCATCGTCTGGATCGTGCTCGGACGGATCCGGAGGCTGCAGCGCCGCCAGCGGCGGGCGCTCCAGGAGCGCGAGCCGCAGGCGCGCGTGTTCGGCTCCTACGCGCTCAACGGCGTCGCCTCGTTCCTCGCGCGCGCGATCCCGCAGCTCGGGCTCGGCACCCCGCCTCGCGGGCTGCTGACGTCGAGCCCCAGCGGGGTGATCGACCCGTCGGGGTTCCGCCTGGTGCGCGGCGGTGCGCGGCTCGTCACCGCCTACCGGGTGCCGCGCGATCGGATCGTCGGGGTCGCGACGGGCGGCATCCAGGAGGGCGCGTTTCTCTACCCGACCCTGGTGGTCGTGGTCTCCCACGGCGTCGAGCGAGCCGCGATCCCGGTTCCGGTGACGCGCGACGAGGCGCCGCTCCGTCGTGAGACGCCCGACGGCCTCGACCGCCTCGTGTCGGATGCGGCGCGCATCTGGGGCGTTCCCGTGCTCGGCGCGGGCGACTGAACCGGCCTCCCGAGCCCGACGCCGGCGCTCCTGCGGCGTCGAGCCGAGCGTGCCCGCCGGCACGACGAAGGCCCCGCGCCTCCCTGCAATGGCAGGGGCGCGGGGCCCTCAGTGGCGGTGACGGTGGGATTTGAACCCACGGTAGGGGGTTACCCTACACAACTTTTCGAGAGTTGCACCTTCGGCCGCTCGGACACGTCACCGCTATCGAGATTAGCGCATCTGATCGACGAGACGCGAATCGAGACGTCCCCGCATGACGGCGGCGCGCTCCCGTTCCTCGCCCGGCACCCGCACCTCGCGCATGAGCGCGGCGAGCTCGCCGCGGTCGCCGGCGCTCAGCTTCGCCCGCGCATGAGCGATGTGCGACTCGACGGTGCGCACGCTGCAGCGCAGGCGCACCGCGATCTCCTTGTTGCTGAGCCCCTCGGCGACGAGTCGGGCGGTCGCCGACTCGCGGGGCGTGAGCTGCACGTGATCGCTCGCGGGGAGCCGATCGAGGCTGAACCACGGATCCACGCGCCGAGCGGCGGACTCGAGCTCGCCGAGCAGCGCCTCGCAGCGATTCACGCTCCCGGTGGCGCGCCGCCGCATGTAGATGCGCTTGGCCTCGCGCAGCGCGTACGCGGCCGGGGCCCAGTACCCGGCGGTCGTGAGTGCGTCGGCGCATTGGAGCAGCGCGACGGGGTTCTGGTCGTTCGCGGCCTGCACGTGGGCGCGCGCGAGCGACGCGATGGGGAGGGCGCGCGACGCGTCGATCGGCGTCCCGTGGAGGTGTTCGTAGCGGCGGATCCGGGATCCGATGCGGTCGATCCGCCCGCTGAAGTAGGCGAGCACCTGCGTGGGGAAGTCGTCGACGATCTCCGCGCCGTTCCCGTCGAGGTCGGCGTGACCGGTCGCGGTTCTGAGGATCGCCTTGCCGGTGTCGGAGATGAGCGCGGTCAGGCGCAGCGGCAGGAATCGCGGCAGGCGGGCGGCGAACAGCTCCCATTCGCGCAGCGCCCGGGCCATGTCGCCAGACGAGATCGCCTGCCCGACCGCGCCGAGATGCCCGAGCCACACTCGATGCCGTGCGGTAGCGGGGAGCGATTCGGTGAGCGCGAAGAGTGCGACGTCGCTGCCATCGGTGTCGCCGATATAGAGCGCGAGCATCGCCTCCGTCACGGTCGCCGTGGCGAGCAGGTCTCGGAGTTCGGGCGGGCTCGATACGGCGATGTCGGTGACCCGGGCGATGCGCTCCGTGCAGGTGGCCGGATCGCTCGGCCGTCGACCGATCTTGATGTTCTCGACATCGATGAGCTGGCCGGCGAGCAGCGCCACCTCGGGGAACGGGTGCGTCGCCGCGATGCGCCGCAGTTCGTCGAGGTCGGAGCCGACCGGCTCGGTCGTGTTCCATCGGGCGAAGACGAACTCCGCATCGCGCTCGAGCGGCTCGCGGTCGGCTGCGCCGGCGAGGGCGCTCGACCGCGCCCCCTGCGGGATGGGCGACTCCGCCGAGAGCTGGCTCGCGAGCGCACTGGCGGCGATGCGCAGGGTCGGAGTGCGCACATCGTCGCGGGAGACGGCGTGCAGACTGCGGAGGCCCGCCAGCGCCCCATGCATCACGGTGGCGGCGCGGCTGCGATCGAGCGGGTGGAGCGCAGCGCCCGATCCCGCTCCGCGCACGAGCAGGTCGCGGCACTCGGCCCCGGCGCCGAAGCCGAGCGCGTCGAGCGACGCCCGCTCGAACAGCTCGGCCCGCGCCCGATCGGGGTGCTGGCGGCTCGCGTCGACTCCGGCGACCGTCGTGCAGAAGTGCGCGTCCCGGTCGGAGAGCGGCACGCCGAGCGACTCCTGCAGCATCAGCGTGCGCGCGGCGCGGCGCTCGGTGCTCGCCACCGCGTCGGGCGCCGCGCGGAGGCGCATGCCGCTCGCGAGGAGCTCGGGCACGCCGTACAGGGTCGCGTCGCGCGGGGTGGGAATGAGCACGCCGTGCGCCACGAGCGACGCGACGGCGGCGGCACCGATGAGATCCTCGTGGCCGTAGAGGGTGCGCGGTTCGAGCTGCGCGAGCGCGAGCGCCCCGGCGATCTCGTCGGGCGTCAGCGCACTCCGAGCCAGTGCGTCGGCGTGTTCGAGCGTCGCGACCCCGTACTCGCTGAGGTGCGTGAGCGACAGCCGGGGCCAGGGGGTCGCGATGACCGCGCCCTGAGCGGCGAGGTGGATCAGTTCGATGAGCCACGCCGGTCGGCCCCACGACATCGCGTGCAGGGCGGCGAGCACGCTGGCGTCGATCGGCGATGTGGTCACCTCCACGGCGATCTGCAGCGTCTCGGGCGGGGTGAGCGGCTCCAGGCGCACGTAGCGGGGTGCGGGAGCGTCGGGGTCGACGGGAGCGAGCAGGCTCGCCCACTCGGGCGCGCGCCGGGTCTCCTCCGTCTGCTGCTCGGAGGCCACGGCGCAGAGGATCCGCCCCCCGCCGCGCACGCGTTCGACGAGCACGCCGAGCAGCTCCGCGGGCGCCTGCTCGGCGTCGTCCACGAGCACGATGCGCGCGCGATCGGCACCGGTGACGAGCAGTGACGCCTCGGGGTCGGCAGCGCTGCA
Organism: Leucobacter chromiiresistens; assembly: GCF_001477055.1. GTDB lineage: Bacteria > Actinomycetota > Actinomycetes > Actinomycetales > Microbacteriaceae > Leucobacter > Leucobacter chromiiresistens_A. The sequence goes on from NZ_LDRK01000123.1 coordinate 4,275, forward strand.
GGCGAGCACCGGCTGGCCGGATTCCCGCAGCGCCTCCGCGACGGCGCCGATGATGTGCGATCGGCCGCTCCCGCTCCGGCCCGACAGCACGACGGTGCCGGGCGACTGCAGCTCCTGCAGCACTTGAGCGACCAGATCGCTCCGCACCCTGCCTCGTTGCACGCGACGACTCACGCCCTTCCCCCCTTGAAAGACGAACTGCCTCCGTATTCGCCGAGCATTCGCTCATCACATACGGCTTCTGGGAACACCATAGCTTGTCGATAGTGCTGTGCTGAGGGGTTGACTTCAGCCGGACGACCTCTCCGCCTCAGGGGGGCCCGGAAAAACGCGCGAGGCGCGGCACTCCGCCCCTCAGTACTGCATGTCTCGATTTCAGTAGTCCGGACGCAGAACGTCAGGGTCGCGCGTCTCGTCACGCAGCACTACGGCAAGTCGTAGCTTCAGCCAACGCTCAGAAATAGCCTCGCCGGAGGGGACAGGACTCTGTCCGAACCCCGACGCCGCAGCGACGCGGAGCACACGTCAGCACGAATCAGAGGGGGCCTTTCGTGGGGTACAGAGAAGACAGGCGGAGGAGAGGCTTCAGGCGAGCCGCTCGTCCGATGGCAGCGGGGCTGGCGGCACTGACCGCGCTCGCCTCGGCAGCGACGTTCGGCGCGACCGCCGCCGTCGCCGATGCAGACCTTCCGAGCGCAGATGCCGAGTCCGCCGGGCACGGACACGGGCTCTGGATCGACGGTCTCGGCCTCGACGTGGCCAGCACGGCGTCGTCGAGCACCGAGTTCCCCGGCGCTGAGGGTCCGGAGACGAACGGACTGGATCTCGCGCTGCTGCAGACCGCGACGGTGGACGCCGACGGGCTCACCCTTCCGCTGCTGAGCGACGGCACCAACGGGGGCCTGCTGGCACTCGGCGATCTCGGGGCGCTCTCGAGCTACTCCGCTTCGCCCTCCGCGACCTCCTCGGTCGCCTCGTCGGGCATCATCACGGAGGACGGCGGCATCGATCTCGGGCCGGTGAACGACCCGTCGAGCTTCACTCCGGCGCAGCTCGACGCGAGCGCCCTCGTGCGGCAGCTCCTCGGCGACGAGGTTGCCGACGAGCTGCTCGACGAGGCCACGCTGAGCGTCGGGGCGCTCGCCTCGCGCGTCGACGCCGAGAACGGCGCGGCGACCTCGGAGTACTCGCTGTCGGGCCTCGAGCTCGAGCTGTCGAGCCCCGCCGTCGCCGGCCTCGTCGACGACGTCGACGGCCTCGCAGCCTCCCTGCTCGACCCGGTCGACGCGCTGCTCGCGGAGGGCGGCAGCGTCGACGCGCTCGTCACGGGCCTGGTCGGCACGCTCAACGGGCTTCCGCTCGTCGACGCCTCGGTCAACAGCATCGGGCTCGACACGACCCCGCTCACGGGCCAGCTGCGCGAGCAGCTGCTGGAGGAGCCGGTCGAGAACGGCGACGGCAGCGTGTCGGTCGACCTCAACGACGGAACGATCACCGTCTACCTGGATCAGCTGGCCATCAGCGGTCAGCCGGGCGAGACCCTGAGCACCCTCGCGCCCAACACGGATGTGCTGAGCGGAGACACCGTCACGGCGATCCTCAACGGCGTGAGCGAAGCCCTCGTCGGCCCGGGCCCCGATTCCCTCGTGACGAAGGCCACGTCCCTGATCACCGAGGGCGTCTACGGCGTCGGCCTGACGATCGACCTCGAGGTCGGGCTCTCCGCCACGCTCCCGGTGGTCGGAACCGAGATCCCGGTCGCCGGCGGCTCGGTGCTCATCGAAGGCACGCTCGGCGGCATCCTGGGGCAGGCGGGCTACGACCCGCTCGGCATCGACACGTCCGACGTGACGCTGCTGCCCGGCCTCCCGATCTCGGTCGACCTCGGCGCAGTGCTGCAGCCCGTCGTGAACGCGATCACACCGGTCGTGTCGAGCATCGGCGCTGCGATCCTGCCCGTGCTCACCACGACCGTCGCAGACATCCAGCCGTCGCTCGTGGAGCTCCTGCAGCCGATCGTGACGGGACTGCTCGACGAGGCGCTCGAGCCGGTGCTCACCGAGGTGCTCGCCGTGACCATCAACGAGCAGCCGGAGGAGAGCGATCTCGGGGCCGAGGGGTTCACGGTGCGGGCGCTGAGCGTCACCCTGCTGCCGCTGCTCGGCGACGCTGCCGTGAACGTGCAGCTCGGGTCGGCATCGGCGTTCGCCGAGGCTGCGGCGGCGACGCTGACGGCCGCGCCGAACCCGGTCGAGCAGGGCGGCACCGTCACCCTGACGGGCGGCGGCTTCACCGAGGGCGAGGATGTGACCATCACCTTCCCGGACGGCACCACGGAGACCGTGACCGCCGCGGCCGGCGGAGCGGG
>NZ_LDRK01000124.1 GCF_001477055.1 Leucobacter chromiiresistens
TTACACGAGCTCACGCCTAGTCTCGTGGTCTCGGAGATGCGTGTAAGACACAGAGATGCCCGACTCGTCCGGCGTGCGCCCGACGTCGGTGAGCCTCGCCCCCGCGCACGTAGCTGCCGCCGTAGCGCCCCGCCCTCCGCACGATCACGCCCTCGTCCTGCAGCAGCGCGAGGCCGCGGCTCACCGACGTCGTGCTCACGCCGAACGACTCGGCCATCTCGTCCGCGGGAGGCAGGCGCTCGTCGGGCTGCAGCAGGCCCAGGTCGATCGCCATCGTGATGCGCGCGCGCACCGTGTCGATCGCGCTCAGGCGCGCGATCGCCGCCACACGCGGCGCCCGCAGGGGGTCGGCGCGATCCGGCACCTCCTCGCGCGGCTTCGCACCAGTCATCCCATCAGCTTAGATGACCGCCGGAGCACCCGATCCGGCACCCGGCCCGATCCGATGCCGCGACCCGACCCGCCCCACTCACTCGCGCGACTCCGCCTCCAGCACCCGGTCGAGCTGGATGTCGACGGTGCGCCCGCCGTCCTTGCGATTCACGATCGCCCCCGCGACCAGCGCCGCGGGCGGGATGAGCGCGAGCACGATGCTCACGGCCAGACTGCCGCCCGTCACCATCGTGAAGTTCGAGAGCACCAGCCACGCGGCGAGGCCGAGGGCGGCGACCGCGACGACCGGCAGCACCGTGCCCGTCCAGATGCTCTTCCGCAGTCGCGGATTGCGCACGAAGAACACGACGACCGCGACCGTGGTGAGCAGCATCATCATGACCATGCCGATCGTTGCGACGCCGGCCATGTATCCGAACACCTCGACGAGCGGATCGAGGCCGATCACCACGAACAGCCCGATGATCACGAGCGCCGTGACGCTCTGCACCAGCGACGAGAGGGCCGGGCTCTGATGCTTGACGTGCACCCGGCTGAGCGGCGCCGGCATCGAGCCGATTTTCGCGAGCGCGAACTGGTAGCGGGCCACGATGTTGTGGAAGCTCAGCACGCACGCGAAGAGGCTGGTGATGAGGAGGATCTGCATGACGTTCCGCGTGAACGCTCCGGCGAAGTCGCCCGCGGTGTCGAGCAGCATGTTCTTCGATCCGAAGAGCGTCTGCTGCGCCACCTCGGTGACGTTGCTCGCGCCCGCGGCCACCACGAGCACCCACACCGACAGGGTGTAGAAGACGCCGATGATCGCGACCGCGAGGTAGGTCGCGCGCGGAATCGTGCGGCTCGGCTCACGCGCCTCGTCGCGGTAGATCGCGGTCGATTCGAAGCCGATGAAGCCGGTGAGGGCGAAGAGGATCGCCACGCCGATGCCCGACGTGAGGAAGACCTGCGGGTCGAACGACTGCGGTGCGAGCCCCTCCGGCCCGCCGTTCACGAGCACGGCGACGTTGACGATCATCATGACGAGGATCTCGAGCAGCAGTGCGACCCCGAGCACCTTCGACGACAGGTCGATGTGGCGGTAGCCGAGCAGCCCGACCACGACGAGCGCGAGCACCGCGAAGACCGACCAGTGGATCTCGGGGCCGCCGTAGTAGCGCACGAGGTCCATGACCGCCCAGCCCATGTAGCCGTAGATGCCGGCCTGGATCGCCGTGTACGCGATGAGCGCGACGTACGCCGTTCCCATTCCGAGCCGGCTGCCGAGGCCCACCGTGACGTAGCTGAAGAACGCCCCGGCCTCCTTCACGAACGGGGTCATGGCGACGAAGCCGACGGCGAAGAGCAGCAGCACGATCGACGCGATCAGGAAGCCGACGGGAGCGCCAGCGCCGTTGCCCTGGCCGATGGCGAGGGGTGCGTTGCCGCCGATCACGGTGAGGGGCGCTGCGGCGGCGATCACCATGAACGCGATGCTGCCGGTGCCGAGATTGCCCGAGAGGCGTGCCCGCTGCGGGGCGTCGGGAGTTGTGGGATGTGCCATGGAACTTCCTTGTTCGGTGCGCTTGAGCTGCGGCCGGGGCGGGCCGGCGGTGCCCGTGCGATTGGGTCGGTTTCGGTGGAGTC
>NZ_LDRK01000125.1 GCF_001477055.1 Leucobacter chromiiresistens
GGGCAGCCCCCGCCCCGCCCCGCCGCCGTCAGCCCCGCGGCACGGCGGCGATCGCCGTCAGCTCCACCAGCATCGTCGGGCGGGCGAGTTCGGCGACGCCGACGGCGCACCGCACCGGCACGCGGTCGCCGAAGCGCCGCGCGTAGACCTCGTTGAACGCGGGGCGGTGCTCCGCGAGGTCGCGCAGGTAGATGGTGAGGTGCGCGATGTCGGCGAGGCCGGCGCCCACGGCGGCGAGATCCACCTCCAGTGCGTCGATCACCGCCTCCGACTGCGCGGTGATGCCCTCCACGAGCCGGCCCTCCGCGTCGAGCGGAATCACCGTCGTGTACGCGGTCTCCCCGATCACGGTCACGCTCGACGAGAGCGCCCCGTTCGACTCCTCCGGCACGCGCCGCACGCCCGCGCTCATGCGCTCGCCCCGGCGGGCGCGAAGCCCGCGTCGTACATCCGCTTCCAGTTGCCGTAGAACACCTGATCCGCCTCCTCTGCGGTGAGCAGGCCGCGCTCGGCGATCCGGTCGCGCACCTCCCCGAATTTGTGGAAATCGAAGTCGTCGATCCACGCCGCCGGCGGCGGCGCGACGTCGGGCCGCGATGCGCCGTGCTGCACCTTCCGGCTCCAGCGCCCGTTGCGCATCCACGCCAGGTTGCCGGGCGGCGAGTTCGGGTCGAGGTCCGACCCGTACGCGACGTGGTCGATGCCGAGCAGCTCGACGTGCCGGGCGACGAGCTCGGCCGAGCCGTCGAGGGTCGCGGCGTACTCGCCCGCGATGTTGTTGTACGTGCACACGCCGAGCACGCCGCCGTGCGCGACGAGGGCGCGCAGCACGTCGTCGCCCTTGTTGCGGGGGTGGTCGTAGACGGAGCGGGCGTTCGCGTGGTTGATCGCGACGGGCCGCCCCGAGGCCTCGATGGCGTCGAGCGAGGTGCGCTCCCCCACGTGCGAGAGGTCGACGATCATGCCCACCCGGTTCATCTCCTCCACGACCTCGTGCCCGAAGCGCGAGAGCCCCGTGTCGACGGGTTCGTAGCAGGAGGATCCGATGGCGTTCTGGATGTTGTACGTCAGCTGCACGATGCGCACGCCGAGGTTCCAGAAGTGCTCGACGAACCCGATGCGGTCGTTGAAGAGCGACGAGTTCTGGGTGCCGAGCACGATCGCGACGCGATCCGACGCCACCGCCGCGTCGATGTCGGCGCCGCTGCGGGCGATGAGCGCGACGTCGCCGTGCTCGCGCACCGCGTCGTTCCAGCCGGTGAGCACGTCCATCGTCTCGAGCGCGTCCTCCCAGAACGACGCGGTGATGGTCACCGCCCGCACTCCGCCGTCGCGCAGCCGCTCGAGCGCGTCGCGGTCGTAGCGCCCGCACTGCAGGCCGTCGATCACGGGCGCCCCGCTCATGCGAGCACCGCCCGCTCGGGGTCGTTCTCGTCGCGGCGCAGGTGCAGGTACGTCTCCTCGCTGACCTCGCCGATCAGATCGCCGTTCTCGTCGTAGAGCTGCGATCCCGCGTGCCGTCGCGACAGCTCCGAGTCGGGCGTGAGCGCCTCGTTCGACTCGTGGAAGAGGCGCCAGAACTGATCGGCGTCCATCACGTACCCCTCGAGCAGGATGCGGCGCATCGCGGGCCCGGCCGCCGACTCGGCGGGGCGCACGGGGGTGCGCTCGGTGCGGCGCGGGGCGAGGATCGCGCGGTCGCCCGCATCCCCCGCCACGTCTTCCGCGGCGTCGCCGCCCGCCGACGACTCGATCTCGAACGCGACGCCGCGCACCGCGGCGTACTCGCCGAGGGCCGCCGCGATCCCGATTCCGGGGGTGCCGACGACGTGCACGCGCGCGACGCCGTCGATGGCGGCGAGCGACAGCTCATCGATCAGGGCGGGGGCGAGCAGGATCGCGGGCGTTCCACGCCCGTCGAGCACGATCCCGTCGCCGTCGCGGCGCACGTCGAAGCTCGTTCGGGCGCCGGCGTACCGGTCGCGCACCCGCTCCATCACGGTCACGGCGTCGGCACCCTCGGCCTGCGCCGCCATGATCGCGTCGCGGATGGCGTTGACGGCGTAGGCCGGGCAGGAGCGCGCGTGCAGGTAGCGGCCGACCATGTGGCGCATCTCTCGTGCGGAGGCCCGCATCTGTGTGGTCATCGTGCGGCTCCGATCGTGGTCGCGGGCATCTGGGGGTAGCGGGTCTCGAGCGCGAGGCCCTCGTTGAGGTCAGCGGCGGTCGGGGCGCCGAGGTAGATGAGGCCGAGCACGTTGCGGTCGTCGCCCTCGTCGACGGTGCGCAGCAGGCCGTGCACCGCCGAGTTCATGAAGCGCACGATCGAGACGGGCACGAAGTCCGCGCCGAGCATGTTCATGTGCGGCGAGTGGTAGCGGAAGTCGCGGAGCGACTGGATGCGTTCGACGGTCGCCCGGAGCTCGGGGTGCTCGCGCAGCAGGCCGCCGACGTGCTCGTGGTGCGTCGCCCGCAGCGCGGCGTCGAGGGCTTGCACGTCGCTCGGCAGGTCGAGCGCCCAGTTGCGCCCGCCGTCCACCTCCGATGCCGGCCCGCGCCGCGGCTCCTCCGCGTCGGCCGACTTGTACCAGACGTACTCGCGCGCGCCGGGCGCCGCCATGTCGATGCTCAGCGCCCAGCGGTAGTCGCGGTCGATGATCGCCCGCAGCTCGGCGAGGGGCATGTCGGCCTCGGCGACGAACTGCTCCGAGCGGATGCCGCCCTCGATCGCCGCCACGATGCGCTCGTAGGGGAGCAGCTCGAGCAGGTTGGCGGCGACGAGCTCCCAGGCCTCGTCGCCGATGGCGCCGTCGAGCCGGTTCAGCAGCTCGGCGCCCGTCGTCGCCCCGCGGGCCACGAGCTCGTCGAGCGCGTCGATCGCCGTCTCCAGCTGCTCGGAGACCCGGTGCGGGTCGTCGAAGCGCGCATAGACGTACGGATCGACGCCCGTGAACTCGGCCGCGCGCACGAGCAGCGCCCGGTACTGCTCGGTCTCCTCGGCGTGCTGCAGCAGGGGCAGCTGCGTGGCCTCGGCGAGCAGCGTCTGCCGCTGCTCGAGCCAGGTGCCGATGAGCATGGGGTGGGTGTTGACGAAGAAGAGCAGCCCGAGCGCCGAGCCGTTGCCGATGCCGATCATGCGCCGCACCTCGCGGTCGAGCGGCACGGCCTCGGGGTCGCGGTGCTTCGCCATCGCCTCGACGAGGTCGGCGGCGAACTCGCGCATGATGAATGCGGAGAGCAGCTGCGCGTGCAGCGGCAGCCGCAGCGGATGGTCGTGCTCGAGGGTGAGGAAGGAGCGCGTCAGAAAGGTGCCGTTGCCGTCGAGACCGGTGTTGCGCATGAGGTACCCGACCTCCCAGAGCGCGCGGGAG
>NZ_LDRK01000126.1 GCF_001477055.1 Leucobacter chromiiresistens
CGGCGGGGGCGGCGGGAGCCGGGGCTGCGGTCGGAGCGTCGACGGCGACGGCGAGGGCGCCGGCGCTCATGCGGGCACCTGCAGTCGCGCTTCGGCCGGGCGCAGCAGGCCGCCCTCGGCGGCGACCCATGCGTCGAGCAGCTCGTCGCGCCGGTCGAATCGGGGAGTGGAGAAGGCGAGGCCGCGGGTGGGCACGCTCGCTCCGAGTTCGACGAGGAGCGGGCGCAGCGTGAACTCGACGGCGAGGGCGTGCTCATCGGAGGCGGTGGTGAAGAGGGGGATCGCGGTCACGCCCTGGAGCCCGCCCGCGGGGTACCGGTCGAGGAACGCCTTCAGCAGGCCCGTGTAGCTGGCCTTGTAGGTGGGCGTCGCGATGATCGCGTAGTCGGAGTCGCGCAGCTGCGCGCTCCACGCGTCGACGTGGGGTGCCGGCCACGCGAAGAGCTCGTCGGCGTGGTCGACGAGATCGACGGTGGGCAGCAGCTCGGCGCCCGTGCGGTCGGCGATGCGCGCTGCGAGCGCCTCCGCGATCCGGCGGGTGCGTGAGCGGGGTTTCGGGTTTCCGATGATGACGGAGAGTGTGGACATGACGTTCCCTTCTCGGCGGTCGGTCGTGATCCACGGTGTGGTGTCGCGGAGGCGCCCGGGATCTCATCCCGGAGCGTGGTGCTCAGTGTAGGCCGCGCGTTCCGGGGTTCGGATGGCTGCGCGCAACAGTCCGTAACGGTCATCGTTCGTCATGTTTCTTCCGGGATCGAGATCCTGCACCATAAGCTCACCGCATGTCTTCCATAACCGAACCGAAACAGACTGCTGCGCCGTTCACCGTCGGCATCGCCCTCGACGGCGCAGGCTGGCACCCGAGCGCCTGGCGCGACGAGGCAGCTCGCCCCGCCGATCTGTTCTCCCCCGAGTACTGGTCGGAGCTCGTCGACACCGCCGAGCGCGCGGGCGCCGACTACGTCACCTTCGAGGACGCGCTGCGGCTGCAGGGCGCCGCAGAACCGGGCCCCGACGCCCCGGCGGGATCGCGCACCCTCGACCCCGCACGCGTCGAGGGCCGCCTCGATGCGCTGCTCACCGCCAGCTGGCTCGCCCCCCGCACCCGCAGCATCGGGCTCATCCCGACGGTCACGACGACGCACACCGAGCCGTTCCACGTCGCGACCGCGCTGCAGACGCTCGACCACGTCTCGGGCGGGCGGGCCGGCTGGCAGCTGCGCTTCTCCGCCGACCGGGCCTCGGCCGACGCGTTCGGGCGGCGCCCCGCACCCGAGCTCGACATCGAGCGCGTGTTCGCCGGAGAGCCGGAGGCGGGGCTCGACGCCCTCATCACCGACGCCGCCGACGCCGCCGAGGTCGCGCGGCGGCTCTGGGACAGCTGGGAGGACGACGCGATCATCCGCGACCTCGAGACCGGCCGCTTCCTCGACCGCGACCGCGTGCACCACATCGACTTCGAGGGAGACGGGTTCTCCGTCATCGGCCCGTCGATCGTGCCGCGCTCGCCGCAGGGGCAGATCGTCGTCACCCTGCTCGCGCACGCCGCACCGATCTTCGACCTCGCCGCGCGCACCGCCGACGTCGTGTTCATCACCCCCGAGAACGAGGCGCCCGCCGCCGGAGCCTCCCGCGGCAAGACCGCGGCCGACCTCATCGCCGAGGTGCGCGAAGCCGAAGCCGGCGTCGATCGTGCCGCCCTCGGCCTGCACCCGCTCCGCATCGTCGCCGACCTCGTGGTCGCGCTCGACTCCGGCGCGGAGGGCGGCGCGGATCGCGTGGCGCGGCTCGACCGACTCGCGGGGGTGGCCGCCGCGGGCGACGCGCGCATCGAGGCGGGGCCCGCCGAGCGCATCGCCGACCGGATCGCCGCATGGCGCGACGCAGGCGTCGACGGCGTGCGCCTGCGCCCCGCCGTGCTGCCGCTCGACCTGAGCCTCATCGCCTCCGAGCTGCTGCCCCTGCTGCGCGCACGCGGGCTCGCGAACCCCGGCGCCTCCGAGCCGACCCCGCTGCGCGAGCGCTTCGGTCTCGGCGTCGCGCCCAACCGATACGCCGCCCGTCGAGCACCTCAGGAGGTCTCCGCATGACTCAGCGTCAGGCACGACTCGTCGCCCACTTCCCGGGCGTCAACAGCACCACCGTCTGGAGCGACCCCGATTCGGGCAGCCAGATCGACTTCGCGTCGTTCGCCCACTTCGCCCGCACCGCGGAGCGCGGGCTGTTCGACTACGTCTTCCTCGCCGAGGGCCTCCGCCTGCGCGAGCACGGCGGGCAGATCCACGACCTCGACGTCGCGGGGCGGCCGGCGACGCTCGCGATCCTCGCCGCGATGGCCTCGGTCACGCAGCACATCGGCGTCGTCGGCACGCTCTCCAGCACCTTCAACGAGCCGTACGAGCTCGCACGCCAGCTCGCCACCATCGACACGCTCTCGGGCGGCCGGGTCGGCTGGAACGTGGTGACCTCACCCGACGCCTTCCACGGCGCCAACTTCCGTCGCGGCGGGTTCCTGCCGTACGAGGATCGGTACACGCGCGCCGAGGAGTTCGTCGCCCTCTCGAAACGCCTCTGGGATTCGTGGGAGACGGGCGCGGTGCTCGCAGACCGCGGCTCGGGGCGCTTCATCGACGAGCAGCTCGTGCACCCGGTCGTGCACTCCGGCCCGCAGTTCGACGTGCGCGCGACCGGGTCCCTCCCGCGGAGCCCGCAGGGGTACCCGGTCATCGTGCAGGCCGGCGACTCGCCGGCGGGGCGCGACTTCGCCGCCGCCAACGCCGAGATCATCTTCTCGCGCCACGCCGACTTCGCGGCGGGGCAGCAGTTCTACCGCGACGTCAAGGGGCGCCTGCCCGCGGCGGGGCGCACCGAGGATTCGCTGCTGATCCTCCCCGCCGCCACCTTCGTGATCGGCGACACCGACGCCGACGCGGCGGAGGCCTCACGGGCGGTCGGCTTCGCGCAGACCACCCCGCAGACCGCGGTGGCCTGGGTCGAGGCGATCTGGGGCCGCGAGCTGCCGGGGCTCGATCCCGACGGGCCGCTGCCCGCGACCGAGCCGGGAGCGGGCGAGCAGCGTCTCGGCCAGGTCTCGACGCGGGTCGAGGATCGCGTCGCGCGGGCCGCGCAGCTGCGGGCGCGCGCCGCCGCGGAGGGGCTGACCGTGCGGCAGCTGGTGGCCGCCGAGACGGCGTCGCACACCTTCGTCGGCTCGCCCGAGACCATCGCCGCCGAGATCGACCGCCACGTGCAGGGTCGCGCCTCTGACGGGTTCGTGCTGGTGCCGCACCTCACTCCCGGCGGCCTCGATCCCTTCGTGGATCGCGTCGTGCCGCTGCTGCAGGAGCGCGGCGTGTTCCGCGAGCGGTACGAGACGGATCCCGAGACCGGGGCCCCCGTCACCCTGCGGCGCACGCTCGGCCTGCCCCAGCCTCCGCGCCCCGCAGACGATACGACGAAGCGGGAGGCGGCGGCGTGACCGCGACGGCGCCGCTCGCGGCCGAGGCAGAGCGCGTGGCGGAGGCGCCGCTCGCCGCGGATTCCGGGCGCGAGGCGGCCTCTGCGGGGGCGCACCCCGAGGCCGCATCGCTCGCCGTGCGCATCGTGCATCCCGACGACGCCCTGGCGCGGCCCCTGCTCGCCGACCTCGAGCGCGAGTACGACGCGCGATACGGCGTCGAGGTGTTCGGCGAGGCGGCCGCCGTCGAGCTGAACCGGTATCCGGTCGAGTCGTTCGTCGCCCCCACCGGCGCCTTCCTCGTGCTGCTGCTCGACGGCGCACCTGTCTCGGGCGGGGCGTTCATGCGGTACGACGACCGCACGGCCGAGTTCAAGCGGGTGTGGACCCGCGCCGACCTGCGGGGCCGCGGCCTCGCGCGGCGCGTGTTGAGCGCCCTCGAGCGGGAGGCGGCGCGGCTGGGCTACGAGCGCGTGTACCTCACGACCGGGCCGCGCCAGCCGGAGGCCGTCGCGCTGTACCTGCGCGCAGGCTACGCTCCGCTGTTCGACCCGCGACGCGACGCCGCCGACATCGGCATCCACGCGTTCGAGAAGCCGCTGCCGCCGGCGGCGGCGGATCCCGATCGCGCAGCCCCGGATCCCGATCGCGCAGCCCCCGATCCGGATCGCGCAGCCCCCGCCCAGCATCGGGCGGCGCCCCGCGATCTCACCCCGACCGCCCCGCAGGAGGACCGACCATGACGACCACGCTCGACACCCCGCAGGCCGAGGTGGTGAACCGCGCCGCCCGGCCGAAGGCCCTCGACGTCGTGCCGCTGCGCCACTGGTGGCGCTGGGCGTTCAGCGCCGTCGCCGTCTTCCTGCTCGCGCAGCTCATCTGGACGTTCTTCTCCAACCCGCAGTGGCGCTGGAACGTGTTCGCCGAGTACTTCTTCAACGAGGCCGTGCTGCGCGGGCTCTGGCTCACCCTCTGGCTCACCGGCATCTCCGCCGTGATCGGGTTCGCGCTCGGAGGCATCCTCGCCGTCGCCCGGCTCTCGGGGTCGGCGCTGCTCAGCTCGTTCGCGTGGGGGTTCATCTGGTTCTTCCGCTCCGTGCCGCTCGTCGTGCAGCTCGTCATCTGGTACAACCTCGGGTACCTCTTCCCGACGCTGGGCATCGGGTGGCCCTTCACCTACGACTTCTTCGTCGTCGAGTTCGACACGGTGCGACTGCTCTCGGGCTCCGTCGCGGCCATCCTCGGCCTCTCACTGCACCAGGCCGCGTACTCCGCCGAGATCATCCGCGGCGGGCTCCTCTCCGTCGACCAGGGGCAGCTCGAGGCCGCGCGCGCGCTCGGCATTCCGCGGGGGCGACGCTTCTTCCGCATCGTGCTGCCGCAAGCGGCGCGCGCGATCCTGCCCAACGCGTTCAACGAGGTCATCGGGCTCCTCAAGGGCACCTCGGTGGTCTTCGTCGTCGCCCTGCCCGAGCTCTTCTACACCGTGCAGGTGATCTACAACCGCAATCAGCAGGTGGTGCCGCTGCTGCTGGTCGCCGCGGTCTGGTACACGATCTTCACGACCGTGCTCAGCATCGCGCAGTACTACATCGAGCGCCGGTTCTCGCGGGGCACCGCCCGCGAGCTTCCCCCCACGCCGCTGCAGCGCGCGCGCCGCAGGATCGCGGCACTCGCGGGCGACGTCCGACGCGGGCCCCGTTCCGGCCGCGAGCGGTCGCCGCGCGGTGCGCGCACCGGAGCGTCGACCGGCCCCGTATCCGCCCACTCCGTCGCGGCGATCACCGCCCACGCCCAATAGGAGCATCGCATGACCACCCCCACCGCAACCGCCGCCCCCCGCGAGACCCGCGCGACCGGCCGCGCCGGGCTCGTCGAGATCGACGGCGTGCACAAGTCGTACGGCGCGCACGAGGTGCTGCACGGCATCTCGCTGCGCGTCGAACCCGGGCAGGTGGTGAGCCTGCTCGGCCCCTCCGGCTCGGGCAAGTCGACCCTGCTGCGCGCCATCAACCACCTCGAGACCATCGACGGCGGCTCCATCACCATCGACGGCGAGTACATCGGGTACGAGCGCCGCGGCGACGCGCTGCACGAGCTCCCCGAGAAGGAGGTGCTGGCGCGGCGCACGCGCGTCGGCATGGTCTTCCAGAACTTCAACCTGTTCCCCCATCTCACCGCGCTCGAGAACATCATCGAGGCGCCCATCGGGCTGAAGCGTGCCCGTCGCAGCGAGGCGGTGGCGCAGGCCCGAGTGCTGCTCGAACGCGTCGGGTTGGCGGATCGCGCCGGCCACTACCCGCGTCAGCTCTCGGGCGGCCAGCAGCAGCGCGTGGCGATCGCGCGGGCCCTCGCGCTCGAACCCGACGTGCTGCTGTTCGACGAGCCCACCAGCGCGCTCGACCCGGAGCTCGTAGGGGAGGTGCTGCGGGTGATCCGCGACCTCGCCCACGGCGGCACCACGCTCATCATCGTCACGCACGAGATCGGGTTCGCC
>NZ_LDRK01000127.1 GCF_001477055.1 Leucobacter chromiiresistens
CCGGCCCCGGGGCCGGCATCTGGGGCGAACTCATGGCATCACTCTCTCACGACCTCCGCTGCCACCTGAAGGTGAGGAGGCTGAGCACGAGACCCACCACGAGCCAGACGCCGAGGTTCACCGCCACCCAGCCCAGATCCCACGACTCGCCGAGCTCCTGCAGTTCGAAGTGCTCCGGGAGGAACACGGAGCGCATGCCCTGCGCGAGCCACTTCAGCGGGAAGAGACCGGCCACCTGCTGCAACCACTCCGGCAGCATCGAGAACTGCAGGTAGACACCCGAGATGAACTGCAGCAGCAGCACGACCGGCAGGATCACGGCCGTCGCGCTCCGGGACGAGCGCGGCAGCGCCGAGAGGGCGACGCCGAGCAGCGCCATCGCGATGATCCCGAGCCCGAAGAGCCACGCGAGTCGCAGCCAGAGCTCGGGCTCCGTCGGCAGTTCGACCTGGAACGCGACCACCGCGAACGCGATGAGCAGCACGAGCTGGGCGAGCGCCGTGATGAGGATCATGCCGATCTTGCCGATGAAGTAGCTCACCGGAGAGAGCGGCGTACCCCCGAGGCGGCGCAGCCACCCGTCGCTGCGCTCCCGGGCGATGTCGGTCGCGAGGTTCTGCACGCCGATCAGCAGAAGCCCCGCCGCCGCCATTCCGGGGAGGTAGTAGGCGGCCATCGTCACGCCCCCGGTGCCATCGGCGCGCACCCCCACCTCGCCCGAGGCCTGGAACGCGACGCCGAAGATGCCGAGCATCACGAGTGGGAAGAGGAAGGTGAAGAAGACCGCATCGGGGGTGCGGAAGTAGCCGCGGAGCTCGAAGCCGATGCGCCGCGCTCCGGCGACGAGGATCCCGGGCAGTCGCGCGTCCCCATCCCCGGCGGGCCCTCGCGCGGTCGCGGGGTGCGCCGGGTGCGCCACCGGGTCCGTCGGGCTCTGCGACGTCGGGCTCTGCGCCGGGTTCGCCACCGCCGGGCGCGCCATCGGGTCCGCCGGGCTCACCGCAGGCTGGGCATCGTTCGTGATCATCGTTCCGCTCCGTTCGCACCGATCAGGTCCAGGTAGATGTCTTCGAGCGCGGGCCGCCGCACCTCGAGGGCGTCCGGCCCGTCCGGGCGCCCGATGCTCCGCGACTCGTGCATGAGCCGTTCGACGACGGCGCCGGGCGTCGGCGAACGCTCCTCGCGCAGCACGCCGTCGGCGTCGCGCCAGCTGACGACCGGGGTGCGCGCCTCGGCGCCCCCGAGCAGCGCGGGCGGCGCCTCCGCCACGATCGTGCCGCCCGACAGCACGCCCACGCGATCGGCCAGATGCTCGGCCTCGTCGAGGTAGTGGGTGGTGAGCAGCACCGCCGCTCCCTCGTCGGCGAGACCGTCGAGCATCGCCCAGAACTGGCGCCGAGCCTCAGGGTCGAAGCCGGTCGTCGGCTCGTCGAGGAAGACGAGCTCCGGGCGCCCGACGATGCCGAGGGCCACGTCGAGCCGCCGCTGCTGACCGCCCGAGAGCTTGGTCGCCCGCGTCGTCGCGTGCGGGGCGAGACCGACGAGGTCGAGCACCTCGTCGACCGGGCGCGGGCTCGGGTACAGCTTCGCGAAGTGGCCGATCAGCTCCCGCGGGGTGTAGGGGCCGGGATCGCCGGTCGCCTGCGCGACGATGCCGATCCGCGCCCGCCACGTTCGAGGCGCCGAGAGCGGATGCTCGCCGAGCACCGCGACCTCGCCGCTCGAGGCCCGCCGCACCCCCTCGAGCACCTCGATGGCCGTGCTCTTGCCGGCGCCGTTCGGCCCGAGCAGGGCGTAGGTCTCGCCCCGGGCGATCTCGAGGTCGACGCCGTCGAGCACCCGGGCATCGCCGTAGTGCTTCGTGAGGCCGCGTACCGATACGGCCGGTGAACTGGATGTGGTGTGCATACTCCCAGATTCCCCGACGCGGAGCGGCGGCGGTACGACCGGACGGGCGAATCCGGGGTCCACCGGTCGGTGGACTCCGCGCGCCCCGCATCCGCGCGGCCCGCGCGGGCCGCGTGCAGGCCGTGCCCCGCCGACGCGCCGGCCGACCCGCGCGTAGGCTGGAGCGATGAGCCAGCACGCCGCCGCCCCCGAAGCACCGCTCGAACCCGTCTCCCGGGCGTTCGCCTCCGACAACTGGTCGGGCACGCACCCCGAGGTGATCGAGGCCATCGTCGCCGCGAACTCGGGCCACGTGCCGGCCTACGGCGGCGACCCGATCACCGCGCGCTTCCAGCAGGTCGCCCGCGAGCTGTTCGGCGATGCGGCCGAGGCGTTCCCGGTGTTCAACGGCACCGGCGCGAACGTGCTGGCGCTGCAGGCCGCGCTCCCCCGCTGGGGCGCCGTCATCTGCGCGCGCACCGCGCACATCAACACCGACGAGGCCGGCGCCCCCGAGAAGACGGGCGGGCTGAAGCTCTTCGGCGTCGACACCCCCGACGGCAAGCTCACTCCCGAACTCGTGGCGCGCGAGGCGTGGGGCTTCGGCAGCGAGCACCGTTCGCAGCCGGGCGCGGTCTCCATCTCCCAGGTCACCGAGCTCGGCACCGTGTACACCCCCGAAGAGATCCGCGCGCTCGCCGACCAGGCGCACGACCTCGGCCTCCTGCTGCACGTCGACGGATCGCGTCTCGCCAACGCCGCCGCGCACCTCGGCGTCCCGCTCCGCGAGATCACCACCGACGCGGGGGTCGACCTGCTCAGCCTGGGCGGCACGAAGAACGGGCTGCTCGGAGCGGAGGCCGTGGTCGTGCTGCGCCCGGGAGCGGCGAACGGCATCCCCTTCCTGCGCAAGATCGACCTGCAGCTCGCCTCGAAGATGCGGTTCATCTCGGCCCAGCTCGTCGCGCTCTACGCGGGCGACCTGTGGCTGCGCTCCGCCGCGCGGGCGAACGAGTTGGCGCAGCGCCTCGCCGCCGGCATCCGCGAGCTCGAGGCGGCCGTGCCCGGTGTCAGGATCACCCAGCCCGTCGAGTCGAACGCCGTATTCGTGGAGTTGCCGCAGGGCACGGCGACGCGGGCGCAGTCGGCGTTCGCCTTCGGCGCGTGGCCGACGCAGCCGGGCCTCTACCGCCTGATGTGCGCGTTCGACACGACCGAGGCCGACGTCGACGCCCTGCTCGAGGTGCTCGCCGCCTGACCCGCTCGGCGCGCCCCGCGGCCCGCGCGCCCGCGGCCAACGCACCCGCGGCCAGCGCGCCAACGCACCCGCGGCCATGCAGGGGATCCTGCGTCGTACAGGTCGTCGCACCCGGGCGGCGTCCGGTTGAGCGAGGATCCACTGCAGTTCGCGCGGGCCCGGCCGGAGCAGCGGGCTCGACCGGCCCGCAGCACACCCGCAACACGCCCGCACTGCCCGCACGCCCGCAGCCGCACCGCGCCGCCCCAAGCCCCGCTGTCTACGCGGCGACCGACCGGCGGGGCGACCAGCGGGCGAGGGCGAACGACAGGATCAGGGCCGCGGCGACGCCGATGATCGGCGGAATCCCGATCCCGAACTCGCCGGCGACCCACGCGAGCGCGCACGAGACCGCGTAGACGCCGAGGTTCACCCAGTTGGCGCGCGGCAGCGCCTCCCCCTCGGGCATCTGGGTGCGCCGCCACCGGGCGAGGTAGTCGCCGATGATGACGCCGCCCAGCGGCGGGATGAACGTGCCGAGCAGTCCGAGGTACTGCGGCAGGTGCTCGTTCACGCCGACGAGTGCGAGCACCGTGCCGATGATCGAGCCGACGATGACGAAGCGGGTCTTGCTCGGCCTCTCGAACAGCTCGGCTCCGGCGACCCCGAAGGAGTACGCGGCGTCGGCGTTCGACTTCCAGAGGTTGCCGAAGAGCAGGAACAGCCCCCAGCCGACGAGGCCGAGGTTGAAGAGCACGAGCACGAAGTCGCCCTCGCCGAAGGTGATGGCGCCGACCGCGCCGAAGAAGATCATCAGACCGTTGCCGATCAGGAAGCCGATGATGCACGCCAGCACGGCCTGCCGCCCGGTGCGGCCGAACCGCGTCCAGTTCGGCGCCTGCGTTCCGGCCGAGACGAAGGTGCCCACGACCGCGGTCACGGCGACCGCGATCGGCATCGATGCGTCGGGGCGCACCGCGGCGAGCCCGGCCCAGCCGCCCACCTCATCGAGCGAGCGGAACATCACCCAGAAGGCGAGGATGAGGATCAGCGGGGTCGAGATCAGCGACACCCAGTACATGCCGCGGTAGCCGTAGACGGCGGTGGCGCACATCAGCGCACTCACGACGATCATCACCGCGGCCTTCGCCGCGAAGCTCTCCCACCCGAACGCCTGCGCGGTGAGCTCGCCGATCGTGCCGATCACGACGCCGTACCAGCCGATCTGGGTGCCGCCGAGCAGGATGGAGGCGAGCTTCGAGCCGCGCGTGCCGAGGGTGTAGCGGGCCATCACGACGGTCGTGAGCCCGGTGCGCGCCCCGATCCAGCCGAGCACCGCCACGTATGCGCCGAGCACGGCAGAGCCGAGCAGGATCACGAGGAGCAGGTCGCCGAGCGCGAACGTCTGCCCGAGTGCGGCGCCGGCGAGCATCGTCGGCGTGAAGATGGTGAAGCCGAGCAGCACCACCATGAGGGAGAAGAACCCCTTGCGCGCGTGCTGCGGCACGGGGGTGACCGGGTAGTCCCGGTCGATGACCGCCTCGGTCTCGGCCGCTGCGCTCACGCGCCGGCTCGCACGCCGCCGGAGAGCTCGTCGGTCTCGATGCCGATGTCCTCTGCCCAGATCTCGGGGCGTTCGCGCATCATGCGATCCATCAGGCCGATGCAGGTCTCGTCGTCGGCGATGACGAGCTCGGCGCCGTTGCTCGCGAGCCACGACTCGGAGGCCTCGAAGCTGCGGTGCTCGCCGATCACGATGCGCGGGATCTCGTAGAGGATCGCAGTGCCGGCGCACATCGTGCACGGCGACAGCGTCGTGTAGAGGGTGCATTCGCGGTACACGCTGGCCGGCAGTCGCCCGGCGTTCTCGAGGCAGTCGGTCTCGCCGTGGCGGATCACGCTGCCCATCTGCACGCGTCGGTTTCGGCCGACGGCGAGCACCTCGGGGCCGTTCGCGCCGTGCCGCACGAGCGCGGCGCCGATCGGCACGCCGCCCTCCTCCCACCCGAGTCGGGCCTGTTCGATGGCGAGGTCGAGGTACGTGCGGTCTTCAGCGGAAATCGGCATGACTGCAATCGTATCGTCGCGGCCCGTGCCGCACGGCTCACCGGCCGCTCCACCGCCGGGGCACCCCCCCCCGCTCCAGGGTCCCGCCGCTCCGCCGGCC
>NZ_LDRK01000128.1 GCF_001477055.1 Leucobacter chromiiresistens
ATTCCGCTCGCCGCCGAGCCCTCGCCGGAGGAGAGGGCTCGGCGGCGAGCGGAATCTCGACGACCTCGAACGGCACCTCCTCGAGCATCTCGAAGAACCCGGGGTACGTGGGGGTGGCGAGGGCGAGACGGCCCCCGCCCGGCCGGCCGACGCGGAGGGCCTCCACCACGGCCGTCGCGACATCGGTGGCGAGGTGCACCCGGTCGTGCGGCACGCGCCAGCCCCAGCGATCCGCCGCGAAGCCCGCGAACGCGGCCGCGAGCTCGCCCGGGCCGTCGACGTACCCGAGATCGGACGCGTCGACGCGCTCGACCAGCGCGCGTCGAATCTCGGGCGCGACCGCGAAGTCCATCTCGGCGACGAAGAGCGGGAGCACGTCCTCCGCGAAGCGCGACCACTTGATGCTCGTGCGCTGCGCGCGGAGCCCCCGCGGATCGAGCGCGGTGAACGGAACGCCCGACGGGTCGGCGGTCGCTTCGGTGCACGGTGCGACGTCGGGGCGCTGCGCGAGCGCGCGAGCAGTGAGCGCTGTCGGGTTCGGTGCACAGTCTGCGTCGCTCATGCCCCCATGGTCTCGCGCGAGCCTCGGCGGGCGCGAACCGCGAGGTAACGGGCCGTCATCTGGCGCGCGTGCGTCGGAGCCGCGCCCCGCCCGCGTCCCGCTCGCGTGCGCCCTGCTCGCGTGCGCCCTGCCCGCGTGCGCCCTGCTCGCGTGCGCCCGCGTGCGCCCGCGTGCGCCCCGCTCATGATCTCGCCGAAAGCGAGGGGTCCGACCGAGGACGAGGGTTCGTGCAGCGCAGAATCCCTCGGGCTCGGCGGCAACCCTCGGGCTCGGCGGGCTCGGCGGGCTCGGCGGTAACCCTCGGGCTCGGCGGGCCGCGGCGGTCCGCGGTCTCGGCGGGCCGCGGCGGGTGCGGTGCGCGGCAGCCCTCGGGCTCGGCGGCGACCCTCGGTCTCGCCGGAATGGGCCGGTTGCGGCACACGGACCCGGTCTCGACGGATGGAGTCGGGGCGGATCCCGAAGCACCCCGCACAACGACAGACCGCACAACGACAGACCGCACAACGACAGCGGGCCCCGATCCGAAGATCGAGGCCCGCTGTGCGATGCGATGCGGCTGTCAGCCGGCGAGCGGATTACTCCGCGGCGCTGGCCTGCAGACGACGCTGGGTGAGGACGATCGCGCCGCCGCCGAGCACCAGCATGCCGAGTGCTGCGAGCCCGAAGGGCAGCATCGAGAAGCCGGTACCGGTGTTGACGAGCTCGGCTCCGCCGGCGCCGCCCTGGCCGGGAGCGGCCGGGTCAGCGGGATCGACCGGAGCGGCCGGGTTGCCCGGATCCACCGGGTCGACCGGGGCGACCGGCGCCGCGGCGACGTTGAACACCAGGCTCGCGGGGGCCGAGGTGGCGCCGTTGATGGCCTGCGTGGCCTCGACGGTGTAGGCGCCCGCGCCGAGCTGTGCGCCCAGGTCGAGCGTCCAGGTGCCGTCCGCGCCGACGACGGCGGCGTCAGCCGCCACGCCCGACTCGGATGCCGCGCCGCCGGCGCTGGCGGTGCCGACCTCTTCGCCGTTGAGCTTCACGACGACCGTGGCGCCCTCGATGCCGGTGCCCGAGATCGAGGAGGGAGCGTCAGCGGCCTCGAAGGTGGTGCCGGGCTTCACCGAGGTGATCGCGGGAGCCGCGGGAACGACCGAGACGGTGCCGGTGCCGGCGGCCGAGGTCTGGCCCTCGAACGTCTGCGTGGCGGAGACGGCGTAGGTGCCGTAGTCGAGCTCGGTCGGAACCGACCAGGTGCCGTCCTCGTTCACCGTGGCGGTGAGCGAGACGGGCTCCGCGCCCTCGGCGGCAGGGGTCAACGTGATTGCGACCTCGGCACCGGGAACGCCCGAGCCGGTCAGCGTGACGGCCGACTCCTCGGAGGTGACGTCGTTGACGACGGGCGCGGCGAGCACGACCTCGAAGTTGATCTCGACGGTCTCGGAGGCGCTGAAGCCGTTCATCGCCGTCAGGGTGCGGGTGTACTGGCCCGGCTCGTTCGGCGCGGGGAAGGAGACCTCGGTGCCCTCGACGGCGATGGTGTCGCCCGCGTTGCCCTGGCCCACGGAGAGCTCGGTGGCGTTGCTCGGAACGGTGACGACGATGTCGCTGCCGCCGGCCACGCCTTCGGAGAGGTCGGTCTTCACGACGGGCTCGTCGATGTCGAGTGCGACGGTGTAGCCGTCGGTGAAGCCGAGAGCCGGCTGCAGCAGGGTGTACCAGGCGTAGTCGTCGGTGCCTGCAGGAACCTCTTCAGGCCCGCCGCTGACGACGCCGACCGCGGTCTCGCCCTGGAAGACGGCGCCGCCCGAGTCGCCGGGGCTGGTGGTCGCACCGCCGATGAAGCCGTGCACCCAGCGGTCGGAGACCTCCATGTAGCCGTCGAGGATCTCGGTCGGGCGGATCTGCCCGTCGAGGTACTGGAGGCGCACGGTCGTGCTGCCCGTGGAGAGGCCGGTGGTGCGGCCCGACTTGGAGATCGTGCCGGACTGCGGCAGGCCCACGGCCTTGATCGGCGTGGTGCTCAGCGACAGGTCGTCCTGGTCGGCCGTGGTCCAGTCGGTGACGGCGGGCAGGAGGTCCAGCGCATCGTTCGTGATGTCGATCACGGCGATGTCGGTGGAGTTGGGGTCGTTCTCGGCGCCGGCGGTGTTGCCCGGGCCGCCGAACTGGCTGAAGCCGAAGGCACCGGCGATGCCGTTGCCGTCGGGCTCGATGAACTCGCCACCGGCTGCATCGTTCGAGGGATCGCTGAACTGGACCTCGGTGATCGCGCCGTCGCTCGAGCAGTGCCCGGCGGTGATGAGCGCGGGCTCGCCCTCAGGCGAGAAACCGGTGAAGCCGGTCGAGCAGGTGCCGACGCGCCCTTCCGACAGCGCGCCGAAGTAGCCCGCACCGGCGACGATGTCGGTGGAGGCGTGCGAGACCACGTTGCCGACGATGGCCACGTTCTCGACGCCCTTCTCCTTCGCAAGTTCCTCGACGGCGTCGACCTTCTCCTCGGGCGCTTCGCTCACGAGAACGATGGGCTCGCCATTGCTCAGAGTGCCGGCGCCGACGGCGAGGTCTGCGCCGATCTCCTTGCTGGAGTTGATGTTCTCGACTGCTGCCATTGCCGATGCAGTGGTGTCGAGCTGTGCACCGGTGCCGTCTTCTGCCATCGCCGGAGTGGCGACGAAGAGACTGCCGAGACCGAGCACCGCGGCCGCGCCGAGCGCGAGTGGGCGACGTTGTGTCACGTGTTTTCCCCTAAGCGTTCAAAATGATTGAAATCGACCTCTGGTTCCGTACACGTCGTCGCCGGTTTGACGGTGTTCTCGTTACCCACACGCGAACACCCCGGCGCGACACCAGAGGCCAGGAAAACGGTAACCTGATAATTAGCACCATGCAAGGGGTGAGACCCCTGAGCGGCCGGGCGTTTCGCCAGAAAACCCCGATGCACTGCCTATTCGAGAAATTTGGATCGCGAGTGCATCTCCCATCGTTACGATGGCGTCGAACGCCCGAATGCGCGTGCAGAGATGCAGCGCGGCGACGGGGATGACGGGGAGACGGGGGAGAGCGATGAAGCGACGCACGAGGTGGGCGGCGGGAGTCGCCGCGGTGGTCGGCGGTGCAGCCCTCCTGGTGGGCTGCGCGTCGCTGAGCGCCGGCGGATCGGGTACCGACGGAGAGACGGGGGATGCGGAGATGATCGAGCAGGCCGACGTGGTGGGCACGTGGTTCTCGGACGAGCAGGGGAAGCCGACGCTCACGTTCGACGACTCGGGCAAGGTGTCGGGAACCGATGGCTGCAACGGCATCGGATCGACGTACGCGATCGACGGCGATCGCGTACGCATCAAGAGCTTCGTCTCGACGATGATGGGGTGCCCGGGCGTCGACGACTGGCTGCGCGGCGTGCGCGAGGTGCGGCTCTCGGGCGATGAGCTGCTGGTGTTCAACAGCTCGGGCGACGAGATCGGCACCCTCCAGCGGGAGGCCTAAGCGCGGTCCCGGAACGCATCCCAGGCGCGCTTGCAGGCGTACGCGAGGAAGTCGATGCGTTCCGGATCCTCGTCGACCCAGTCGGCGCCGGGCTCGCGCAGCGCATCGATCGCGTGCGGCCCGAGCAGGTAGGCGCGTGAGAACTTGGCCTGCGCGGCCGCCGGTGAGAACCCCGCGGCCTCGGCTTCGCCGGCGATGCTGCGGAATCGTGCGGCGGCGGCGAAGATCTCGTGCTCGCCGCGATAGGGCCGGTTGAGTGCGACGGCGTCGTGATCGGCGACCTCGAACTCGGTGCGGTGGGCGTCCGCGAGCATGCGGAGGTCGGCGGGGGGCATCGTCACCGGTTCGCCGGTGCCGCGCTCCTCTCCTTCGGTGTCGCCGCCGTTCGAGAGCGTGACGACCCCGGGCAGACCGCCCGCCGGAGCCTCCGGGTCGAGGGAGCCGTCGGGGCGCATGCCGAGGTGCATGGTGTCGTGGAACGAGAGGAGGGTGCAGGCGCCGCCGTGCGCGAGCCCCTTCGTGATGAAGAGTTCGGTGAGCTCCTCGCGCATGGCCTCGTACACGTCGAGTCCCTGCGCGGCGACCGCGGTGAGCGCATCGACCAGCTCGTCGAGCCGCTCGGGCGTCGCGGGCGCATCGAGCATCGCGATGTTCGAGTACGAGACGGGCCGGATCGCGTCGACGCCGTCGAGGTCGGCGGGCTCAGCCGCTCCGGCGGCTCCAGCGTCCTCAGCCGCTCCGGCGGCGCGCACCCGATCGAACGCGCGCCGCAGCTCGTCGCGCAGGTCGTCGGGGCGCGCTCGGTTGGCGTCGCGCACGAGGCGGGGGTGCGGGTTCACGACGGCGACGATGCGGGGATCGATCTGCGCCCAGCGCCGCACGACCCGAGCCGCGGTGGCATCGGAGAAATCGCGCTGCAGACGGCGGGTGAGACCCGGGGCGAGGAACCCCACGAGCTCCTCGGGGATCGCGGCCTCCGCGTGCGGAACGGTCACGAGCACGTCGGCGTCGGAGATCGCCTGCGCGAGGTCTCGCATGTCGCGGTCGGCGTAGTGGATGACCTCGGACGGGGCGAACACCGTTCCGGCGGGGATCAGGTCGAGATCATGCGCGCTCATGGAGCCAGCGTAGTGGCCGGGTGCCCGGCGGAGAAGACGAGTGCGGCGGCGTCACGCCCGGCCGCGATTGCGGCGCCGGGTGCCGCGCGGAGGCCGGCCGCCGAGGAAGGACGCGTTCGAGTCGACGATGAACCCCTGACGCAGCGCTTCGCGGCCGATGAGCATGCGGAAGACCATCTCCTCGCGATCCGTCAGCGTGACCTCAGCCTCGATCTCTCGCCCCGCGAGCGAGATCGTCATGAGTACGACGGGGCGCAGCTGGGCGTGGCCCGACGAGCTGCGCACGGTGCGCCGGTCGTGCACCGGGAGCTCCACCTCGACGGCGTCGTCGTCGGTGGCCTGCCAGGGCTGCACGAGGAAGCGCACCCACGGCGCGCCCGAGCGTTCGAACTCGACCATGTCGGTCGCGTGCATCGCCGAAGTCTGGGCGCCGGTGTCGATCTTCGCCTTGATCCACGGCACGCCGATGCCATTCAGCTTCACCCATTCACGCCACCCGGTGAGAGTGCTTGAATGGTCGGGTACGGTCACGCATCTATTTTGGCAGGAAATCACGATGAAACTCGCGATTCTTTCGCGCGCCCCGCAGGCGTACTCCACCCAGCGCCTGCAGTCCGCGGCTCTCGAGCGCGGGCACACCGTGCGCGTGCTCAATACCCTGCGCTTCGCGATCGACCTCGCGGGTGAGGCCCCCGACCTGCTGTACCGCGGCAAGCAGCTCAGCGACTACGACGCCGTGCTGCCGCGCATCGGCAGTTCGATCAGCTACTTCGGCACGGCGGTGGTGCGCCAGTTCGAGCAGATGGACGTGTACACGCCGAACACGTCGAACGGCATTGCGAACGCCCGCGACAAGCTGCGCGCGAACCAGATCCTGTCGCGGCACAACATCGAGATGCCGGCGACGGCGTTCGTGCGCAACCGCGCCGACGTGCGGCCGGCGATCGAGAGCGTCGGGGGCGCCCCGGTCGTGATCAAGCTGCTCGAGGGCACGCAGGGCATCGGTGTGATCCTCGCGCCGCAGGTGAAGGTCGCCGAGGCGATCATCGAGACCCTGCACTCCACCCGGCAGAACGTGCTCATCCAGCGCTTCGTATCGGAGAGCCGCGGCCGCGATGTGCGCGCCCTCGTGATCGGCGACCGGGTGGTCGCAGCGATGCGCCGCACGGCCGGCGGAGACGAGTTCCGCTCGAACGTCCACCGGGGCGGCACCGTGGAGCCGGTGCAGCTCGACGCCGACTACGAGCAGACCGCGGTGCGGGCCGCCCAGATCATGGGGTTGCGCGTGGCAGGCGTCGACATGCTCGAGGGCGAGGAGGGCCCGCTGGTGATGGAGGTCAACTCCTCGCCGGGCCTGCAGGGCATCGAGAGCGCGACGGGCCTCGACATCGCCGGGGCGATCATCGACTTCATCGCGAACCAGGTCAACTTCCCCGAGATCGATCTGCGGCAGCGGCTGAGCGTCTCGACGGCCTACGGGGTCGCCGAGCTCACCATGCACGGATCGGAATACGTCGGCAAGACGCTCGGCGAGCTCGGCCTCTGGGAGCGCGATGTGACGGTGCTGACGCTGCATCGCGGCGTGCAGGTGATCCCGAATCCGCGCAAGAGCCTCGTGCTCGAGGCCGAGGATCGGCTGCTGTGCTTCGGCAAGCTTGAAGAGATGCGCTCGATGCTGCCCGAGCGCCGGCGGCGCCGGGCGCGCGTGCGCAAGCTCTCGAAGGCGGCGCGCGAGCTCGCCGACGGCTGAGCGCCCCGATCCCTGCCGGCTACGACTTCGCCGCCGTGAGCTGGAACTCGACGGCTACGACTTCGCCGCCGTGAGCTGGAACTCGACCGCCCCGCTGTCCTCGACCGACACGAACCCGAGGTCGGGGGCCTCGACGCCGAAGTCGGAGAACGTGATGGGGATCGAGCCGGCGATCTCGGCGGTGGTGCCGTCGCTGCGCACCTCGATCTCGGCGGTGACGGTGCGGGTCTGACCGGCGATGGTGAGCTCGCCCGTGGCCGCGGTCTGCACGACGTCGCCCGAGGCGGGGGCGCTCTCGAGGGTCACGGGCTCCGTGAGCACGAAGGCGGCCTCGGGGAACTCGTCGGTGCGCAGCGCCTCATCGCGGAAGTAGGCGTCGCGGTTCGCGCTGTCGGTCTCGATGCTGGCGACGTCGACGGTGAGCTCGGCGGCCGTGAGCGTGAGCCCGGTGTCGTCGATCGTGAAGGTGCCCGTCACCTCGTCGGTACGACCGGTGACGGTGACGTCGGTCCCGTTCAGCACCTCGTCGACCCGGTACCCGGCCTCCGAGCCGTCGGTCACGCTCCACCCGCCGACGAGGAGGCGGGGATCGAGCTCGGTCG
>NZ_LDRK01000129.1 GCF_001477055.1 Leucobacter chromiiresistens
GAATGCGGCGGCGTCGCCGAGCTGCACGGTGCGCGCGCGCCCGAGGTATCGATCGGCGACGCCGCCGCATTCGACCTCGCGCAGGTGGACGGCGCCTTCCTCGACCCCGCGCGGCGCACCGCCGGGCACAGCGATACGCGCCGCATCGCGTCTCCCGACGACTACTCCCCCTCGCTGCGCCTCGCCTACGCGGTGGGCGAGCGCCTGCCCACGGGCGTGAAGCTCGGGCCCGGCCTCGACCGCGAACTCATCCCCGACGTCGCAGAGGCGCAGTGGGTCTCCGTCGACGGCCAGGTGGTCGAGACGGCCCTCTGGTTCGGCGCGCTCGCGCGGCCCGGCGTCTCTCGCGCGGCCCTCGTGCACCGCGGCGGCGAGCGGCACGAGATGACCGCGGCTGGTGACGCCCCCGATGTCGATGTCCAGCCCATCGGAGCGTACCTCTACGAGCCCGACGGCGCCGTCATCCGAGCTCGACTCATCGGCGCGCTCGGCGCACGCCTCCAGGCGGGCATGCTGAGCCCGGGCATCGCCTACCTCACCGGCGACACGTACGCCGAGACGCCCTTCGCGCAGGCCTTCCGCATCGTAGAGGCCCTCCCCGCCCGCGAGAAGGATCTGCGCCGGGCTCTCGCCGCTCGGGATATCGGCCGCCTCGAGATCAAGAAGCGCGGGATCGACGTCGACCCGGCCTCGCTGCGCAAGCGGCTCAAGCTGAGCGGTTCGCAGGGTGCCACGCTGATCCTCACCCGCGACGGGACGGGGAGGCACATCTCCCTGCTCGCGGAGCGCTGCTGACGCAGCCACCGCGCAACGACGACGGGCCCGGGAGCTTCCGCCCCGGGCCCGTCGTCGTGATCGGCGATCCTCGGGCGATCAGTAGTCCAGGTTGGAGCAGGACACGGTCTGCCCGGCGATCTCCACCGTCTCCGCACCCGACTGGCAGGCCTCGACGGCCCGCTGCGCATCATCGATCGAGCCGCCGAGCAGGCTGAGCCCGACGAAGAAGAGGATCGTCACGATGATGCCGATGACCGCCGCCACCGCTCCCGTGATCAGACCGGTCAGGGCGAGACCCTTCGGCTGCGCCTTCCGCAGCGCCAGGATGCCCAGCACCAGGGCGACGATGCCGCCGACGGCGCCCGCGATCGGCACCCAGCAGAAGATGAGGCTCAGAATGCCGAGGATCAGCGCCGTGAGCGCCAGCCCCTTCGGCTGCGCCGGGCCGCCGGCGTACGCCGGGGATCC
>NZ_LDRK01000013.1 GCF_001477055.1 Leucobacter chromiiresistens
CCCCCCCCCCCGAGTGAGCAGTATTTACTGAGCGGCGCCCGTCCGATCGCAGAGACTGCTCCCCCGGAACGGAACGTCGAGACCGCAGGAATAAAACGGACGTACGAGTTGGTGTATGGTAAGCGCGGGGGTGGCCGAACGAGAAGGTGTACGAGATGGCCGACCCCGACTTCCACGCTGCGCAGCGAAACGGCGACTCCGCTCCCCCGACGTCGGAGGGCGCGAGATCGAGCTCCTCCTCCACGCCGCCGGCCATCGCGGACCCCGTGCCTCCCGCGCCGGCTCGCTTCGTGCCGATGGGCGCGTGGCAGATCATCGGCCGATCGTTCGGCCTCCTCGCCTCCAATCCTCGACGGGTGCTGATCGCAGGCGTGCTGATCCCATTCCTCATCAGCGGGACGGCTGCCCTCGCCTCGCAGCTCGCGCTGGTCGCTGCAGAGCACGCGGAGTACAGGCCCGAGCACCTGTCGCTCCTGCTCCTCTCGTTCGTCGTGACCATGGTCGAGCTGGTGCTCTCGCTGGTCGTCCCCACGGCCGCTCAGGCCTACGTCCTCATGAGCTTCCGAGAGGCCGTGCTCGGCAATCGCGCGTCGAACGCCACCATCTTCTCCGGGCTGCGCGAAGTGTGGGGCGGCCTGATCCTCTGGGTGCTCATCCTCGCCGGCGCGGGCGCGGCGGTCGCCATCGTGGCCGTTGTGCTCGTGTTCCTGTTCCTCCTCGCAACGGTGGTCTTCTCCGGAGACGCGTCCAGCTCCTCCGCGCCCTCAGCGGTGTGGCCCGGCCTCGTGATCCTGCTGGCGCTGATCTGCATCCCCGTGGTCTGGCTGTCGATCCGAGTGGCCCTCACCCCCGCAGTCATCGTGCTCGACCGCATGCGCCTCGGAGCGGCGATTCGCGAGTCTTGGAGGTTGACCCGAGGGAGGGGCTGGCGCGTCTTCGGCGTGTTCTTCGCGCTCGGCTCTGCGCACATGATCGTCTCGCTGCTCGCGCTCATCGTGTGCATCTTCGCCGCCGCTGCCGTCATGGGGGCCGTCTACTTCGAGATGTTCGGACCCTTCGAGCATTGGACGCTCGTGCTCATGTTCCCCGTGGTCCAGGCACTCCTCGCGGCGATCTCCGTCGCCGTCACGGCCAACGCGGCCGGCCTGCTCACCGTCGATGCGCGCATGCGAGACGGGTGGCTCGCGGGATCGCTGAACGGCTACGCGGCCGCGCGCGACGCGGGCTTCGCGTCGTATGCCCTGCCCGATCCCTTCGTGTCGCCGCCCGAGTCCTTCGCTCCGCCGGGAGCCTTGTCGACTGCTGCACGCCCGGATCCCGGCTCCCACACGACCACGTCGAGTTGACGCGATCCGTCACCGAAACTGCTCACCCGCGACAACTCAGCCGCGATGACTCACCCCCGCGGGGTGCGCGCGCCGAGGTGCGGGCCCTGGTTGCCGATCTCTCGGCAGGTGATGCGGATCGTCCGCTCGCTCTCGTCGTACACGTGGCGCGCCGCGAGACGCCCGTCGGCGAGTGCACCCGCGAGCCAGGTGAAGCTCGCCGAGTCGACGGGCTGCTCCCCCTCCGCGAGCAGCATCAGCTGCAGCATGAGCATCTCGGGCAGCGTGACGTGCGGCCCGTGCGCGAACCCGAGGCCCAGCACCGGCGGGCGCACTCCGGCGGGAATCAGCCGCAGGGTCCACGGGACCCCCGACGAGGTCGCGACGGGCGCCCCGGCCGGAGCCGCATCGAGCACGCCGAATTCGTGCTCGGCCTCGGATGCGAGCACGAGAGCATGTGAGCGGTGCGTCTCCCCCACGGCATCCGGTGATCCATCGGTCGCTGCGGCGAAGGCCGCTCGCCAGACGTCGGCGCCGCATCCGAAGGGCGCCGGCACTGCAGTCAGCGACGGGTCTGCCGCCAGCTCCGCACCGAGCCGTGCGAAATCGACGCCGGCGGCGGCGAACGCCTCGGGCTCGGGCGGGTCCACGGACATCCAGGCGCATGCCGCGCGGGCAGCGGCGAAGCTGCGCTCCACCCGGCTCCTGGCACCCCGGTCGTCGATGTCGGCGAAGGCGGCCTGCGGCAGGAGGCGCGTCGCCGCGGCGTCGAGACGGTCGTCCAGCGACGCCGCAGCTCCGGGCGTCGCATGGCGCGCAGCCGCTGCGTCAAGATCACTCGCGAGATCGGGGAACAGCGCGCGGATGAGTTCGAGCCGTGCGCTCACACGCCCCCGATCGCCGCGCCACGCCCCGTGGCTCGACGCTTCGCCGCCCCACGCCACCGCATCTCTCGCAGCCGCATCTCTCGATACTGCATCTCTCGACCTCCGATCTCCCGACACCGCATCCCCCGCCCTCGTCATCGCCGCCGACCGCCGCCGACCGCTGGGACGGCCGGCCCGAGCCGCCTGCGACCGTCCCCCTTCACGCTATCGGATCGTCCGCTCGACGTCGTCGAGCAGCAGCGCGTGGAGCATCTCGGGCAGCGCGCGGGCGTCGCGCAGGGTGCGCCCCTGCGGCGCGTATCGGTCGGCGAGGTCGGCCGTTCCGATCCCGATGCCGTGCACCTCCACGCCGCTGCGCCGCAGTCGCCGCAGCGCATGCTCTGCGGCCACGGGGTCGTTCGAGCCGCCGTCGCTGACGAGGATCACCACCCGTCTGCGCGCGAGCCCGCCCTCCGCCCGTGGCACGGTCGACGCTCCGTCGGCGGCGATCACGCCGAGCTCGAGCGCTGCCGCCCGGAGCGCCGCGCCGTCGTTCGTCGACCCCCGCGGGGAGCGGATCGCGCCGTGCACCGCACGCCGCACCTGGTCGTCGAGGCCCGCGGAGAGCGGCTTCACCACGTCGACCGCCGAGTCGAAGACGATGAGCGCGGTGCGGATGTCGAGTTCGAGCGGCGCTCCGCTCGTTCGCTCGGCGGCCTCCACGTCGCGGGCCACTCCGGCGAGCGCCTCGGTCATGATGAGCATCGCATCGGCCGCCGCCTCGGCGGCCGCGCCCTGCATCGAGGCGGATCGGTCGACGAGCAGCACGTAGTCGGTGCTTCCCGATCTTCGGGTGCGCCGCATGCGCAGGGCGCGGTCGCGGAAGGCGCGCGGGCGCGGAACGCCGGCCAGCGATTCCGCGACGGCCTGCGCGAGCGATTCGGCGGCGAGGTCGTCGCCGGCAGCGCTCGGGCGCGCGCTCGCCACCCGGCGCGGTGCGGCGCGCTCGACGATCACGCGCGCCCAGACCGCGCGCATGCGCTCGATCGCGTCGGCGAGCTCCGCGGCGCGTCTCAGGTAGTCGGCGAGATCGGTGCGGGCGACGCCGCCGCCGGCACCGCCGCCCGCTCCCTCGGCGGGGTCCGGGGGGTTCCCCTCGGACCCCGCCGAGACGTCTTCGGACAGCGGGGCGCTCGAATCGGTGCGTCCGCCGCCGGGCATCGGGGTCGCGAGCACGCGGTCCATGAATCCCGCCTGCTGCGCGGCGAAGAGGTCGGCGCCCTCGGCCGTCTCGCGGCCGTCTCCGGCCCGCGCGCGCTCATCATCCGACTCCACGTTCGCGTCGCCCCCATCGGAGGTCTCGGCCTCGCCGCCCGAGTCGTCGTCCCCGGCGGCATCGGAGTCGCCCGAAGCGCCCCGACTCGACGCCAGCTCGCCGAGTGCATCGGCGTCGTCGCCCGCCGGGTCTGAGCCGCGCCCGCCAGCGTCGAGCCCGCGGTCGAGTGCGTCGCGCGCCGCCAGCCGGTCGTAGCCGGGAAGCAGCCAGGCGACCGCGCGCTCGTAACGGCGCACCGCCGCGCGAGTCGGATCGGGGCCCAGCACGCGTCGGAACACGCCGAGCGATCCGTCGGCCTCCGCATCGGGCCCGCCCGCTCCCTCGTCCGAGACCGGATCGAGCAGTCCGCGCCACTCCGAGTGCACCTCGGGAATGGTGCCGACGAGCGGCGAATCGGCGTCAGCGGCCCCGGCGAGGCCCGCGTGCACGATCACGGCCACCCACTGCAGGTGCCGCGGCCAGGCCGACACGTCGCTCGGGATGCTGCGCTGCTGCGCGGCGCGGAGCGCCGGGCGGAGGCCGGGCATGGCGCTGAGCAGCTCGAGCGTCGACTGCACGCGATACACGGCGTCGAAGAGGGGCGCCGCCTCGGGGCGCACCCGCGCGAACGACTCGCGTCGACGCGCACGTGCGCGCTCGACGCGGGCGTTGCGCGGCCCCTCCCAGAGGTGCAGCAGCGCGAGCGCGATCGCCTCGGGCTCCGGGTGCCCGCGCACCCCGTACCACCCGAGCCCCACGCGCAGTCCGGCTTCCGTGAGCTCCCATGCGTCGTCATCGGTCACGCGCACCGGGATGCCGAGGATCGCGCCGGTCGCCTCGACGCGTGCGCGCAGCTGCGCCCGCCGCGCATCGGCCGTCTCCGTCATGCCCTCACCCTATCCGGGCCGCTCGCCGCCCCTTCGTGCCGCTCGGCGCCCCTTCGTGCCGCGTGATAGCGTGACGCCATGCTGCCCGTCGACTCAGACCCCGTGCTCGGAGAGGCCGCCGCGCTGCGCGCGGAGACGCATCGCATCCGCCACGCCATGGCGATCGACGCCCGCGCGGAGACCCGCGCCGAAGCCCACGCTGATGCGGGCACCGACGTCGCAGACGGCACCGCCCGATCGCACGCTCGAGACCTCGCTCTCGTCTCGCAGCGCCTCAGCGCGTTGATCGATGACCCGGCGCACCGCCGAGTGATCGATGCGGCGCTGCAGTCCCGCGCCGGGTCCCTGCGCATCGCCGTCGCCGCGCGACGCGCGGAGGCCGAATCACGTCGCGACCGCGCCGGCGCGGATGCGGTCGTGGCGCGCGCGGTGCGCGGCGGGCGCGAGCTGACGGGAGCGGAATCGGAGCGGGTGCGCGAGCTGCGGGCTCGACGGCCCGACGACTCCTGGCAGTCGGCGATCGACAGCGTCGAGCGCCGAGACGCCGTGCTCGAGGCGCTGGGCACGCTGCGCATCCGAGACGCGCGACGCGAGTTGCGGGAGGGGCTGCTGCAGACCGAGCAAATGCGGGGCATCATCTCGGAGGCGGGCCCGGCGCTGCGCCGGGGCGACCCGGTGCTGCTCGTCGGCGAGACCGGCGGGGCGAAGACCGCGCTGGCCGAGCACCTCGGCCGCGTGGTGCTCGGGCGGGAGCCCGAACTGATCTCCGGGTACGGCGACATCACGAGCGCGCAGGTCGTCGGCACGCACGAGCTGCGCGCCGAGAATGGCGCCACGGTGAGCGTGTTCACGCCGGGGCCGCTGCTGCGCGCCATGCGCGAGGGCCGTCCGGTGATCCTCGACGAGGTGAACGCGATGCCGCCCGAGTTCTTGAAGCGCCTCAATCGCATTCTGCAGTTGCGGCCGGGAGACACCCTGAACGTGCAGGAGGATGCGGGGCGGCCCGTCTCCATCGCGGCCGGATTCGCGATCCTCGCCACCGCCAACGAGCAGACGCCTCACCGCTACCGGGGGCTCGATCGCCTGAGCGCCGAGCTGGTGAACCGCTTCGGGGCGAACGCGTACCGGGTGCACTACCCCGACACCGGCTGCGACTACGCGACGTTCCCTGCGGAGAACGGCCTGCTCGCGGTCGCGGCGGTGGCCGATCATCACGGCGCGCTCCCCGAGCACCTGCCGCCCGACGCGCTGATCCGCGCGGCGCGCGCCGCGTTCGTCAGCCAGCAGGTGTTCGCGGGCGAGCACGGGGCCGGCTTCTCGGACTATGTGAGTGCGGAGCGGGAGATCGACGGGCGGCCCGGGCTCGAGGAGTCCGTCATCGCACCGCGCACGCTCGTCGCGATCCTGCAGAAGGTTGCGGGGAGCGCCGGCGAGATCGGGCTCGATCGCGCGTTCTCCCGCTTCGTCGAGGGCGTGATGCATCGCGAAGATCGGCGCGTGCTCGCGCTCATTCTCGAGGGTCAGGGGTTCCGGATCCGCTGACGCGGGCCGTCGCGCACCCCGAGCCGGGCCGGCTACTGGTGCGCCGCACGGGCGTACTGCCGCACGCGCGTGCCTCCGCACGCGCGATCCGCCGGCCGGCGGGCCCTAGCTCGCGATCTCCTGATAGGCGAACTGCAGCATCGATTCGTCGACGCCCGCGAGCACGCGGGGCTTGCCGATCTCGTCGAGCACGATGAAGCGCAGCATGCCGGCGCGCGCCTTCTTGTCGCGCTGCATCGTCGCGAGGAGCCCCGGCCACCGCCCTGCCGGGTACGCGAGCGGCAGCGTCAGCGACGTGAGGATCCGGCGGTGCCGGTCCACGGCCTCATCCGAGAGTGCGCCGGCGAGCCGGCCGAGCTCGGCCGCATACATCATGCCGATCGAGATCGCGACGCCGTGCCGCCACTGGTAGCGCTCGGCGTGCTCGATGGCGTGGCCCAGGGTGTGCCCGTAGTTCAGGATCTCGCGCAGCCCGCCCTCCCGGAAGTCCTCGGAAACGACCCGCGCCTTCACGCCGACCGCCAGCTCGACCACGCGCTGGAACTCGGGGGTCGTCGGATCGGTGGCGCGATCCACATCGCGTTCGAGGATGTCGAGGATCTCGGGCTCCGCGATGAACCCGCACTTCGCGACCTCGGCGAAGCCCGCGAGGATCTCGTTGCGCGGCAGCGTCTGGAGCAGGTCGAGGTCGCAGATGACCGCAGCGGGGGCGTAGAAGCTGCCGACGAGGTTCTTGCCCTCGCTCGTGTTGATTCCCGTCTTGCCGCCGACCGAAGCGTCGACCATGCCGAGCACCGTCGTGGGGATCTGCACGAGTCGCACGCCGCGGAGCCAGGTCGCTGCGACGAACCCGGCGAGGTCGGTGACCGCCCCGCCGCCGAGGCCGATCACGGCGTCGGTGCGCGTGAAATCCGACTGGCCGAGGATCTGCCAGCAGAATGCCGCGACCTCGACGCGCTTCGCGGACTCGGCGTCGGGCACCTCGGCGAGCAGCACCTGGGTGTACCGCTCCTGCAACTGCTCGCGCAGGTCGTTCGCGAACTTGCCGACAGTGGGCGTGTGGACGATCAGCACCTTCGCCACGCGATCGCCGAGCGCCTCCGGCACGCGATCGACCACGCCGCGGCCGATGGTCACCGTGTACGAGGTCTCCCCCGTGATCGCGATCTCCGTCACTGCATCGGTCATGACTGCTCCTTCTCGCCCCGACGGGCGGTGCGCTGGTGGCGTCCGCCGTTGCGGGCCCACTGGGCGACGCGACGGACGAGCTGTTCTTGGGTCGCACGGTCGGTGCGGTACGTGACGTCTGCGACGGCCTCGTAGAGGGGCCTGCGCTCCTGCAGAATGCGGCCCCATGCCTGGGGGTCGTCGCGCAGCAACGGTCGACGCGCGAGGTTCGCCGTGCGCAGCACCGCCTCCTGCGTCGTCATGAGCAGAACGACCGGATGCCGGGCCAGGAGCGCGCGGGTCGACTCCGTGAGCACGGCGCCGCCGCCGAGTGCGACGATACGGCACCCCTCGGCGCCGAGCTCATCGGCGATGACCTCGGCCTCGATCCGGCGGAACTCGGCTTCGCCGTGCGCTGCGAAGAAGTCGGTGATCGGTCCGTGCCGGCGCACGATGACGGCGTCGGTGTCGACGAACGGCACGCCGAGCTCCCGCGCGACGCGCTTGCCGAGACTCGTCTTCCCGGCGGCCATGGGCCCCACGAAGACGATGGCGCGGTTGGGGAGCTGCGCGCCCGGCCGGCGGCGTCGTCGCCTGCGCTTCGACCGCGCGGGCTTCGCACCCTTCGCGGGGGCCTCGTGGGTCTCGTCCGCGACGGTCGGGATCACCTGCAGCGGGCTGGTCGGGGGCGACGGCTTCGGCTTGTGCTCCGGCGGCCCCGCATCCCGGGCCACCCTGCGGTGACCGCTCATCGTCTGCGCCGCCTCACGACTCGATGACGGTCGACAGGCGCTCCGGAATCGCCGCGATGTACGCCTCGAGGTTGCGACGGGTCTCGGCGACGCTGTCGCCGCCGAACTTCTCGGCGACGGCGTCCGCAAGCACGAGGGCCGTCATCGCCTCAGCGACGACGCCGGCAGCGGGTACCGCGGAGACGTCGCTCCGCTGGTGGTGCGCCTTCGACTCCTCGCCGGTCGCGATGTCGACGGTCGGCAGCGCGTGCGGCACGGTCGCGATCGGCTTCATGCCGGCGCGTACCCGGAGCACCTGGCCGGTCGTCATCCCGCCCTCGATGCCCCCCGCGCGAGATGTCTCGCGCGCGATCCGGCCCGAGTCGAGATGCAGTTCGTCGTGCGCCGCCGATCCACGGCGCCGCGTCGTCTCGAATCCGTCTCCGACCTCGACCCCCTTGATCGCCTGAATGCCCATGAGCGCTCCGGCGAGCCGCGAGTCCAGTCGCCGGTCCCAGTGCACGTAGGATCCGAGCCCCGGCGGCAGGCCGTAGGCGAGCACCTCGACGATGCCGCCGAGCGTGTCGCCCGACTTCTTCGTGTCGTCGACCTCGGCGACCATGCGCGCGCTGGTCTCGGCGTCGAAGCAGCGCAGCGGGTCCGCGTCGAGCGCATCGACGTCGTCGGGCCTGGGCAGCGCGTACCCGGCCGGAACCTGCACGTCGCCCATCGAGATGGTGTGGCTGACGAGCCTGATGCCGAGTTCTGCGAGGAAGGCGCGGGCGACTGCTCCGAGCGCGACGCGCGCGGCGGTCTCGCGAGCGCTGGCACGTTCGAGCACGGGGCGCGCCTCGTCGAAGCCGTACTTCTGCATTCCGGCGAGGTCGGCGTGCCCGGGCCGCGGGCGGGTGAGCGGCGCCCCGCGTCCGCGAGACTTCTCCGACAGCTCGGTCGCCTCGGCCGACATCACCTCGGTCCACTTCGGCCACTCCGTGTTGCCGATGCGGATCGCGACGGGGCCGCCGATGGACACGCCCTGCACCACTCCCCCCGAGAGGTTCAGCTCATCCTGCTCGAACTTCATGCGCGAGCCGCGGCCGTACCCCAGCTTGCGGCGCGCGAGATCCGCGCGGATCCCGTCGAGCGATACCGGGACGCCGGCAGGCAGCCCCTCGAGAACAGCGATCAGTTCGGGGCCGTGAGATTCTCCGGCGGTCAGCCAACGCAGCATACCCGCTATCCTCCCACACCCGGCCGCCTGCGTCAGACAGCGCGACGCATTGCGCTGCGCACCGCCGCCTCGTCGTCGAGCGGTCGGGTCGGATCGCCGTGCACGAAGATGCGCACCTGCACGAGGGCCTGCTCCACGAGCATCTCCGTGCCCGGGTGCGCCTCGCCGCCGGCCTCGCACCACCGCGCAGCGAGGGGCGAGGGCCACGGATCGTAGGCGACGTCGAAGAGCGGGGTGCCCGTGAGGCCCTGCGGGAGGAGGACGCGGGCGGCCGCGGGACCGGGCAGGGCGGAGACCACCAGCGTGCGCGCCTCGGGCACGCTCGACGGCTCCGTCCCGTCGCCGCCATACACGACCTCCATCGGCGCGGCGTCGGGCGCGGCGCGCGTCCCCGTGAAGCGATCCACGAGCGCCCGCCCGGCATCCGCGTTGCGCGCGAGCAGGGTGATGCGCTCCGCGCCGAGCCCGCGCGCCGCGAGGATCGCCGACACCGCCGTGGCGCCGGAGCCGAGCACCACCGTGCTTCGCGGGTCGAGACGGGCGTGTGCCATCGCCGCGGACAGGCCGGGCACATCGGTGTTCGCCCCGAACCAGTCCCCGTTCTCGCGGCGCAGCAGCGTGTTCACGACGCCGCTCTCAGCGGCGACCGCGTCGAGCTCGCCGGCGATCCGGTGCGCTTCGACCTTGAGCGGCATCGTAACCGAGAAGCCGCGCCACTCGGCGCCGCGGCCCCGCAGGAACGGGGCGAGACCCTGCTCGCCGCAGCGCACCGCGGAGTAGCGCCAGTCGAGCCCGAGCTCGCGGTAGGCCGCCGCGTGGATGCGCGGCGATCGTGAGTGGGCGATCGGAGACCCGAGCACCGCGAGTCTCGCGGTCACTCAGCAGCCCTGATCGGGATTCGCGGCGCACCACTCGCGGAACTGCCCGATGGCGGCCTCGTGCTCCTCCTGCGTCGTCGAGAAGACCGACTCCCCCGTCTCGAGGTTCACGGCGACGAAGTAGACCCAGTCGCCCGCCGGCGGGTTGAGCACCGCCGAGATGGCGTCCCGGCCCGGGTTCGCGATCGGCCCCTTCGGCAGCCCCGTGTTGACGTACGTGTTCCAGGGGTTGTCATCGGCGAGGGCCTCGTCCGTCGACCACACGCTGCCGTCGGCGTGCTGCCCGTAGCCGTACTGCGCCGTCGAGTCCATCTGCAGCAGCATGCCCTGCTCGAGCCGGTTCTCGATCACGCGCGCGACCTTCGGGAAGTCCTCGATGCGGCCGCCCTCGCGCTGCACGATGGACGCCTTCGTGAGCACCTCCTCGCGCGACTCCGGTGCGACGCCCATCTCGTCGAGCACCTGGATCTGCGTGTCGACCATCTTGGCGATCGCCTCGGCCCCCGTCGTATCCTCCTCGAATTCGTAGGTGGCGGGGAACAGCCACCCCTCCAGGGTGTCGACTCCGGCGGGCAGGCCGTAGGCGCTCACGTCCGCTGCGGCCGCCTGGAGCTCCTCCAGGGGAATGCTCGCGCCGGCGGAGACGAGTTCGAGCGTCTTCTCGACCGTGTTGCCCTCCGGGATGATCGCCGTGAACGCCATGCGGTTCTCCGGGTTCTCCAGTGCGTCGAGCGCCGCCTGGGCGCTCATCTGCGACTTGACGCGGTAGGAGCCGGGCAGGAACGCGACCTCCTCGGGCTGCTCCAGGAGGAGGCTGTAGAACGCCTCGGCGGTCTTCACGACGCCTGCCTCTTCGAGCGACGCGGCGACGTCCTCGCCGATCTCGCCCTCGGTGATCACCACGACGACCTCGCCGGTGCCCTCTCCCTCGTAGTCGTTCGACGTCCAGCCGAGCGCCTGCGAGATGCCGTCTCCGTAGTGCGACCAGAGATAGGCGCCGGCGCCGGCGAGCCCTCCGAGGAGCAGCACCGCGACGAGCAGGGAGATGAGGATCCGTCTGCCCGTCCGTCGCCGATCCTCGCGCGTGCGTGCATTCATTCCGTGGCCTCCTCGGTCACTGTGGTCGTCGTAGTCGCCTCTGCCGCGTGACCCGGCGCCGCACCGGTCGAACGCTCGATATCGAGGGCGTGCTGCAGGATCACGACCGCCGCAGCCTGGTCGATGATGGATCGGCTCTGCTTCGCGCGCTTGCCCGCAGCGCGCAGCTGACCCTGCGCCGACACGGTCGAGAGCCGCTCGTCGACGAGCCGCACCGCGAGGTCGGCTGCAGCCGGGTGCGCGGCGAGCGCGTGCGCGAACCGTTCCGCATCGTCCGTGGACGGGGTGCGCTCACCGCGCAGGTTGAGCGGAAGCCCCACCACCGCTTCGAAGGCTTCGAGCTCAGCTGCGATCGCGGCGATCCGCACCAGGTCGGCATCGCCGCCCGCGGCGCGCGGAACCGTCTCCACGGGGGTCGCGAGCATGCCGTGCGGGTCGCTGCGCGCCACACCGATGCGGGCCTTGCCCACGTCGACGCCGATGCGTACACCGGTGCGCACGCTCAGCCGCCCAGCGAACGGCGGATCTCGGCGAGCGCCGCGTCGATCTGCGCGGCATCGGTTCCGCCGCCCTGCGCGAGGTCGTCCTTGCCGCCACCGCCTCCCCCGAGGATCTGCGCGCCCGTGCGCACGAGCGCGCCGGCCCGCACTCCGGCCTCGCGGCCCGCGGCCGTCGTCGCAGCGATGACCACGGGCTTGCCGCCCGCCTCACCTGCGAGTACCACGACGCCGGGCTGCGCGCCGAGCTGCTCGCGAATGGTCAGCGCGAGGGAGCGGATGTCGTCCGCCGAGCCGACCGCACCGAGCGACGCGAGCACCGCGCGCACACCGCCGAGCTGCTCCGCGCTCGCGAGCAGCTGCGGCACGCGCTCGCGCAGCTTCTCCGCCTCGAGCGCCGCGATCTTCTTCTCGGCGGCGCGCAACTGCGCGCCCAGATCCTGCACCTTGGTCACCAGCTCGCCGCGGGGCACCTTGAGGCCCCCGGTGAGCTGCTGCACGATCGCGCGCTCCGCCGCGAAGTTGCGGAACGCCTCGATGCCGACGAGCGACTCCACGCGTCGGTTGGTGGAACCCACCGAGCTCTCGGAGATGAGATTGATCATGCCGATCTCCGCCGAACTCGACACGTGCGTTCCGGCGCAGAGCTCGCGCGACCAGGGGCCGCCGATGTCGACCACGCGCACGCGATCGCCGTACTTCTCACCGAAGAGCGCCATCGCGCCCAGCGCCTTGGCCTCGTCGAGGGGCATTTCGCGGGTCACCACGTCGTAGTCCGAGCGGATCGCGAGGTTCGAGATCTCCTCGATCTCGCTCTTCGTCTCGGACGACAAGGCTTCGGTGTGCGCGAAGTCGAGGCGCAGATACCCGGCTTTGTTATAGGACCCGGTCTGGTGCGCGCTCTGCCCGATGACGTCGCGCAGCGCCGCGTGCACGATGTGCGTGCCCGAGTGCGCCTGCGTCGCGCCGCGCCGGTAGTCCGCGTCGACCCGGGTCTCCGCCCGCGCATCGATGCCGATCGTCCCGATGACCACGCGCACGGTGTGCACGATGAGACCGGCGACGGGCTTCTGCACGTCGAGCACCTCGGCTTCGAAGCCGTCGCCGATGATCAGCCCCTGGTCGGCGTCCTGACCGCCGGATTCGGCGAACAGCGAAGTCTCGGAGAGCACGAGTTCGGCGATATCACCCTCGTGCGCCTCGCGCACCGGGGCGCCGTCCACCACGATTCCGAGCACTCTGCCCTCGTGCACGAGTTCGCCGTACCCGGTGAAGAGGGTCTCGCCCAGCCCGCGCAGCTCCTTGTAGATCGAGAGATCGGCGCGCTG
Organism: Leucobacter chromiiresistens; assembly: GCF_001477055.1. Taxonomy (GTDB): domain Bacteria; phylum Actinomycetota; class Actinomycetes; order Actinomycetales; family Microbacteriaceae; genus Leucobacter; species Leucobacter chromiiresistens_A. Next base: position 12,866 of record NZ_LDRK01000013.1, read on the forward strand.
GCCCTTCTTCGCCTTCGCGTCGGCCTTCGCACGGTCGCGCTGCTCCTGCATCAGCGACGTGAAGACCTCGGCGTCCACCGGCACGCCGGCCTCCTCGGCGATCTCGAGCGTGAGCTCGATCGGGAATCCGTGGGTGTCGTGCAGCAGGAACGCCGTGTCGCCCGGCACCGCAGCATTCGCCGACTTCGCGGCGTCTACCGCCGAATCGAGAATCTGGATGCCGGAGGCGAGCGTGCGCAGGAAGGTCTTCTCCTCCGCGTACGCGGCGCGCTCGATGAAGGCGAAATCCTCGGCGACGGCCGGGTAGGCCGCCTGCATCGCATCGCGGGAGACGGGGAAGAGCTCGGCGAAGCAGGGCCCCTCGACGCCCAGAAGGCGCATCGACAGGATCACGCGGCGCAGCAGGCGCCGCAGAATGTAGCCGCGTCCCTCGTTCGACGGGGTGACGCCGTCGGCGATGAGCATGAGCCCGCTGCGCACGTGGTCCGCGATGACCCTCAGGCGCACATCGTCGGCGTGATCCTCCCCGTACGTCTTGCCCGCGATCTCGGCCGCGCGATCGAGCACCGGGCGCACCTGATCGATCTCGTACATGTTCTGCACGCCCTGCTTGATGAACGCGACGCGTTCCAGGCCCATGCCCGTATCGATGTTCTTGCGCGGCAGCTCGCCCAGGATCGTGAAGTCGGTCTTCGACCGCACATCGGCGACCTCGTACTGCATGAACACCAGGTTCCAGATCTCGACGTAGCGGTCGTCATCGGTCGCCGGGCCGCCGTCGACGCCGTACTCGGGGCCGAGGTCGTAGAAGATCTCGGAGCAGGGGCCTGCGGGCCCCGGCTGGCCCGTCGACCAGTAGTTCGTGTCCTTGCCCAGTCGCTGGATGCGCTCGTCGGGGAGGGTCGAGTGCTCGCGCCACAGCGCGATCGCCTCCTCGTCCTCCTCGTACACCGTCACCCAGAGGTCCTCCGGCGCGAAACCGAGGCCGCCGTCGGCCTCGCTCGTCGTCAGCAGTTCCCAGGCGAAGCGGATCGCACCCTCTTTGAAGTAGTCGCCGAACGAGAAGTTGCCGCACATCTGGAAGAAGGTGCCGTGCCGCGGGGTCTTGCCGACCTCCTCGATGTCGTTCGTGCGGATGCACTTCTGCACGCTCGTGGCGCGGTCGAAGGGTGCCGGCACGAGACCGCTCAGGTAGGGCACGAAGGGCACCATGCCGGCGACCGTGAACATGAGGCTCGGGTCGTCGCTGACGAGCGACGCGGACGGGACCACGGTGTGCCCCTTCTTCTCGAAGAAGTCGAGCCAGCGGCGATGGATTTCGGCGGTCTGCATCGGGGGGTCTTTCTGTGGAAGTCGGTCGGTTGCGTGCGAAGCGGGGCTGCGGATCAGCCGCGCTCGCGGATGGCGGCGCTCAGCGCCTCGGCATCCGCATCCTCGTCGTCGGCGTCGCCCTCGCGGTAGCCCGACGCGAACGCACGACCCAGCTCGTCCATGCCGCGGTTGACGCGGGCGAAGAATCTCCGCCCCTCGGCCGTCTGGTTCACGAAGTGCGCTCCCACGAATCCCACCGCGACTCCGGTGATCAGCCAGAACAGCTTGCCCATGTTTCGGTCCTCCCGTCGGCGTCGGTGCGCGACCGCGCGGTCGCGCGTGCTCGAGCACTCGACAAGCTTAGCGGGTGGCCCCGAGCGGGAGGAGCGGGGCGGATACGACGAACGGGGCGCCGGATTCGATCCGGCGCCCCGTTCCATTCGCGGGTGCGAGTGCTTAGCGGCCCGAGTAGTACTCGACGACGAGCTGCACTTCGCAGGTCACGGGGACCTCGGCGCGCTTCGGGCGGCGCACCAGGCGGGCCTGAAGCTTGTCGAGCTCGACCTCGAGGTAGCCCGGAACGTTCGGGAGCACCTCGGCGTGGCCGCCGGCAGCCGCGACCTGGAAGGGCTCCATCGCCTCGGAGCGGGCCTTCACGTGGATGAGCTGACCCGGCTTCACGCGGAACGAGGGGCGGTCGACGATCTTGCCGTCGACGAGGATGTGGCGGTGCACGACCATCTGGCGGGCCTGCGCCGTGGTGCGTGCGAAGCCCGCGCGCAGCACGAGGGCGTCGAGACGCATCTCGAGCAGCTCGACGAGGTTCTCACCGGTCAGGCCGTCCTGGCGACGCGCCTCCTTGAAGGCGATGGTGAGCTGCTTCTCGCGGATGCCGTACTGGGCGCGGAGACGCTGCTTCTCGCGCAGACGGACGGCGTAGTCGCTGTCGCTCTTGCGCTTGGTGCGGCCGTGCTGGCCGGGACCGTAGGGGCGCTTCTCGAGGTAGCGCGCGGCCTTCGGGGTCAGCGCGATGCCGAGTGAGCGCGACAGGCGGGTCTGGGAACGGGTACGCGACGTAGTCGACACGTGGATCCTTTCGGGTTTCTGATGAATGCAGGCGATCCGGGTGCGGATCGCTCAGGTTCTCTCGGCCAGGCTGCGCCCGCATCAGCAGGTGATGCACGCGACGCAGCGAACCGTTGTTCGGTGAGGGAACGACCAGTGCAGAAACCCGGCTACAGGGCGACTGCCGACCGCTTCCCGAGTGCAGCCTGCAACGGGAGCGGTGTTGGCCGTCGACCAGCTTATCACCTTCTCGCCGCGAACGCCGGTCGCGGGCGCCCGCGCGTCACGGGGAGGAGTCGCTCGATCCCCGGGTGATCCGACGGATCTTCTCGAGCCGCTCCCCCACTCCGCGCTCGTTGCCGTGCTGCGTCGGCTCGTAGTACACGCGGTCCCGCAGCTCGTCGGGCAGATACTGCTGCTGCGACACGCCGCGCGGGTCGCTGTGAGGGTAGCGGTAGCCCTTGCCGTGCCCCATCCGCTTCGCTCCCGGATAGTGGGCGTCGCGCAGATGCTTCGGCACCAGGCCGAAACGACCGGCTTTGACGTCGGCGATCGCGGCGTCGATCGCGGTGATGACCGCATTCGACTTGGGCGCCGTCGCGATGTAGATCGTCGCCTCGGCGAGCGGGATGCGCGCCTCCGGGAGCCCGATCAGCTGCGTCGCCTCCGCGGCGGCGACGGCGATCGGGAGCGCCTGCGGATCGGCCAGGCCGACATCCTCGGCGGCGTGCACCATGAGTCTGCGGGCGATGAACCGCGGATCCTCCCCCGCCTCGATCATGCGCGCGAGATAGTGGATCGCCGCGTCGGGATCCGATCCGCGCAGCGACTTGATGAAGGCGCTGATGACGTCGTAGTGCTGATCGCCGTTCTTGTCGTAGCGCAGCAGGGCGCGATCGATCGAGACGGCGACCGTCTCGGCAGTGACCACCGGAGTCGCATCGCTCTCAGCGCTCGCGATTGCCGATGCTCCGGCCGCCTCGAGGCCCGTGAGCGCGCGTCGGGCATCCCCCGAGGCGACCTGCACCAGCGCCTCGAGCGCTTCGTCGGTCACCTCGACCGCGCCGGCCCACCCGCGCGGGTCGGCGACCGCGCGCTCCAGCAGGCTTCTGAGGTCGGGATCGGCCAGCGGCTCCAGCGTGAGGAGCAGCGAGCGCGAGAGCAGCGGGCTGATCACCGAGAACGAAGGATTCTCGGTCGTCGCGGCCACGAGCGTCACCCAGCCGTTCTCCACCCCCGGGAGGAGTGCGTCCTGCTGCGCCTTCGTGAACCGGTGGATCTCGTCGAGGAAGAGCACGGTGGCGATGTCGTAGAGATCGCGATCGTTCAGCGCCCGCTCCATCACGGTGCGCACATCCTTGATCCCCGCGGTCACCGCCGAGAGTTCGACGAAGCGCCGGCCGCTCGAATGCGCGATCGCCTGCGCGAGCGTCGTCTTCCCCGTGCCCGGCGGGCCCCAGAGGATCACGGAGACCGCTCCCCCGCCGCCCGCCGAATCCGACGCGAGCGTGCGCAGCGGCGAGCCCGGCTTCAGCAGGTGCTGCTGGCCGACGACCTCGTCGAGCGAACGCGGGCGCATCCGCACCGCGAGCGGCGCCGTCTGCGCGGGCACTGGTCTCGAATCCACGCCTCCATCGTATCGACCGCGCACCCCGCGACCTCAGACCGCCACTGTGGCATAGTGGTGGTGACTATTCCGTCCGGTCGGTAGCCCGGCCCCACACACGACAGGTGAGCACAATCGTGAGCGAAGCGAGCAACGAGACGTCCTGGGGACGAGTCGACGAAGACCGTACCGTCTACGTGCGCGAGGGCGACGCCGAACGAGTCGTCGGCTCATTCCCCGACGGCACCCCGGAGGAGGCGCTCGCGTACTTCACCCGCAAGTTCGCGGACCTCGAGGGGCAGGTGACCCTGCTCGAGGCGCGCATCGCCCGCGGCACCGCCGACGCCTCGGCCGCGGATACCGTCGCCAAGCTCCGCGAGCAGCTCGTCGAGCCCGCCGCCGTCGGCGACATCGCCGGCCTGCGCGAGCGCGTCGAGAAGCTCGCGTCGAAGACGGCCGAGCTGAGCGAGAAGCAGAACGCCGAGCGCGAGGCCGCGCGTGCTGAGGCCGTCGCGAAGCGCGAGGCCATCGCCGCCGAGGCCGAGCGCCTCGCCGGTCAGCCCGCGGCGTCGATCCGCTGGAAGGACACGAGCCAGGCGTTCGAGCAGCTCTTCACCGACTGGCAGTCCGCTCAGCGCAGCGGCCCGCAGATCCCGAAGTCGCAGGCGGATGCGCTCTGGAAGCGGTTCCGCTCGGCCCGGCAGTCGTTCGACTCCGCGCGTCGCGCGCACTTCGCGCAGATGGATGCGACCAACAAGGACGTGAAGCAGCGCAAGGAGCGCATCATCGCCGCAGCGGAGGCCCTCGCGCCCCGCGGCGTCGACGGCATTCCCGCGTACCGGGCACTCCTCGACGACTGGAAGGCCGCCGGACGGGCGAGCCGGAAGCTCGACGACCAGCTCTGGGCGCGGTTCAAGGCGGCAGGCGACGTGCTGTACGAGGCGAAGGCCGCGGAAGCCGCTCAGACGAACGAGGAGTACGCCGAGAACCTGACGGCGAAGCAGGCGCTCCTCGACGAGGCGGCGCCGATCCTCGACGTGCGCGATCATGCCGCCGCGCGCAAGCAGCTCACCGCGATCCAGCTGCGCTGGGACGAGCTCGGCCGGGTGCCGCGTGAAGCGCTGCGCGACATCGAGGGCCGCCTGCGGAAGATCGAGGATCACGTCAAGCAGCTCGAAGACGAGCACTGGAGCAAGACGAACCCCGAGACGAAGGCGCGCAGCGAGGGCCTCCGCGGCCAGCTCGAGGCGTCGATCGCCGACCTCACCGCAGAGCTCGAAGCCGCTCGCGCAGCGGGTGACGTCCAGAAGGAGAAGGACGCCGAGGAGAAGCTCGCGACGCAGCAGTCGTGGCTCGCCGCGATCGGCGACTGAGCCCCGCACACCCCTCCATCTCGGAGCGGATCGCGCGAGTTCTCCACAGCATCCGGGTCGGTGCCCGCATGCGGGCCTTCCGGTGCTGCACCATGAGGGGATGACGCTTCCCCAGGTGCACGACCCCCATTCGACCGATGCCGTCGCTCCGGCTGGCGACGCGAGCACGCCAGCCGCGCACTGTTTCGCGGTCCACGAGTGGCTGCCGATGGCATCGCAGCTCCGGCCGAGACTCGAGGTGCCGCGCATCCACGAGTGGCCGCCGGCCGTGCGCTCGGCCGAGCGGCTGCGCGGCACGCTCGTCCCGTGCGGACCTGGAATGCGCCCGGTCGCGTGGCCCGAGACGCCGCGGGTGCGCCTGTCGGCGCTCGCGCCATGGCTGCAGGAGCGATACGTCGCGATCGGCCTCACCGCCGCGTGGGTCTGGGGCGCGGCGCGGAGCCCGGGCGACCCCCTGCAGTGCTCGACCATCGGTCGGAAGCGCCCGCCCGCGCGCCGCGCGCCCGGCGTAGACGTGCACGAGCACGCGCTCGCAGCGGCGGACTTCGTGCTCATCGGCAGGGAGGCCGCCACCACGCCGACGCGCACCCTCTGCGACCTGCTGCGGTCACCGGGCCCGTTCGACGTCGAACCGCGCGTCGCGTGCCGGGTGCTCCTCGCGCGTCATCCGGGTGGCAGGTCGGCAGTGCAGACCGCGCTCGACGCCGGCTCGTCGCGCCACCGGCGCATCGCTACGGCACGCCTGGCTTCGCTCTGACCGCTGCCGGTCGCGTCGCCGATGCGGCGGGGCGGCACGGACTGCTAGTTGGTGATGCGGTACACGTCGTACACGCCGTCGATGCGGCGCACGGCGTTCAGCACATGCTCGAGGTGCGTGGCGTTCGCCATCTCGAACACGAACTTGCTGATCGCGAGACGAGAGCTCGACGTATTCACCGAGGCGGAGAGGATGTTCACGTGGTGCTCCGAGAGCGTGCGCGTCACATCCGACAGCAGGCCGGAGCGGTCCAGCGCCTCCACCTGGATCTGCACGAGGAAGACGCTCTTCGACGTGGGCGCCCACTCGACGCCCACGACGCGGTCCTCCTGAGCGCGCAGCGTCATGAAGTTGTGGCAGTCGACGCGGTGCACGGACACACCCTGCCCCTTCGTCACGTATCCGAGGATCTCGTCGCCGGGAACCGGAGTGCAGCACTTCGCGAGCTTGGCGAGCACGTCGGAGGCGCCGGCGACCACCACGCCGCTCGAATCGGTGGTCTTCGGCGCGCGCGGCGCCTCGATGATGGGGAGCGTCGCCAGCGCCGGCTCGGTGGAGGTCTGCTCGTCGAACACGAGCGCCGTCACCTTCTCCACGACCGACTGCGCGGAGACGTGCCCTTCGCCGACCGCCGCGTAGAGCGCGGTGACATCCAGGTATCTGAGCTGCAGGGCGATCTGCTGCAGCGCCGAGGAGTTCATGACGCGATGCAGCGGGAGCCCCTGCTTGCGCAGCGCCTTCGTGATCTCGGTCTTGCCGGTCTCGGCGGCCTCTTCGCGCCGCTCCTTCGTGAACCACTGCTTGATCTTGTTCTGCGCGCGCTTGCTCTGCACGAAGCCGAGCCAGTCCTGATTCGGGCCGGCGTTCGGATCCTTCGAGGTGAACACCTCGACGACGTCGCCGTTCTGCAGGGCGGTCTCGAGCGGCACCAAGCGGCCGTTGACGCGGGCGCCCATCGTGCGGTGGCCGACCTCGGTGTGCACGGCGTACGCGAAGTCGACCGTGGTGCCGCCGTCGGGCAGGCCGATCACCCGGCCCTTCGGCGTGAAGACGTACACCTCCTTCGCACCGATCTCGTATCGGAGCGCGTCGAGGAACTCGCTCGGGTCCTCGGTCTCCGCCTGCCAGTCCGAGATGTGCGCGAGCCAGGCCATGTCGTTCGACGCCTGGCTCTGATTCTGCTGTCGCTGCTTGTACTTCCAGTGCGCCGCGACGCCGTACTCCGCGCGCTGGTGCATCTCGACCGTTCGGATCTGGATCTCGACGGCGCGGCCGTCGGGCCCGATCACCGTGGTGTGGAGCGACTGGTACAGGTTGAACTTCGGCGTCGCGATGTAGTCCTTGAAGCGGCCCGGAATCGGCGTCCAGCGCGCGTGCACCGCGCCGAGCACCGCGTAGCAGTCGCGGATCGAGTTCACGAGCACGCGGATGCCCACGAGATCGTAGATGTCGTCGAACTCCCGGCCGCGCACGATCATCTTCTGATAGATCGAGTAGAGCTCCTTCGGGCGGCCCGTCACCTCGCCGCGGATCTTCGACTCCCGGAGGTCGCCCTCGATCGCCCCGATGACCCTGCCGACGAGCTCATCGCGTTGCGGGTTGCGCTGCTCCACGAGGTTCTGAATCTCGGCGTAGAGCTTCGGCTTGAGCACCGCGAACGAGAGATCCTCGAGCTCCGTCTTCATCGACTGGATGCCCAGGCGATGCGCGAGGGGGGCGTAGATCTCGATCGTCTCCTGCGCCTTGCGCTTCGCCGAGTCGCCCGAGACGAACCCCCACGTGCGCGCATTGTGCAGCCGGTCGGCGAGCTTGATCACCAGCACCCTGATGTCTTTCGCCATCGCGACGACCATCTTGCGCACGGTCTCCGCCTGCGCCGAATCGCCGTACTTGACCTTGTCGAGCTTCGTGACCCCGTCGACGAGCATCGCGATCTCTTCGCCGAACTCCTGCGTCAGCTGATCGAGGGTGTACTCCGTGTCCTCCACCGTGTCGTGCAGCAGCGCCGCCGCGATGACGCCCGGAGCGATGCCGAGGTCGGCGAGGATCTGCGCCACCGCGATGGGGTGAGTGATGTACGGTTCACCGCTGCGGCGCTTCTGGCCGCGGTGCGCGCGCTCCGCCACCGCGTACGCGCGCTCGATGACGGTGAGATCGGCGCGAGGGTGGTTGCCGCGCACCGTGCGGATCAGCTGATCGACAGCGCCGGGGGCGCTTCCGCGGGAGAAGATACGCGGCACCAGGCGCCGGAGCGCGGTCGTTCCGCCGGTCGTCGTATCTTGACTTGCCACGGATCACCTCCTCGAATGATTGAACGCTACACCCGCGGCGATGCTCTGAGCAAAGCGAGCGGCAGCGGCGGGAACGACGGAGCGGGCCGGAGGCCGCCCGGGCACGCGCATTGCGCAGCCCACGACGATCCCCGGCCCGCTCACCAGTGCTCTCGTTCCCTAACGGGTGCGCGCCGGGTCGGTCTCGGCGACCGCTGCGTCGTCCTCCGAACCCGCCGCCTCAGCGCCGTCGCGCTCCCGCGTGCGGAGCACCTTGGCCTCGTGCTTGCGGATGCCGGGCTCGCGCTCGCGCAGGTGCGCGTAAGCGGGCGATGCGATGAAGATCGTCGAGTACGCGCCGACGAAGATGCCGATGAAGAGCGCCAGCGAGATGTCCCGCAGCGTTCCGGCGCCGAGCACGAACGCTCCGATGAAGAGGATCGACGCGACCGGCAGCAGCGCCACGACCGAGGTGTTGATCGACCGCACCAGCGTCTGGTTGACGCCCAGGTTCACGGACTCCGCGAAGGTGCGCCGGTCGTTCAGCTCACCGGGTGCCGTATTCTCGCGGATCTTGTCGAACACCACGACGGTGTCGTAGAGCGAGTAGCCGAGGATGGTCAGGAAGCCGATCATGGCCGCCGGAGTGATCTCGAAGCCCGAGATGCCGTAGATGCCCGCGGTGATCACGAGGTCGTGCAGCAGCGCGATGATCGCCGCCAGCGACATCTTCCAGGTTCTGAAGTAGATCGCCATCACGAGCGCGGCGAACAGGATGAACACGATCAGTGCGATGATCGCCTGACGCGTGATGTCCTGCCCCCATGCCGGACCGATGTACGACGTCGTCACCTCGGCGACGGGCACGCCGTAGCTCTCGGCGATCGCTTCCGCGACGTCCCGGTTCTCGGCGTCGGAGAGCGCCTCGGTCTGCACGCGGATATCGGTCGGGCCGACCTGCGACACGCGGGGAGCGCTCCCCGGGAGCGCCTCCTGCACCGCCGACTCGGCGATCGCGGGATCGCGATCCTGCGACTCCGAGAGGTGGACCTGGAACTGGCTGCCTCCCGTGAACTCGATGCCGAAGGTGAAGCCGCCACGCAGCAGCGGACCGGCGATGGAGATGATGATCAGCACGATGGAGATCACATACCACGTCTTGCGACGACCGACGAAGTCGATCGACTTCTCGCCCGTGTAGAGCGCGTTGCCGAACTCGGCGAATGAGCGAGCCATGGTCAGCTCTCCTTTCCGGCTGACGCGTCGGCCATGAGGGCCTTGCGTTCGGCGATGGTCTGGCGTCGAGCGGCCTCCGCCTGACTGCGGGCGTTCTTCTTCCGGCCCTGCGAGGCGGCCACGGGTTCGCGGAACTGCATGCGCCCCCGGTAGACCGCGCCCAGCTTCTGCGGATCGAGGCCCGAGAACGGGTGCCCGCCCTGGTAGAACCGCGTGCGCGCGAGCAGCGTCATGATCGGGTGCGTGAAGAACGCGATCACGATCACGTCGACGAGCGTGGTGAGGCCGAGCGTGAACGCGAAGCCCTTCACGTTGCCGACGGCGAGGATGAACAGGATGACCGCGGCGAGGAAGTTCACGCCGTCTGACGCGAGGACCGTGCGGAACGCCCGCTTCCACCCGTGCTCCACGGCGCTCTCGATCGAGAACCCGTCGCGCAGTGCGTCGCGGATGCGTTCGAAGTACACGATGAAGGAGTCGGCGGTGAAGCCGACCGCGACGATGATGCCGGCGACGCCGGCGAGCGACAACCGGTAGCCCTGCCGCCACGAGAAGAACGTGAGCAGGAGGTAGGTCAGAATACCGGCGACCACGAGCGACGCGATGGTGAGCGATCCGAGCGCTCGATATTGGAACGCGGAGTAGACGACGACGAGCAGCAGACCGATGAGGCCGGCGAGCAGACCCGCGGCGAGCTGGCTCGTGCCGAGCGTCGCCGAGATGTCCTCCTGGCTCTGCACGGAGAAGTCGATCGGGAGCGCGCCGAACTTCAGCTGGTCTGCCAGAGCGGCGGCGGACTCCTGGGTGAACTGCCCGCTGATGGAGGGGCGTCCGTCGAGGATCTGCGCCTGCATCGTCGGCGCCGAGAGCACGCGCCCGTCGAGCACGAACGCGAACTGGTTCTGCGGCTCTGCAGCGCCGAAGAGTCGCGTGCTGATCTTGCCGAAGGTCTCGGTGCCCTGCTTGTCCATCGTGATCTGCACGACCCACTCGCCCGTGGAGGCGCCGGTGGACGTCGTGCCGACCTGGGCGACCGCGTCGGTGATGACCGAGCCGTCGAGCTCGACCGGCCCCAGGATGTATTTGACGGCGCCCGTGTCGTCGCACGTGATGAGCGGGCGGTCTGCCGGAGCGTTGCCCGCATCGAGCGCGGCGTCCGAGTCGCAGGTGAAGGCGTCGAACTTCTCCTGCAGGGCCGGGGTGATCCAGGCGATGTCGCCGGCGCTCTCGGGAATCGTCTCCGGGTCGAGGGTCTCGTCGTAGGGCTCAGCGCCGTCGCTCTCGGTGCCCTCGGCGGAACCGTCCTCCGTCGCGGCGTCTTCGCCAGCGCCGTCATCGGCAGCGGGATCGGCAGCCTCCGCCTCATCCGTCGCAGCGCCCGCCTCGGCGCTCTCCTCTGCTCCGGCCTGCTCGGAGCCCGCGCCGATGCCGTACGTCAGCACCGGTCGGAAGTCGAGATTCGCCGACGCCTCGATGCGCTGCATCGTCGCCTCGTCCGCTTTGCCGGGGATGGACACGGAGATGTGCTGGTTGCCCTGAGTCGTGATCTCCGCCTCAGAGACGCCCGCGGCGTCGACGCGCTGCCGGATGATCGAGACGGCCTGCTGCAGCTGGTCGCCGGCGACCGCCTCTCCGCCCGTCTGCTCCGCGGCGAGCAGCACCTGGGTGCCGCCCTGCAGGTCGAGCGCGAGCTTCGGCGTCCAGGTGGCGTTGCTGTTGAACACGCCGTACGCGATCAAGCCGGTGAGGCCGACGATGAATACCAGGAGGAGGACGAGGGAGCGACGCGCCCTCCGAACGGCGGGTGATGACGCCAAGGCAGACTGCTTTCTCTAAACGTGGACAGGGGTGGCCGCGGAGAACCCGCGGCCACCGGTTCAGGCCTTCGGCGCCGAACCGTTCCCCTGCTCATCGACGTCGGTGTCGTTGTCGCGGTCGCGCCGCGGCTCGGTCTCGGGGGCGATCGGCGCGTCGTCGGCGACGGGAGCCGCGCCTGCGGACGTCGGATCGGCAGCGCCGAACCGCTCGCCGAACGCCGGATCGTCGTCGGGGGCGAGCGCGGAGCCCTCCTCCTCCACGACCGCGTCGACCGGCGCGACGACCTGCGCGACCGCATTGCGGTGCACGACGAAGGTCGAGGTGCCGCTGCGCAGCGTCACCTTGTTCTCCTCCTCATCCACGGCGTCGATCGTGCCGAAGATGCCGGACTGGAGCATGACCTCCGCGCCGGGACGAAGGTTGTTCTGCAGTTCGAGCTGCGCGGCCTGGCGCTTCTTCCCGTTCCGGAACATGAAGAAGATCAACAGCGCGATCAGCGCGAACATCACCAGGGTGATCGGATCCAGAGGCACAGCGGTCCTTTCGGCAGACGAACACATGCCTCTCCTGAGGCACAGATTGCATCAGTTTAGCCGGTCGCCGCTGTGAACGCCCCTACTCTTCTCACGGAGCGGTCGGCGGCTCCACGCCCACGTGCTCCCACCCGAGACGAGTCGCCACGCGACCGCGCGGCGTGCGCGAGAGCAGCCCGGTGCGCACGAGGAACGGCTCCACGACCGCTTCGATCGTCTCCGATTCCTCGCCCACCGACACCGCGAGCGTCGAGAGCCCGACCGGGCCGCCGTTGAAGCGCTCGACCACGGCGCGCAGCACCTCGCGGTCGAGCCGATCCAGCCCGTGGTCGTCGACGTCGTACAGCGCGAGTGCCGCCTGCACGGTCGACGCGTCGCCCGGGAGGTCGTGCACCAGACCGTAGTCCCGCACCCGCCGCAGCAACCGGTTGGCGATTCGGGGCGTGCCCCGCGAGCGACGCGCGATCTCGTCGACCCCGCTCTCCGAGAGTGAGAACTCGATGAGACCCGAAGCGCGGCTCACCACCTGGGAGAGCTCGTCGTCGGAGTAGAACTCCAGGTGCGCCGTGAAGCCGAAGCGGTCGCGCAGCGGGTTGGGCAGCAGACCCGCGCGTGTGGTCGCGCCCACGAGTGTGAACGGCGAGAGCTCGAGCGGCACCGAAGTCGCGCCGGCGCCCTTGCCCACCATGATGTCGACCTTGAAGTCCTCCATCGCGAGGTACAGCATCTCCTCGGCGCTGCGCGCCATGCGGTGGATCTCGTCGATGAAGAGCACCTCGCCCGGCGTGAGCGCCGACAGCACGGCGGCGAGGTCGCCCGCGTGCTGGATGGCGGGCCCCGACGTCTGGTGGAGCGGCTTGTCGAGTTCGGATGCGACGATCATCGACAGCGTCGTCTTGCCGAGCCCCGGAGGGCCGGCGAGCAGGATGTGGTCCGGCGTGTGACGGCGCATGGTGGCCGCGTCGAGCAGCAGCCCGAGCTGCCGCCGCACCTTCGACTGGCCCACGAACTCGGCGAGGCTGGTCGGCCGGAGCGCTCCCTCGTAGCCCTGCTCCGAAGCCGAGGCCTGGGCCGAGAGCTCACCGCTCACCGGGCGCCTCGCGAACCGCGTGCTCCCCCGCGGCCCGCCTGCAGCAGCGCCAGCGCGGCGCGCAGCAGCCCGGCGCTCTCGTCGGGGGCGCCGGCGTCGCGCGCGTCCTGCACGGCCTGGCCGGCCTCGGCCTCGCTCCACCCCAGCCCGACGAGCCCCTCGCGGACGCCCGCGGCCACCGCATCCTGCGGAGCGGCGGACGCGACGCGGTCGGCGCCGTCGAGCGACAGATGCGCGAGCTTCCCGGCGAGCGAGAGGGTGATGAGCTTCGCCGTCTTCGGGCCGATCCCCGACACCTTGCGAAACGGCTTCTCGTCGTCCAGCGCCACGGCCGCGGCGATCTCCCCCGGCGTCAACGCCGAGAGCACGCCCAGCGCGCTCCGCGGCCCGACTCCCGAGACGGCGATGAGATGCCCGAAGACGTCGAGCTCCGCCTCCGAGGCGAAGCCGAACAGCGTCAGCGAGTCCTCGCGCACGACGAGCGAGGTGTGCAGGCGCAGCTCATCCCCCGGATGCGCGGCGGAGACGCGCCCGCTCGGCACCTCGACGCGCATGCCGAGCCCGCCGAGTTCGATGACGACCCAACCGGCGCCGGCGGCGAGCACGGGCCCGCGAATCGAAGCAATCACACGTTCACCCTAGAAGAAGCGGCGCGATCCCGCCCTCCGCCACACCGAGTTCTCGAACATATCTACGAAAGCACTCGGGCGCCGGCGCAGCTGACGCGCAGGGGCGCAGCCGACGCGTCAGGCGTTGGCCGCCTCCGCGACGCCGGCGCGACTGCGATTGCGCACCGCCCGATTCACGGAGCTCACGATCGCCTCGAGCGTGGCACGGCTCGTGTCGGCGTCGATGCCCACACCCCAGAGCCGCTGCCCGTCGACCTCGAGATCGACGTACGCGGCCGCCACGGCGTCGCCGCCCGAGCTCATGGCGTGCTCGACGTAGTCGAACAGCGTCACCGAATGGCCGGTCTCGTTGAGGGCGTTGAGGAAGGCGTCGACCGGGCCGTTGCCGCGCGCGGTGAGCCGCTGATCCTCGGAGCCGACACGGCAGTCGACCACCAGCTCGGTGATCCCGTCGCCGGCGCTCGTCGCCGACGTGCGGAAGAGCTTGTAGCGTCCCCACGTGTCGGCATCCTCCGCCTGCGCGGGCAGGTACTCGTCCTGGAAGATGCGCCAGATCTCGTCGCTCGACATCTCGCCGCCCTCCGTGTCGGTGACGCCCTGCACGACCGAGCTGAACTCGATCTGCAGACGACGGGGCAGATCGAGGTGGTGGTCCGTCTTCAGCAGGTAGGCGACGCCTCCCTTGCCCGACTGCGAGTTGACGCGGATCACGGCCTCGTAGGAGCGGCCGAGATCCTTCGGGTCGACCGGCAGGTACGGCACGGCCCACTCGATGTCGTCGACGCTCGCGCCCGCGGCCTCGGCGTCCTGCGCCATCCGCTCGAAGCCCTTCTTGATGGCGTCCTGATGCGACCCCGAGAATGCGGTGTACACCAGGTCGCCCGCCCACGGGCTGCGCTCGGGCACGCGCAGCTGATTGCAGTACTCGGCCGTGCGGCGCACCTCGTCGAGGCGCGAGAAGTCGATCTGCGGGTCGATGCCCTGAGTGAAGAGGTTGATGCCGAGCGCGACGAGGTCGACGTTGCCGGTGCGCTCCCCGTTGCCGAAGAGGCATCCCTCGATGCGGTCCGCTCCCGCCTGGTAGCCGAGCTCGGCGGCCGCCACCGCGGTTCCGCGGTCGTTGTGCGGGTGGAGCGACAGGATCACGTTCTCGCGGTGGTTGAGATGACGGCTCATCCACTCGATCGAATCGGCGTACACGTTGGGCGTCGCCATCTCGACCGTGGCCGGCAGGTTGATGATCACCTTGCGCTCGGGAGTCGGCTCGAGCACCTCGAGCACGTCGTTGCACACCTCGACGGCGTACTCTAGCTCGGTGCCGGTGTAGGACTCCGGCGAGTACTCGTAGAAGATCTCGGTGTCGGGGCAGATGTGCTCGCTCGCCCGGCAGAGCTTCGCACCCGAGACGGCGATCTGCTTGATGCCGTCGCGATCCGACCGGAACACCACATCCCGCTGCAGAATGCTGGTCGAGTTGTACAGGTGCACGATCGCGCGCTTCGCGCCGATGAGCGACTCGTAGGTGCGGGTGATGAGGTGCTCGCGAGCCTGCGTCAGCACCTGGATCGTCACGTCGTCGGGAATCGCGTCGTCCTCGATGAGGTGCCGCACGAAGTCGAAGTCGGTCTGGCTGGCGGACGGGAAGCCGACCTCGATCTCCTTGTACCCCATCTTGACGAGCAGGTCGAACATGATCCGCTTGCGCTCGGGGCTCATCGGATCGATGAGGGCCTGGTTGCCGTCGCGCAGGTCGACCGCGCACCAGCGCGGCGCCTCGGTGATGCGGCGGGAGGGCCACGTGCGATCGGGGAGGTCGACGTCGATGATCTCGTGGAAGGGGCGGTACCGGTGGGTCGGCATCCCGGAGGGCTGCTGCAGGTTCTGCATGGACTCGTCTTTCTCGTCGTGGTCTTGCTCAGCCAAACACGAACACCGCGACGAGGGAGGCCAGAGACTGATTCAGTTCGAAGTCGAGGACTCGTCGCGGCGGCTAAGGAGAAGCGAGCCGAACAGCATGTCGCTCACTCTACCATCCGCTCCGGTCGGCCCGCGCCGATTCCGGGCGTTCCTCCGCCGCGTGCCATAGCCTGGAGAATATGACCACACGCATGCGCAGCACCCGCGGCGTCGCCGTCGCACTGTCGATCGTCGCCGCGGCGACCGCATGGGACGGCCTGCAGGCGCCGGCGCCCGCGGCCGCGGACGTCTCCGATTTCTCGTATCGCAGCTGGGACGTGGCCTACGAGATCGACACCGATGCCGACGGCCGGGCGGTCGCCGAGGTGACCGAGACGCTCGTCGCCGAGTTCCCCGACTTCGATCAGAACCGCGGCATCGTGCGCGGTCTGCCGAAGGACTACGAGGGGAGCTCCACCGAGCCGTCGAACTTCTCGGTGACGGACGCCTCCGGGGCGGCCGTCCCGTTCGAGGTCGAGGAGGAGGATGGCTTCGTGGCGGTGCTCACGGGCGACGACCGGTACGTGCGTGGCGTGCAGACCTACGTGATCTCGTACACGCTGCGCGACGTCGTGCTCGCACGGGACGACGGCTCGGCCGACGAGTTCAACTGGGATCTCGTCGACTTCGAGCACGAGCAGCCGATCGACCGATTCGGCGCCACCGTGTCGTTCGGCCCCGGCCTGGAGGATCGCCTGAACGGCAACGCGCGCTGCTACGTCGGCGGCGCCGGTTCGACCGACGAGTGCGAGATCTCGGCGGCGGAGAACGGCGCGGCGTTCTCGGTCGCCGGGATCCCGCTCGGACCGCAGCAGGGCGTGACCGTCGCCATCGGGCTGGACGCCGGATCGGCGGTGCAGCCGCCCAGCCGGCTGCCGAACTTCGCGCTCGACACGCTCCCGCTCATCGTCGGCAGTGGCGCTCTCGGGGCGGCCGGTATCGCGGCCGGATCGGCGATCCGGCTCCGCAGCCGGCGCAAGACGGCCCGCGGCACGGTGGTAGCCCAGTACGACGTGCCCGATACGCTTCCGCCGCTCGTGGCGGGCCCGGTCGCCGGGGTCTCCGCGAAGACGGTGCCCGCCCAGCTCGTGCATCTCGCGGTGCGCGGTGCGATCCGCATCGAGGACGGCGAGCCGGAGCAGGGTTGGTTCGGACCGAAGAGCGCCCGACCGATGCTGCGCCTCGTCGATCCGACCCGCGCCGCGGACCCGCTCGACGAGCGCGCCCTGCACGCGCTGTTCGCAGGCGCGGAGCCCGGCACGGCCGTCGAGCTTCCCGAGAGCGACGAGGAGTTCGCCGAGCGGATGCAGAAGCTCGAGGCGGTGGGCACCGCTGCAGCGACCGAACGGGGCTACCTCGAACGAGTGCACAGCCCGCGCGCCCGCATGTGGGGCTGGATCGCGATCGGACTCGTCGTGGTGCTCGGGGTGCTCACCGGGCTGGCGCTCGCGCAGCGCGCGAACGCGCTCCCCGCGATCTTCCTCGTGATGGGCATCGTGGCCCTGGTCGCCGCGTTCGCGTCGGTGGTGAAGCAGCGGGTGTACACGCCGCTCGGCGCCGAGACGCGCGAGTACCTCCTCGGCGTGCGCGAGTTCATCGAGGTCGCCGAGGCGGATCGCCTGCGCGTGCTGCAGTCGCACAGCGGCGCCGAGCGCCGCGACGCGGGCGGCGTCGACGTCGTGCACCTGTACGAGCGCCTGCTGCCGTACGCGATGATCTTCGGGCTCGAGAAGGAGTGGACCCGCGTGCTGCAGGTCGCCTACGAGCAGCACGGCGGGTACATACCGCTCTGGTACGCCGGCCTCGGGGCGTCGAGCATGTCGTCGTTCGGCGACACCATCTCGCAGTTCACCGATTCCCTGAGCTCGTCGGTGAGCTACACGTCCAGCAGCTCGGGCGGATCGACCGGCGGCGGCTTCGCCGGGGGCGGCGGGGGCGGCGGATTCTCGGGCGGCAGGTGAGCGCCCGCGTCGAGCGCCCGCGTCAGTTGAAGCCGAGCTTGCCGAGCGCCTTCGGGTCGCGCTGCCACTCCTTCAGCACCTTGACGCGCAGGGAGAGGTAGACGCGCCGCCCGAGGAGCACCTCGATCTCCTTGCGGGCCCGCTCCCCCACGTCGCGGAGGCGCGAGCCGCGGTGCCCGATGACGATGCCCTTCTGGCTGTCGCGCTCCACGTACAAATTCGCGTAGATCTCGAGCAGGCCGTCTTCGCGCTCCTCGCGATCCTCGACCGTCGCCGCGAGCGAGTGCGGCAGCTCGTCGCGCACGCCGTCGAGGGCCGCCTCGCGGATGAGCTCGGCGATGCGGTCGTCCTCGCCCTCGTCGGTCGTCTGCTCGGCCTCGTAGAGCGGAGGCGACACCGGCATGAGCTCCAGCAGCACGTCGGCGAGCACGTCGAGCTGCTCGCGGGTGACGGACGAGATCGGCACCACCGCGTCCCACTCCCGCAGCTCGCCGAGGCGCGTCAACTGATCGATGATCTCGCTCTTCGAGGCCTCGTCGACCTTCGTGAGCACCGCCACCTTCTTGGCGCGCGGGAAGTCGTTCAGCCGCTCGTTGATGAAGCGGTCGCCCGGCCCCAGCTTCTCGTTCGCGGGAATGCAGAAGCCGATCACGTCGACGTCGCCGAGGGTCGCCTCCACGAGCGCGTTGAGCCGCTCGCCGAGCAGCGTGCGCGGGCGGTGGAGCCCCGGCGTGTCGACGATGATCAGCTGGCCGCTCTCGCGATGGGCGATGCCGCGAATCGCCCGGCGCGTGGTCTGCGGCTTCGGGCTGGTGATGGCGATCTTCTCGCCCACGAGCGCGTTCGTGAGCGTCGACTTGCCCACGTTCGGCCGCCCGACGAACGAGACGAATCCCGCGCGATACTCGCGCTCCGCTCCCCCGTCGCCCGTCTCCGGCCCTCGCTGCTGCTCCTGGCTCATGCGCCGTCCTCTCCCTCGGTCTCGCCGATCCAGCGCGCCTCCACCGTGAGCAGGCGCTGACGCCGGCGCTCCGTGTCGATCGCGGTCAATTCGATGCCGGCCACGACCACCGCGTCGCCCGGCTCCGGCAGGCGCCCGAGCGACTTCGCCACGAGCCCTCCTACCGTGTCCACGTCCTCGTCCTCGAGCTCCAAGCCGAAGAGCTCGCCGAGCTCGCCCACGGAGAGCCGAGCACCGATGACGAACGAGCCGTCCTCGCGCAGGGTCATCTCGGGCACGTCGCGATCGTGCTCGTCGGAGATGTCTCCGAGCAGCTCCTCGATCAGATCCTCGAGGGTCACGAGGCCCGAGATGCCGCCGTACTCGTCGACCACGAGCGCGAGATGGTTCGACTCCCGCTGCATCTGCCGCAGCAGATCGTCGGCGCGCTGCACCTCGGGCACGAACATCGCGGGCTTCGCGATGCGCGTGACGGGAGCCTGCTCCGATTCCTCGGGCCGGCGCAGCGCGAAGCCGCTCGCGTCGCGCAGGTAGGCGATGCCGACGACGTCGTCCACGTCGCCGCCCACGACAGGGACTCGCGAGTGGCGCGACGCGAGCAGCTGCTCGAGCGCCTCGCGCACGCTGTGCTCGGCATCGACCGTGACCATGTCGATGCGCGGAACCATGATCTCCCGCACGAGCGTCTCGCCGAACTCCACGAGCGAGTGGATGTAGTCGCGGTCGTCGCTCTCGAGCACCGCCTGCTCGGCGGCCTGATCGACCATCGAGAGGAGCTGCTGCTCGTCTCGGATGCGGCGGTTCGCACCGCGCCCCGGAGTCACCCGATCCCCGAAGCGCATCAGGCCCGACGCCAGCGGCCCGAGCAGCAGGCGCAGCCCGCGCAGCAGCGGCGCGGCGAACCGGATCACGGCGTCGGGGTGGTGCGAGCCGACGGTGCGCGGGCTCGACCCGACGAGCACGAACGTCACGGCCGTCATCACGAGCGTCGCGAGCACCAGTTCGAGCCAGAGGGTCTCGAGCGAGTAGGCGAGCACCAGCGTGATGAGTACGGCGGAGAGCGTCTCGGCGAACACGCGGGCGAATCCGAGCGCGTTCGCGTGCCGCCCCTCGTCTTCGGCGATCGCACGAATCGCGCGGCCCGAACGCGGCGACTCATCGGCGAGCGCCATGAGCTCCGCTCGGGATCGGACGCCGAGCGCCGCGTCAGCCGCGGCGAGCAGCCCGCCCACGGCGAGCAGCACCGCTGCTGCGGCGAGGAAGAGCAGTGCGAGGGCCAGGCTCATCGAGAGCGCTCGCGCATGGCGAAGGAGAGCAGCAGGTCGCGCTGCAGGCCGAACATCTCGGCCTCCTCCTCCGGCGTCGCGTGGTCGTAGCCGAGCACGTGCAGCATGCCGTGCGTCAGCAGCACTGAGATCTCCTGCTGCAGGTCGTGGCCGGCGGCCTCCGCCTGCACCTCCGCGACCTGCGGGCAGATCACGATGTCGCCGAGCAGTCCGGCGGGCGTCTGCGCGTCGACGCGGCCCGGGCGCAGCTCGTCCATGGGGAAGCTCAGCACATCGGTCGGACCCGGCTCGTCCATCCACTGGACGTGGAGCCGTTCGATGGTGGTCTCGTCGACGAACATCACGCCGACCTCGGTGTCGGGGTGCACGTAGAGCGATTCGAGCACGAAGGCCGCGAGACGCTGCACGCGGCCGACCTCGACGTCGATGCCGGACTCGTTGTTGATCTCGACGCTCACGATGCGTCTCCCCTCTGCCGCTGCGCGGCCTGGTCGAAGGCGCTGTAGGCGTCGACGATGCGGCTCACCAGGTTGTGCCGCACGATGTCATCGGATCCGAGCTCGGCGAAGTGGATGTCCTCGACGTCGCGCAGGATCCGGTTGACGACGCGAAGCCCGCTGGTCGCGATCGGGAGGTCGACCTGCGTGATGTCTCCGGTCACCACCATCTTCGACCCGTAGCCCAGACGGGTGAGGAACATCTTCATCTGCTCGGGCGTGGTGTTCTGAGCCTCGTCGAGCACCACGAACGACTCGTTGAGCGTGCGTCCGCGCATGTAGGCGAGCGGCGCCACCTCGATCGTGCCGCTCGCGAGCAGCTTCGGCACGACGTCGGCGTCCATCATGGAGCCGATGGCGTCGAAGAGCGGGCGGAGGTACGGGTCGATCTTGTCTTCGAGCGTGCCCGGCAGGTAGCCGAGACGCTCGCCCGCTTCCACGGCGGGGCGGGTGAGGATGATCTTCGCCACCTCGCGTCGCTGCAGCGCCTGCACCGCCTTGGCCATCGCAAGATACGTCTTGCCCGTACCGGCTGGGCCGATGCCGAACACGATGGTGTGCGCGTCGATCGCGTCGACGTACGCGCGCTGCCCTCTCGTCTGCGCGCGCACCGCGTGGCCGCGCACGCTCACGATCGGTTCGCTCAGCATCTGCGCCGCTGTCGGCCCCTGTCCGTCGTGCACCATGCGCGTCACCTCCTGGACGTCTCGTCGCGACACCGCACCGCTGCGCCTCGCGAGTTCGAGGATCTCGGTGACCACTTCCTCCGCCGCGCGAACGCTCGTCGCAGGCCCGCGGAGAGTCAGCACCTGGTCGCGCGCGTGGAAGGCTACGCGGGGGTGCTGCACCTCGAGGTCGGCGAGCAGCTGGTCGCGATGCCCGAGGAACGAGGCGAGATCGACGCCCGAGAGCAGAATCGTCCGCTGCAGCTGGGGGTCGTTCGCCGTATCTTCAGGAGCCACCGAGCGACCGCTCCTCGAGGTCTCCGGCGAGCACGTGGGCGTGCACATGGAACACGGTCTGCCCCGCCGTGGCCCCGCTGTTGAAGATCAGGCGGTACTCGCCGTTCGCGTGCGTCTCCGCGAGACGCTTCGCCACGGCGATCATCTCGGCGAGGGTCTCCGGCTCCGCGGCGGCGAGCTCCGCGACGTTCTCGTACGCCGTCGACTTCGGGATGACGAGGATGTGCACCGGGGCCTGCGGGCTGATGTCGGGGAATGCGAGCACCCGATCGGTCTCCGCGAGGATCTCGACGGGGATCTCGCCGGACACGATCTTCGCGAATACGGTGTCTGCTGCCATGCGTCCAGTCTAGACGGTGGCGCGGGAGCGGTTCAGAGCGGACCGGTGCGCGGGTTCCAGGCGTACTCGGTCTGCGGCCGACCGCGCGCGCCGTACCTGGCTCGTCGATCTGCACGGCGGATGTCGGCGAGGTACTCCAGATAGCGGCGACCGACCTCGCGCGATATCCCCAGACGCGGAGCGATCTCGCGCGCGGTACTCGGCCCGCGCTCTCGCAGGACCGCCGCGACGCGCTCCAGAGTGATCGCGGCGAGCCCTTTCGGCAGTGACGCGGTGCGCACGGCGCGCAACGACGCGAACATCTGATCGACGTCGTGCTGCGTCGCGACTCCGGCAGCCGCGACCGACCGGACGTGATACTCCCTGAACGCCTCGATGCGGTCCCGGAACGTCGCGAAGGTGTAGGGCTTGATCAGATACTGCACGGCGCCGAGCGCCACCATCTCGCGCACCACTTCGACGTCGCGCACGCCGCTGACCGCGATGACGCCGGTGCACACCCCGCGAGCGCGCACGTGACGCAGCACGTCGATGCCGGTCCCGTCCGGCATCGTCACGTCGAGCAGCACCAGGTCGGCCCGGTGAGCGGGATGCGCGAGCGCGGCGACAGCGGCCCGGGCGCCGGTGCACTCGGCCACCACGCGGAACCCGCCGGCGCGTGCGAGATGGGCGCGATGCAGTTCGAGCGCGAGCGCGTCGTCATCCACGGTGATCACGCGGATCGGGTCGTTCGCCGCGCGCGCGATCCCGTTCACAGCGGCCCCGGGTTCGCGCGCACCGAAGGCGGTGCAGCCGCGACGAGCGTCGGCCCGTGCGGCACGCGTGCTTCGGGACGGCGGAGCGGCAGCCGCACCGAGAACGTGGTCGGCCCTTCGGCGACTGCAATCGATCCGCCGCCCTCGCGCACGATGCGGTCGACGAGTGCGAGGCCGACTCCCCGCCCCTCCGCCGCCCGCTGCGGGGCGACTTGCTTCGTCGAGACGCCCCAGTCGAATATCGCGCTCCCGGCCTCGGCACCGAATCCGTCGCCGGAATCCGACACTTCGATGAGCACCCGGCCCGGAGCCTCGACCCCCAACCGCAGGTCGACCGTGCGGGGGCGCGTGCTGCTCGATGCGGCGGCGTAGATCGCGTTGTCCATGAGATTGCCGATGACGGAGACGAGCTCCATCGTGCCGAGCGGAAGCTCCGGGAGCGTCGCAGCGAGGTCGACCGCGACGGAGACGCCGCGCTCTGACGCCTGCGCGGTCTTCCCCATGATCACGGCGCGCACGGCGGGGTCGAGCGCGTCAGGGGCGTCGACCAGATCGGCGAGCGCCTGGCTCCGGGAGGCGGTGGCCGCCAGCATCTCGATCGCCTCGTCCCGCCTGCCGAGCTCGAGGAGCGCGATCGCCGCGTGCAAACGGTTGCCGTGCTCGTGGGTCTGCGCCCGGAGCGACTCGCTGAGCGTGCGCAACGAGTCGTGGGAGACCAGCGCCTCCCGCACGGCGTCGGCCGAGAGGTCGCCGGTGATCCGCCTCGTGATGCGACGCCCCGCGAGCGCGGCGACCGCTCCGACCGCCGCGAACGCCCCGCTCACCACGAGCACGAGCGGCACCTCGCGGGAGATCTCCTGGGCGATGGAGCCGACCGTGATGCCGACCGAGACCCACCCGACGGTGCGGCCGGAGTCGTCTGCGACGGGCGCGATCGTGCGGACGGAGGGGCCGAGCGTGCCGGTCCACCGCTCCGTGAGGGGCACCGCTTCGTCGGGGATCGTGCCGCGGTAGCGTCCGCCGATCTGCTCCGGGTCGGGGTGGGTGAGCCGCGTTCCGGAGGCATCCATCACGGTGATGTAGCTGACGCCGATGTCCTGTCTGAGTCGGGACACCCGCTCCCGCACGTCGATCACGTCTGCCGAACTGGACGGCTCGGCGAGCGCACGAGCGGTGTACGGAGCCGAGGCCAGAGCGATCGCGAGGGCGCGCGTCGTGCGTTCAGCGTGCCGGTACTCGGCTCGCCGACTGTCCCACATGAGCAGCGCGGTCACGATCACGATGACGGCCAGCACCGCGCACATGAGCACGAGGAACACGCGCGAGGTCGCGCTCCGCGATCCGAAGTGACGCATGAGTCACATTCTGCCATGGCGCGTCGCAGCGCATCGCCGGCCTGCGATCCACCAGAGTCCGATAAGCCCGAAAAGCGCCGAGAGGCCGTCGGCGCTCTAGCGTGATCAGCGCACCGCGGCTCCGCCTCGCAGCGCCCGCGCACCATCTCGCATCGACGACGGCGTTCTCAGGAGGAGCAGCATGGCGACGGCAACCACCCACGAACCCGGATCGTCGACGCGGAGACCGCGACGCACGACCTGGGACAAGCACACCTGGCTCTACGTCGCGGTCATCGCCGCCGTCGCGCTCGGCGCGATCATCGGTCTCGTGCTGCCCGACATCGCCGTCGGGCTCGAACCGCTCGGCAAGGCGTTCGTCGCGCTCATCAAGATGATGATCGCGCCCATCATCTTCTGCACCATCGTGATCGGGGTCGGCTCCGTCGCCAAGGCCGCAACCGTCGGCAGGATCGGCGGACTCGCCCTCGCGTACTTCATGCTCATGTCGACGTTCGCCCTCGCAATCGGCCTGGTGGTGGGAAACCTGCTCCACCCGGGAGCCGGGCTCGACATGCAGGGCGCTGAATACGCGGTCGAGGGTGAGAGCAGCAGCACGCAGGAGTTCGTGCTCGGCATCATCCCGGCGACGTTCTTCTCCGCCTTCACCGGCGAGAGCGTGCTCCAGGTGCTCTTCATCGCGCTGCTCACGGGATTCGCCCTCCAGGGCCTCGGCGATCGGGCGGCTCCCGTCATGCACGCGGTGCGGCACCTGCAGTCGCTCGTCTTCCGGGTGCTCGGCATGATCCTCTGGCTCGCTCCCGTCGGCGCGTTCGGAGCGATCGCCGCGGTCGTCGGCAAGACCGGGGCCTCCGCCATCTGGAGCCTCGGGGTGCTCATGGTCGGGTTCTACGTCACCTGCGTCGTCTTCATCGTCGGCGTGCTCGGCACGCTGCTCTACGCGGTCACCCGCCTCAACATCTTCGCGCTGATGAAGTACCTCGGGCGGGAGTACCTGCTGATCGTCGGCACCTCCTCCTCGGAATCGGCACTGCCGCGGCTCATCGCCAAGATGGAGCACGCGGGCGTCTCGACACCCGTCGTCGGCATCACCGTGCCCACGGGGTACTCGTTCAACCTCGACGGCACCGCCATCTACCTCACCATGGCCTCGCTCTTCATCGCCGCGGGCATGGGCGACCCGATGAGCATCGGCGAGCAGATCGGGCTGCTCGTCTTCATGATCATCGCCTCGAAGGGGGCCGCCGGAGTCACGGGCGCCGGACTCGCAACGCTCGCAGGCGGCCTGCAGGCCTATCGCCCCGAGCTCGTCGACGGGGTCGGCGTGATCGTCGGGATCGACCGGTTCATGTCGGAGGGGCGCGCGCTCACCAACTTCACCGGCAATGCCGTCGCCACACTCCTCCTCGGGTCATGGACGCACCAGATCGACATCGCACGCGTGCGAAGGGTGCTGCGCGGCGACGAGCCCTTCGACGAATCGACGCTGAGCGGTGATGCTCACGGACACACGCCAGACGAGCTCACCACCGGGCGAACGCCGCATTGAGCACCGCGATCGCCGCAGGGCCCGCGGAGGAGGTGCGGAGCACCGTGTCGCCGAGCAGCAGCACCTCCGCGCCCGCAGCCTCCAGGGCATCGAGCTCCGCGTCCGCGAACCCGCCCTCCGGCCCCACGACGAGCACGGTCTCCCGCAGCTCATCCGACGCCGCCGCGGTGCCCGCCCACTCGGAGAGCCGGTCGGAGCCCCGCGGGTGCAGCACGACCACCGCGCGGTCCTCGCGCGCCGCAAGACCGCACAGCCCGTCGAGCGTCTCCGGCTCGCGAATCTCGGGAATGGAGGCTCGGAGCGACTGCTTCGACGCCTCGCGGGCGATGCGCCGCCACTTCGCGAGCCCCTTCGCCGCCTTCTCCTCGCCTCCCGCGCCATCCCACCGGGAGACCGAGCGGGCGGCCTGCCACGGCACGATCGCGTCGACACCGAACTCCGTGGCCTGCTCGACGGCGCGCTCGTCGCGATCGCCCTTCGCGAGGGCCTGCACGAGCACGAGTCGCGGGCCGCGGGGCGTCGGCCGGGAGACCTCCCGATCGATGCGCACGGCGAAACGATCCTTCGCGACCGCGTCGACGACGCCCTCGCCGAGCGCTCCCGCGCCATTGCCGACCAGGATGCGCTCGCCCGTGCGCAACCGGCTCACGCGCACCGCGTGGCGCCCCTCCTCGCCGCCGACCTCCACGAGCGATCCCGGAGCGAGATCCGCGTCGTCGAGATCCTCGCGGTAGTAGAGGTTCGCCACGCTCAGCCCTGGCGGAAGAAGCGGTCGCGGATCTTGCCGAAGAACCCCTGATGGAACTCGCCGAGATGCGGGGCGTCATCCTTCCGCAGCGAGGCGAATTGCCGCACCAGGTCCTTCTCGCGGTTCGACAGCTTCGTGGGCGTCGTGACCTGCACCGCGATCTTCAGATCGCCGCGCGTCGTGCTGCGCAGCCCCTGGATGCCGCGGCCGCGGATCGTGAGCATGTCACCCGACTGCACTCCGGGCTCGACCGCCACCTCCACCTCGCCGTCGAGACCGGCGAGCTTCGCCTGCGCGCCGAGGATCGCGTCGGTCATGGAGAGCTGCATCGTGCAGAGCAGATCGTTGCCGTCGCGGCTGAACGTATCGTGATGCATCACCCGGAACTCGATGAACAGGTCGCCGTTCGGCCCACCGCCCGGCCCGACCTCGCCGCCCCCGCGCATCTGCAGGCGCGTGCCCGTATCGATGCCCGAGGGCACCTCGATCGGGAAGGTGCGGCGCTCGCGCACGCGGCCCTTGCCCGCGCACTCGACGCAGGGGTGCTCGATGATCGTGCCGTACCCCTGGCAGCTGCCGCACGGGTGCATCGTGACGACGTTGCCGAACAGCGAGCGCACCTGGCGCTGCACCTGGCCCTGGCCGCCGCACACGTCGCACGTGACGGGATGCGTGCCGGGCTGCGTGCAGCTCCCCTGGCACACCTCGCACAGCACCGCCGTGTTCACCGAGATCTCCCGCTGCGTGCCGAAGATGACGTCCTCGAGCGAGACGTCGACGCGGATCATCGCGTCGTCGCCGCGCTCCGAACGGGATCGCGGGCCCCGCTGGCCGGCGCCACCGAACCCCCCACCGCCGAAGAACGTCTCGAAGATGTCGCCGAACCCGGCGGCGCCGCCCTGCGAGCCGCCCATGTCGTAGCGCTGACGCTGCTCCGGATCGCTGAGCACGTCGTAGGCGTGCGTCACGTTCTTGAACTGATCGGCCGCCTCCTCGCTCGGATTCACGTCCGGGTGCAGCTGCCGGGCGAGACGCCGGTAGGCCTTCTTGATCTCTTCGGGGCTCGCTTCGCGGGAGACACCGAGAGTCTCGTAATGATCGGCCACGCTGTTCTGCTCCTCAGGGTCGGGGATGGAAGTGATGGGCGGGAAGGGCGGACGCTACCGCTCCTCCCCCAGGAATCTGTTGAGATAGCGCGCAACGGCGCGCACCGTGGCGATGTTGCCCGCGTAGTCCATGCGCAGCGGGCCGAGCACGCCGAGCTTCGAGATCGCGATGCCGTCCTCGTACTTCGACGCGATGATCGAGGTTTCGGAGAGGCCGTACGCCTCGTTCTCGCGCCCGATCGACGCCGAGACCTCGCGGTCGTCGTGGGCCAGCTCTCCGAAGAGCCGGAGCAGCGTCACCTGCTCCTCGATCGCCTCGAGCACGACGGGGAGCGAGCCGGCGAACTCGCCGCCGGGCCGCGACAGGTTCGCCGCACCCGCCACCGCGATCCGGTCGTTGCGGTTGGCCTGCAACTGCCCGAGCACCACCGCGAGCACGCGCTTCACGAGATCGGCCTCGTCGGGCTGCGACCAATTCGGCAGGTCCTCGTCGAGCCGCGCGACCGCATGCGCCGCCGTCTCGACGTCGCTGCCGACCGCCGCCTCGGCGATCCGCTGGCGCAGCCCGTGCACCCACGCCTCCGTCACGCGCGACGCCGGCAGCAGGGCCACCTGCTGCTCGACGACGCCGCTGCCGAGGATGAGCACGCTGAGCACCCGATCCTCGCCGAGCGCCACGAGATCGATATGACGCACGACGGTGCGCCGCAGCGACGGGTACTGCGCGACCGCGACCTGGTTGGTGAGCTGCGAGAGCAGGCGCACGGTGCGCGCCATGACGTCATCGAGGTCGGAGGACTCGCCCAGGAACCGCTCGATCGCGGAGCGCTGCGCCGAGCTCAGCGGGCGGATGCGCGCGAGCGTGTCGACGTACAGGCGATACCCCTTGTCGGTCGGCACCCGACCCGAGGAGGTGTGCGGCTGGGCGATCAGCTCGTCCTCCTCGAGCAGCGCCATGTCGTTGCGGATCGTCGCAGCGGAGACGCCGAAGCTGTGGCGCTCGACGATCGCCTTCGACCCGACGGGTTCGTTCGACGACACGTAGTCGCCGACGATCGCGTGCAGCACCGCGAGGCTGCGCTCCGAAACCATCGCCCCTCCTGACCCTGGCACTCACTTGCTCCGAGTGCCAAGTCTAGCGCAGGGCGGGCGCTCTCCGGCCGTTCCCGCTCGCAGCGAACACGCCGCGGACATCTCGTGCCCGCAGGGCGCGGACGCCCGCCCGCATCAGGCGCCGAGCAGCCGATGCACGACGGTATCGGCCAGCAGGCGCCCCCGCAGCGTCGGCACGACGCGGCCCGCGATCGCCGCCCGCCCCTCGATCAGCCCGTCCGCGATCAGCTGCGGGATCGCGCGACGCTCATCGGCGCTCAGCACATCGGCGGGCAGACCGTCGGCGATCCTCGTCTCCAGCAGAATGCGCTCCTCGCGCCGCGACTCGTCGCTCAGCGACTCCCGCGAGTGCGCCGGCGAGACGCCCCGCTCGATGCGCTGCGCGTACGCCCCCGGATGCTTCACGTTCCACCAGCGAACCCCGCCCACGTGGCTGTGCGCGCCGGGGCCCGCCGCCCACCAGTCCTCGCCCGTCCAGTAGGCCAGGTTGTGCCGTGAGCGCGTCTCCGGCGAACGCGACCAGTTGCTGATCTCGTACCAGGAGAACCCCGCCTCCGCGAAGCGGGCATCGGCGAGCTCGTACATCTCCGCGTGCAGATCCTCGTCGGGCCCCGCGACCTCGCCGCGCCGGATCTGCGCGGCGAGCTTCGTGCCGCGCTCGATGATCAGCGCGTACGCGGAGATGTGGTCGGGCTCGCACGCCAGGGCGGCGTCGATCGACCGCTCCCAGTCGCCCAGACTCTCCCCCGGCGTTCCATAGATGAGATCGACGCTCACCTGCAGGCCGGCCTCGCGCGCCCACCGCGTGACGAGCGGCACGCGCTCGGGCGAATGCGTGCGGTCGAGCGTCGCGAGCACGTGCGGCACCGCCGACTGCATGCCGAAGCTCACCCGCGTGAAGCCCGCGTCGGCGAGCGTCTGCAGGTACGCGGCGTCGACGGAGTCGGGATTCGCCTCCGTCGTCACTTCGGCGCCCCCCGCGAGCCCCCACTCGTCGCGGATGCGGCCGAGCATCGCGGCGAGGTCGGACGCCGGGAGCAGCGTCGGCGTTCCGCCGCCGAAGAACACCGTCGATGCCGGGCGCTCAGGGAGCCCCGCATCTCGCAGCACGCGGCCGCCGAGCGCGAGCTCCCGTGCGACCTGCGCCGCGTAGTCGCCGCGCGAGGTGCCGCCGAGCTCGCTCGCGGTGTAGGTGTTGAAGTCGCAGTACCCGCAGCGCACGCGGCAGTAGGGGACGTGCACGTACACTCCGAATCGGCGCTCGTCGGCACCGATCTCGACCCCGCTCGGCAGCGAGCCGTCCTCGGGCGCGGGATCGCCGTCAGGCAGCGCGCTCGGCACGGAGCCCTCCCTCTGATGCGGCGCGGCGGGTCGCGAATCGTCGCACGCTCACGCGCGCTTGCTCGGCCGCCGCTGGTGGGTGGGGCCGGTCGTCGTGTCGGCGGGCTCGTCGCCTGCGGGCGCTGCCTCGCGGGCGGGCTCCGCTGCGGGCTCCGGCTCATGCGCCGCTGCGGGCTCGGGCTCCGGCGCCGCAGCGGGCTCCGGCGCCGCCGCGGCGGTCGCCGCAGGCTCCGTCGCGGGCTCGGCTGCAGGCTCCGTCGCGGGCTCCGGCGCCGCTGCGGGCTCCGCCGCGGCCTCGACCGCGACCGCCCCCTCACCGGCGCTCGGCCCGAGGTCGGGGGCGGGCTGCGCCCCCGGTGCGAGTGCCGCGATCCCGCGCTTCACCGCATCGAGTGCCGTGCGCACATCGGCCCGGCCGCGCAGTCCGAGCAGGCCGTTCTTCGGGGCGGCGACGAAGCCGCGCGCGACCGCCCAGACGGTGTCGTCGGCGCGGTGCTCGATGACGAAGAGCTGCTCCCCCACGGCGCCCGCCTCGTCGCCGGTGCCCCAGGCGAACCCCACGCGCCGCTCCTCATCCACCGTGTAGACGACGAGCACGCTCCGGGGCTCCTGGCCCTCCGCATGCAGCACCGCGGTGGTTCCGGCGACGATGTACGGCTCGCCGTCGGGCCCGAACTGCTCCTCGACGTCGCCCGCCGCCTCCGGCGCCCCGTCGCCGGTGAAGCTCGGGCCCACGTACTCGGAACCCGTGCCGCGTACGATGTCGGTGACGCGCACGCCCGACCCGCGCTGCGCGCCCCAGGTCATGAGCAGGCTCGACGCGATCAGGAACCGATCCTGGCCGCTGCCGAGGCGCAGCTCCTCCTCGTAGGGCGTCGTGCCCTCAGGCGGGTACTTCACGACATCGGGATCCTTCGAGGCGCCGACCGCTGCGTATGCGACGGGCATCTCGACGTGGCTGCTGCGACGGGGCGGCTGATCCTGGCTCATCGCTTGCCGCCCTCCTTGCCCTCCACATCACCCGAGAGCGCGGCGATGAACGCCTCCTGCGGCACTTCGACGCGGCCGACCATCTTCATGCGCTTCTTGCCCTCTTTCTGCTTCTCGAGCAGTTTGCGCTTGCGGCTGATGTCGCCGCCGTAGCACTTCGCGAGCACGTCCTTGCGGATCGCGCGGATGTTCTCCCGGGCGATCACCCGGGCGCCGATGGCCGCCTGGATCGGCACCTCGAACTGCTGGCGCGGGATGAGCTTGCGCAGGCGCTCCGTCATCATCGTGCCGTACGAGTAGGCGTTGTCGCGGTGCACGATCGCGCTGAACGCGTCGACCGCCTCGCCCTGCAGCAGGATGTCGACCTTCACGAGGTCTGCCTCCTGCTCCCCCATCGGCTCGTAGTCGAGGCTCGCGTAGCCCTGGGTGCGGCTCTTCAGGTGGTCGAAGAAGTCGAAGACGATCTCGCCGAGCGGGATGCTGTACCGCAGCTCGACGCGCTCGCCGAGGTACTCCATGCCCAGCAGCCTGCCGCGACGGCTCTGGCAGAGCTCCATGATCGCGCCGACGTAGTCCTTCGGCGCGAGGATCGCGGTCTTGACGACCGGCTCGCGCACCGAGGCGATCTTGCCGTCGGGGTACTCCGACGGGTTCGTGACCGTGATCTCGCGGCCGTCCTCGGCGGTGACCTGGTAGACGACGCTCGGCGCGGTGGCGATGAGGTCGAGGTCGAACTCGCGGCGCAGTCGCTCCGAGATGATCTCGAGGTGCAGCAGCCCGAGGAACCCGCAGCGGAAGCCGAATCCGAGCGCGACCGACGTCTCGGGCTCGTACTGCAGCGCCGCGTCCTCGAGCTTGAGCTTGTCGAGCGCCTCGCGCAGCACCGGGTAGTCGGAGCCGTCGAGCGGGTACAGGCCGGAGAACACCATCGGCTTCGGATCGGTGTAGCCCGGCAGCGCCTCCGTCGCCGGATTGCGCTTCGCGGTGACCGTATCGCCGACCTTCGACAGGCGCACGTCCTTCACACCCGTGATGAGGTAGCCCACCTCGCCCACGGCGAGCCCCTGCGTCGGCTTCGGCTCCGGCGCCGAAACGCCCACCTCGAGCGCCTCGTGATCGGATCCGGTCGACATCATCTGGATCTTCTCGCGCGGCGACAGCCTGCCGTCGATCATGCGCACGTAGGTGACCACGCCGCGGTACGGATCGTAGACCGAGTCGAAGATCATCGCCCGCGGCGGCGCGTCGGCGAGGCCGACCGGCGCCGGAATGCGCTCGACGACGCGATCGAGCAGCTCCTCGACCCCGGCGCCCGTCTTGCCCGACACCTTCAGGATGTCGTCCGGGTCGCCGCCGATCAGGTCGGCGATCTCCCGCGAGACGCGCTCGGGGTCGGCCGCGGGCAGGTCGATCTTGTTGAGCACCGGGATGATCTCGAGATCGTTCTCCATGGCGAGGTAGAGGTTCGCGAGCGTCTGCGCCTCGATGCCCTGCGCCGCGTCGACGAGCAGGATCGCTCCCTCGCACGCCGCGAGGGAGCGCGAGACCTCGTAGCTGAAGTCCACGTGCCCCGGGGTGTCGATCATGTTGAGGGCGAAGTCGCCCGCCTCGGTCTGCCAGTGCATGCGCACCGCCTGCGACTTGATCGTGATGCCGCGCTCGCGCTCGATGTCCATGCGATCGAGGTACTGGGCGCGCATCTCGCGGTCGGGCACGGTGCCCGTCACCTGCAGCATGCGGTCGGCGAGGGTCGACTTGCCGTGGTCGATGTGCGCGATGATGCAGAAGTTGCGGATCTTCGCGGGGTCGGTCGACGCCGGGACTGGAGGGTTCAGGCTGCGTGGAGACATTGTCCGCAATTATCGCACGCCGCCGCGCCACTGCGAGCCGCGCGATGACGCGCACCCGTTCCCGCGCGCCCGCGCGCCTGCGAGAATGAGCAGATGCCTCGCATCGTCGCTCTCTACCGCTACCCCGTCAAGGGATTCACCCCGGAACCCTGCGAGCGGATCACGGTGCAGCAGGACGGCCGCATCGTCGGCGACCGCGTGCTCGCGTTCCGGTTCGCCGAGGCGTCGCTCCCCGAGCAGCGCGGCGGCCTCGACTACTGGCCGAAGGCGCGCGGCCTCGCGCTCCAGGACTTTCCGGCGCTGGCCTCGCTGCGCCTGGTGTTCGATGCGGCCGAGCATCGCGTCACGATCCTCCGCGACGGCGCCCTTTGGGCGTCGGAGATGCTCGACGATGCGGGCCGCAGACGCCTCGCCGATGCCGTCGCCGAGTTCGTGCTCGGCACCCCCGAGGGCAAGCGGCTGCAGCGCCCGGGGCGGCTCCCCCTCGAGCTCGTCGGGGACGGCGAGCACGCGCGCTTCCAGGATCGTGAACAGGGGTACGTCTCGCTGCACGGCCGCGCGAGCGTCCTCGCGCTCAGCGCGGTCATCGAGCGGCCCGCCGGCGTCGAGCGGCCCGCCGGCGTCGACGCGTCCGCGTCCGACTCCACCCGCGGCATCGCCCCGAGGGCCCCGCTCGACGACCGCCGCTTCCGCTCGAACATCGTGATCGACGGCGTCGACGCCTGGGAGGAGCTCGGCTGGAGCGGACGCGTGCGCATCGGCGAGCTCGAGTTCCGCGTCGCCGAGCCGATCGTGCGCTGCCTCGCCACGCACGCGAACCCGGAGACGGGCGAACGCGATGCCCGGGTGCTCACCACCCTCACCCAGCGCGTCGGGCAGGAGGAGCCGACGCTCGGCACCCTGCTGCTGCCTGCCGCGCTTCCGGCGCCGGTGCGCGCGGGCACGGAGCAGGGAAGCGCGCCGTGGGGCGACATCGTCGTCGGCGACACGGTCGAGCTGCTGGACGCGGCGACGTGAGCGCCGCTCCCCCTCCCGCGGCGCACACGCAGGACGGGGGCACTGGGAACCGCACGTCGGTTCTGCTAGACTCGGTTCTTGGCTTGCGTGTGGTTTTCACCACACCACCCGTAAGGTGCCCTCTCTCACCGTGCGGAAACAAACCGTCAACCGGATCTAAAGGACACATCTCAACGTGGCAAACATCAAGTCGCAGATCAAGCGCATCAAGACCAACCGCAAGGCGACCGAGCGCAACAAGGCGTACAAGAGCGAGCTCCGCACCGTGGTGCGCGCCGCCCGCGAGGCGATCGCTTCGGGCGACAAGTCGGCCGCCGAGGCGAAGCTGAAGGTCGCCGGCCGCAAGCTCGACAAGGCCGCCTCGAAGGGCGTCATCCACAAGAACCAGGCTGCGAACCGCAAGTCGAAGCTTGCCGCACAGGCGGCAGCGCTCTAACTCGCGCTCGCGTACGAAAGAGGCCCCGCTTCGGCGGGGCCTCTTTCGTTTCCCCGGGTCGGCGTGCGCGCCTGGAGCCCTCGCTGCAGATCGCGAGCCCGGCTTCGCGCGGTCGCCGGATCCGCGCGCGGCTAGGCGACGCGGCCGCGCTTGGCGACGAACAGCAGGTACTTCTCGAGCGCGTACTCGGGGTCGCGGCTGCCGCCCTTCAGCATCCACTCGGTGTCCGCTGCGAGATCGATGGCGCGCGCGAGATCCTCCTCCCGCCACCCTCGCACCTCTCGCAGTGCCCGATCGACCTGCCAGGGGGCCATGCCGAGCTCTTTCGCGAGCTGACCGCCCGATCCGCCGGCACCGTAGACGCGCGCCATCGCGCGCACCTTCATGTTGAGCGCTGCGAGCATCGGAATCGGGTCGGTGCCCGTCGCGAAGGCCTGGCGCAGCAGCACGAGCGCATCGGCCGCGCGGCCCGCCGTCGCGGCGTCGGCGACCCTGAACGCGTTCGTCTCGACCCGGCCCTCGGTCGCGCGCGACACCTGATCCTCGGAGATTCGCGTGCCCGCATCCGACACCAGCTGACCGATCGCCCCGGCGAGCTCGCCGATGCCGCCCGAGTAGGCCGCGGCGAGCTGCCGCGCCGCGCCGGGCGTGACTTGGGCGCCCAGGCGCCGGAACTCGGCCTGCACGAATGCGAGTCGATCCTGGTCTTTCTTCACTTCGGCGCAGACGACCTCGATGCCGCCGCCGGCGCCGCCGCGGACGAGGTCGAGCAGCGCCTTGCCGCGCTGCCCGCCGGCGTGTCGCAGCACCAGCGTCGTGCCGTCGGCGGGCTCGGCGACATAGCGCTTCGTGTCTTCGAGGAAGGCGTCGGAGCACTTCTCGACGCCTTCGACGCGGATCAGCCGAGGTTCGGCGAACAGCGACGGGCTCGCGATGGTGAACAGCTCGCCCGCCGTGTAGGCGGCGGCATCGACATCGTGGACTTCGAGGTCGGCGTTCGCCTCACTGAGCGCGGTGCGGATCGCCTGGCCCGCGCGGTCGGCGAGGAAGCTCTCGGGGCCGGAGACGAGCACGACCGGAGCGGGGCGCGCTTCGCTCCACTCGACCTGAGGGATCTTCGTCTTCGCAGACGGCGCCCGGGGAGCTGCCTTCCGTGCCTGTGCCACCTCTCCAGCCTACCCGTCATGCGCCGCGACACTCGACGCGCGTGGCGCGAAATGATGCGGGTGCGCGGGGTGTGCGGGGTGTGCGGGGCCGGCTCCCACGCGCCGCACCGGCCGCAGCGGTCGCACCACGTTCGACCCACAGGTCGAGTGCGCCTGGTGCCCCGCCGATCGCGATCGACCCCATGCGGTCGGTGCGGAGCACGGTCGTCCGGAGGCGCGTCAGCTCGTCGGTCACGGCGCGCGCGGGGTGCCCGTACGAGTTCTCAGCGCCGACCGAGATCAGGGCGACCTCTGCCGTTGCGCGGGCGAGCAGGAGCGGATCGTGGTCTGCGGATCCGTGATGCGCCACCTTGAGCACATCGACGTCGAGGGCTGCGCCGGATCGCTGCAGCGCCCGCTGCTCGTCCTCGCCCGTGTCGGCCAGCATGAGCACCGATGTCTCACCGGCCTGCACGCGCAGTACGAGGCTCGCGCTATTGGTATCGGGCGGCACGGCGTCGGCATCAGGGGCGAGCACCTCCCAGGCCAACCCGCCGAGCGCTTCGCGCATTCCCCGCTGGCCGACGCGCGCGGGCACGCCCGCCGCGCTCAGCTGCTCGAGCACCGGTCGCGCCTCGCCGTCCTCACGGTTGTTCGGCGCCACGAGTGCGCGCTCCGTCCGGTCCGCGATCGCCCCCAGCGCGCCCACGTGGTCCCGATCATCGTGGGTGAGCACGAGGATCGCGATGCGTTGCACGCCGAAGCGATCGAGGCACGACGTCAGCCGCTCGGGGTCGTCTCCCGTGTCGACGAGCATGACCCGCTCGGGGGCGTTCGCATCGCGCAGCAGCAGCGCGTCCCCCTGGCCGACGTCGCACGCGACGACGTTCCAGTCGCGTGGAGCGGTGAGGCGGATGGCGGCCGGCACGACCAAGGTGGGGCCGAGAAAGACCCCGACTGCCCCGCACAGCAGTGCTGCCACCCATACGGTCACGTGCCGCGGACGGGGGCGCGTGCGCCCCCACGGCACACGTCCGCTCGTGATGGAGGGGATCCGGTCGTGCTCTGCCGCGACCTGCCCCCGGCGTTCCACCGGGGCTCGAACATGGCGCTCCGCGAAGCGCCGGGCGAGCAGTCCCCAGGCGACGAGCACTGCTCCCTCCACGAGCGCGAGCAGCAGTGCGCCGCCCCAACCGCCGGGCCACTGCCAGCGCGCGCCGGGCAGCGCCGAGGTGACGTCCGCGGTGGCGGCGATCCACCGCGCGGGAAGACCGGCCAGCTGGATGAGAGCCGTGCCCGCCGACGGAACCAGCTGCGCCGCGAGCATGGCGAGCAGCCCCAGCCCCGTCCCCCAGGGCGCGGCCGGCGCCGCGAGCACGTTCGCGATGAGCCCAGCGGCGGGAAACCCGGGCTGCACGAGCAGCAGCAACGGTCCGCAGGCGAATTGCGCTGCGACGGCGACCGCGATCGGGGTGCGCAGCCAGGCCGGGCTCGGCGCGATCCGCCCCAGTGCGACGGCGATGCCGGGTGTCCAGAGCAGTATGCCTGCGGTGGCCGCGACGGAGAGCGCGAACCCGGGCTGCAGCGCCTGCCAGGGATCGTTCATCAGCAGCGCGAAGGTCGCGATGCCGAGCCCGGGAAGGGCGACCGCGCGCTTCCCGCCGAACGACGACGCGAGCACGACCGCGGCCATGACGGCAGCGCGCTGCAGGCTCGGATCGGGCCCCACGACGATCACGAAGCCGGTGAGGCCGAGCGCTGCCGCGCTCAGCCGAACTCTGCGAGGCGTCCGCAGCCATGCGGCGAGCGTCGTGATCGCGGCGATCACGAGTGCGCAGTTCGCTCCGGAGACGGCGGTGAGATGAGTCAAGGAGCTGACCTGCATCTGCTGCTCGAGGCGCTCGGACAGCAACGACGTGTCCCCGACGGCGAGGCCGGGCACGAGCTCTGCGCCCGGCACCTGCATCGCGGCGGCACGCAGATCTGAGCGCATCTCCGCCGCGGCTCCGGTCACAGCCGCCCGAAAGACGCGCCACGGCCCTCCCGGCTCCGGCTCCTCGCCCGCCGCGAAAGAGGCGACTCGAACGCCGTACTGCGCCGATGATCCGGGGTCGAGCACGACGAGCGCGCCCTCCACGCGCAGCGCAGTACCGGGGCCCCAGGTCTCCGGCGGGCCCGCGTGATGGTCGGGTGCTGCCCCGGCTCCGGGCACCGCGTCATCGTCGAACCAGAGCACGACGGGCAGGGGCCCGCGTGCCGAGCGCGCCGCGGCGGGCACCCACGCCGACGGTCCGCCATCGGAGCTCGCCGCTGCCGCCTTCGGGAAGCCGCGCAGCTCGATATCGAGCGCCGTCTGCTGACCGCTCGCCGCGACCTCCGCGAAGCCCGCGTCGGCTCGCACCGCCTCGAGCGCGTCGATCCGCGCCCCGAGCACCACGATCATCGCGCACGCGATCGCCGTATACGGCAGCAGTACCGCGCCGCCGCGAAAGCGCCGCACGACGACGGCGACGACTCCCAGCACCAAGGCCGCGATCCCGAGCCAGCGCCCGGCCCCCGGGTTCGTGACGGCCGCAGCCACCAGGCCCCAGGCGAGGAGCGCGGGTGCGAGCAGACGTCCGCTGCCGGGCGCAGATGCCGATGCGCGGGTCACGGAGTCACGAGGTCTCTGAGTCCGTCGAGCGTCTTGGCGCCGATGCCGGGCACCTCGAGCAGCTCATCCACCGAGGTGATCCCACCGTTCGCGTCGCGCCAGTCGATGATCCGCTGCGCGAGTGCCGGCCCGATGCGCGGCAGCGTGTCGAGTTCGTCGACCGTCGCGACGTTCAGCGCGACCTTCCCCCCTGCGTACGCGCCTCCGCCCCCGGCACCGCTGGCATCCGCCGCATCCTCCCGGCTCCCCGCCTGCTGCCCGCCCGCGGCGAGCGAGGGATCGGCGTGCCAGGCTTCGGCGAGCGCCGCGTCGGGCACGACCACCTGTTCGCCGTCCGTCGCCGTTCGCGCCAGGTTCACGGCGTCGAGCACCGCGGCATCGGTCGCGCCTCCCGCGGCCTCGATCGCATCGGCGACCCGCGCCCCCGCTTCGAGCTCCACGACGCCCGGGGCGCTCACCTCCCCGACGACGTGCACCTGCACCGTCGAGCCCAGAGCTCCGGTGTCGCCGGATACGGCGCCCGACTGGTCCGCAGCCGCCGAGGCCCCTCCGCCGGTCGCCCCGGCGCCGGTCGCAGCAGTCTCCCCCGCCGCGCCGGCGTCTGCTCCGGGTTCGACAGCCGACCCTGCCGCCGACGCCGGGTCGGCTGCTGCCGCTGCGTCGACGCCGTGCCCGCGCGCCAGGGTGATGCCGATCGCGATCGCAACGGCCACGGCGAACACGAGCAGCCCCGCCATCGCGGGTGCCGCGATGCCGCGGCGAAGCCATTCCCTGATGCCGGTGCGCGGCGCCCACTCCAGCGACGGGGCGCCGCGCCCACCCGGAGGGTCGCTCGTGCGCCAGTGCCCACTCGATAGAACGGACTCGCTGGTGAGGATGGGCCGCGTGCGGATCGCGCCGTCGCCCTCGCCCGCGCGGCTCTCGGCGCCCGCGCGGGTCTCGACGCCCGCGGGGCTCACGGCTCCCGCGGCGACGCTCTCTGGTGCTTCGTGCTTGCGCATGCGCCCACGGTAGAGCCCTGATCGGCGCGCGCGACCGGTCTCGTGCCGACTGTGGAGAACCGGCGATCTCCGGCGCTCGCTGCTCCGATGTGAGCGGCGAGCGCAGACCACGGAGGCGCGCGCCGCCGCTCGAGCGAGCGGGGTCGTTTTCGGAGCGTGTCGGGCATGCGACACGCTCCGCAAGTGACCCCGCTCGCGCAGGAGGCGGCGCAGCCGACGCCCGGCGGCGGTGCCGCTCACGGCCGCGCAGCCGACGCCCGGCGGCGCAGCCGACGCCCGGCGGCGGAGCCGCCGGGCGGGCTAGGCGGCGGGCTTCGTGGCGATGCTGACGATCTTCGGCACGCGCACGATCACGTTCACGATCTGCCGATCGCCGATCGCCCGCTGCACCGCGGCAGACGCGCGGGCGGCCGCCTCGGCATCCGCCTCCGAGACGGACGCCGGAAGGGTGAGGCGATCCCGCACCTTGCCGTCGACCTGCACGACCATCGTCACCTCGTCCTCGACGAGCAGCGACTCATCGGCCTTCGGCCACTCCACGAGGGCGACGCTGGGCTCGTACCCGAGCTTCGCCCACATGTCCTCAGCGGCGTACGGGGCGAACAGCGACAGGATGACCGCGATCGCCTCCGCCGACTCGCGCACGGCGGCGTCGGCGACACCGGCGCCCGAGTCGATCGCCTTGCGGGTCACGTTCACCTGCTCCATGAGCCGCGCGACGACGACATTGAACTTGTACGCCTCGACGAGCCCCGGCGCGTCTGCCAGGAGGCGGTGGGTGGCCCGGCGCAGCCCGGCGTCGCCCTCGGCGAACGACGCGCCGCGGGGCGCGCCCGCCCCCTGCACGTCGTCGGCGATCCGCCACGCCCGCGCGAGGAACTTCGCGGAGCCCTGCACCGACACATCGGCCCAGTCGATGTCGTCCTCGGGCGGTCCGGCGAAGGCGAGGGTCACGCGCAGCGCATCGGCGCCGTGGGCCTTGAGCTCGCTCGCGAACTCGACGAGGTTGCCCTTCGACTTCGACATCTTCGCGCCGTCCTGCAGCACCA
Source organism: Leucobacter chromiiresistens (assembly GCF_001477055.1). Lineage (GTDB taxonomy): Bacteria > Actinomycetota > Actinomycetes > Actinomycetales > Microbacteriaceae > Leucobacter > Leucobacter chromiiresistens_A. Next base: position 52,625 of record NZ_LDRK01000013.1, read on the forward strand.
TGCCCTGGTTGAGGAGCGCGGTGAACGGCTCGTCGAACTCGAGGTACCCGAGATCGTGCAGCACCTTCGTGATGAACCGCGAGTAGAGGAGGTGCAGAATGGCGTGCTCGACGCCGCCCGCGTACTGGTCGATCGGGCCCCACGCGTTGACGGCGGCCGGGTCGAACGCCTGCGTCGCATCGTTCGACGACAGGAATCGCAGGTAGTACCACGAGCTGTCGACGAACGTGTCCATCGTGTCGGGATCGCGCGTCCAGGTGTCGCCCGTCTCGGGGTCGACCACGGTCGCCCACTCCGTCGCCGCGCCGAGCGGCGAGGCGCCCTTCGGCTTGAGATCGAGGCCCTCGGAGGCCGGCAGCTCGACGGGCAGCGCGTCGGCGTCGACCGGACGCATCTCCCCGTTCTCGTGGTGCAGGATCGGGATCGGCGTACCCCAGTAGCGCTGCCGCGAGATCAGCCAGTCGCGCAGCCGGTAGGTGGTGGCGGCCCGGCCGGTGCCCCGCTCCTCGAGCACTTCGACGGCGCGGGCGATCGCCTCGGTCTTCGGCAATCCGTCGAGCTCGCCCGAGTTGACGAGCACGCCCTCGCCCGCCGTCGCGACGCCGCTCTCCGCGGGGTCGGGCAGGGGGGCGCCGTCGGCGTCGCGCACGTCGACGACGACGCGCACCGGCAGTTCGAACTTCAGCGCGAAGTCGAGGTCGCGCTGATCGTGCGCCGGAACGGCCATGATCGCACCGTGGCCGTAGTCGGCGAGCACGTAGTCGGAGGCCCACACCGGAATCCGCTCGCCGTTCACCGGGTTCACCGCGAAGTGGTCGAGGAAGACGCCGGTCTTCTCGCGATCGGCACTCTGGCGCTCGATCTCGGTCTGCTTCTGCGTGGCGGCGAGGTAGTCGCGGAACGCCGCGCGCGCCTCCTCGGAGGCGCCCTCCGCGAGCTCCGCCGCGAGGTCGGAATCGGGGGCGACGACCATGAAGGTCGCGCCGTGCAGCGTGTCGGGTCGCGTGGTGAAGACCGGCACCTTCTGCTCGCGGCCCTCGATCTCGAACTCGACCTCGGCGCCGCGGGATCGGCCGATCCAGTTGCGCTGCATGTTGAGCACCTTGGCGGGCCACTGCCCTTCGAGGGCGTCGAGGTCGTCGAGCAGGCGATCCGCGTAGTCGGTGATGCGGAAGTACCACTGCGTCAGCTTCTTCTTGACGACCACGGCGCCCGAGCGCTCCGACGTGCCGTCGGCGAGCACCTGCTCGTTGGCGAGCACCGTCTGATCCACCGGATCCCAGTTGACCCAGCTGGCCTTGCGGTAGGCGAGGCCCTTCTCGTACATCTTGAGGAACAGCCATTGGTTCCACCGGTAGTACTCGGGGTCGCTCGTGTGGAGCACACGGCTCCAGTCGAACGAGGGCGCGTAGATGCGGAACGACGCCTTCTGCTGCGCGATGTTCGCGTACGTCCACTCGCGCGGGTCGACGCCGCGCTTGATCGCGGCGTTCTCCGCCGGCAGCCCGAACGAGTCCCACCCGATCGGGTGCAGCACGTCGTACCCCTGGCCGCGCCAGTACCGCGCGAGCACGTCGCCGAAGCAGAACGCCTCCGCGTGGCCCATGTGCAGGTCGCCGGAGGGGTAGGGGAACATGTCGAGCACGTACTTCTTGGGACGCTCGCCCGACTGCGCCGCCGCCCCCGCGGTGTCGACCTCGAACGGCTTCAGCTCATCCCAGACGGGGAGCCAGCGATCCTGAATCGCCTGGAAGTCGTAGCCCTCGGCGTCGCGCCCCTGCTGCTCGGTCACACATACCTCGATCTCGATTCGAATCGCCCGCATTCGCGAGCGCACACTTCCGACCAGAATACCGGGTTCGCGGGCGGCGGATGCCGACGACTCAGCGCGCTGCGGAGCGCAGCGCCTCGAGCAGCGCCGCGGCCTTCACGTGCTTCTCCGAGACCTCGGACGCCGCGATCGAATCGATCGTGATGCCGCCACCGGCCGCGGCCAGGGCGGCCGGGCGACGACCGCGGTGCAGCTCCACCGTGCGGATGGTCATCGCCAGCTCGGCGTCACCCCCGCGATCGATCCATCCGAAGCACCCCGAGTAGAACCCGCGCGGCCCGCCCTCGATGCGCTGCAGCAGCTCCACGGCTCGGCGCTTCGGAGCGCCGGTCATGGACCCGCCGGGGAACGCGGCCGCGATCGCGTCCCAGACCCCCGAGCCGGGCACGAGCGCGCCCGATACGGAGCTGACGAGCTGCAGCACGTGCGGGTGCGCCTCCACCTCGAGGAACCGATCCACGCGCACGGACCCCGGCTCGCACACCCGGCTGAGATCGTTGCGCATCAGATCGACGATCATGAGATTCTCGGCACGCTCCTTCGGATCGGCGGCGAGCTGCGCGGCGAGCTCCCGGTCGGCCCGGTCGGAGCCGCCCCGCCTGCGGGTGCCCTTGATCGGATGCGTCGCGACGCGACGACCCCGCACGGAGAGGAAGCGCTCGGGGCTCGCACTCACGAGCACGTGAGAGCCGACATCGACGATGCCGCCCCGCATCGGCGGCCCGGCCGCCCGCAGCCGCTCGTAGACCTCGACCGGGTCGTAGGCACCCGGCACCTCGGCGGAGTCGGTGAGGCACAGCACGTACGCCTCGCCCGCGCGGATCGCCGCCCGGCACTGCTCGACCGCCTCGGCGTACTCCGCGTCGCTGCGGCGCCAGCGGGGCGCGTCGCCGTCGTCATGGCGCGACGGGCCCGATACGGTCTCGGCGGCGCCCCCGGAACGCGATGCAGCCGGCACGGTCTCCGCGGCTCCTCCGGCCGCGACGGGCCGCAGCAGCCGACCGTGCCGATCGAGCCACTCGTCGATCGCTCTCCCGTTCGGCCCGCGCAGCTCGACCGTGCTCGCGTCGTGATCGACGGCTACCACCACCTCGCACCGCAGCGCGACGGCGACGGGCGCGACGACATCGGGCGGGACGGCCGCGCGCGCGGGAGCGGGCGGGACGCCGAGGAGGGCCGATCCGAACTCGTAGGCGAGCGCGATCACCCACCCTCCGCCGAAGCCGCGCCGCGACAGGGAGGCGCCCCCTGCAGCTCGGAGCGTGTCGTCCGCGGCGACGGCGCCCGTCTCGCCGCGCATCCGCTCCAGGAACGCGTGCTCCTCGCCGGGGGCGGCGCGTCGCACCTCGCTCGCGATCCCGAGGATCGAGACGCGCGCCTCCCCCGCCTCGGCGCCGCGGCCGTCCCACCAGAACCAGGGGGCGCCCTCGGCGGAGAGCCGTCGGGCGAGTCCGGCAGCGTCGATCTCCGCGCCGAGGCCGGGCGACGGCAGGGGGCGCGTCACGAGCGGAGGCATCGGTTCGGACATCGTCTCAGCGTACTGCCGGTGATACGCTCGCGGCATGCATCAGGCGGACGCGGCACGAGCGGCGCGCCCCGCGGAGCGCGAGGCGGCGGAGGCGATGCCTGAGGCGGTCGCGCGCGGTGGGACGCGCAGGCTGCTCGCGGCCGACTCGTTCCGGGTGCGCGCTCGGGCCGGCGGCGTCGCCGTGCGGGGCTTCTCGCTCCACCTCGAACGCTTCTCCCGAGCCGCCGGAGAGGCTTGGCGCGAGTGCTTCGAGCCGCAGGAGGCCGGGACCGGCGCGAACGCCGCGAGCCCGGAGCAGCACATTTCGGCGTTCCTCTCTGAGGCGGCCGATCGCCTCGCCTCCGGCGGCGAGGGCTTCCCCCGCCTCGAGCTCTGGGCGCCGAGCCCCGAGAGCCGCGGGGAGGCTCCGGAGCTGGAGCTCGCCCTCCGTCCGCTTCCGTCCATCGGCGACTCGATCGCGCTGCGGTCGGCGCCTCGCGGCGCCCGGCCGCTGGCGCACCGGAAGGGGCCGAACATCGAGGCGTATCGCGCCCTGAACCGGGAACTCGGAGCAGAGCCGCTGCTGCTCGACGCCGGGGGCCGGGTACTCGAAGGGGCGACCACGAGCCTGATCTGGTGGGATCCCGTCTCCCACCTCGGCGCGGTATCGGCGCTGAGCCGCCGCGTGCCGTCGGTCACGGAGGCGCTGCTGCGCGAGGCCGCCCGGTTCGCACCTCGAATCGCGACCGCCGAGCAGCTGGCCGAATGCGAGGTGTGGGCGGTGAACGCGCTGCACGGCATCCGATGGGTCAGCCGCATCGACGACGTGCGCTGCGCGCCGCCCGACGTTCAGCGGCTCACCCGGTTCCGCGAGATGCTCGACCGCCGCTGGGAGGCGGTCACAGCTCCACGAGCCGTGTGCTGATCCCCTCGGGCAGCTCGGTGTGCGTGATGAGCACGACGGCCCGGTCGTCGGGCACCGCCCCGAGCAGGTCGAGCACGAGGCGATCCGCGAGCTCGCGGTCGACTCCCGCGGTCGGCTCGTCGAGCACGACGACCGGGAAGTCGGCGAGGATCGCCCGCGCGAGCGCGATGCGCTGCGCCTGGCCGCCCGAGATCCAGGCGCCGTCCGCCCCGAGACGAGCGTCGAGCCCGCCGCGTTCGAGCGCCCAGTCGGCGAGTCCGACGCGGTCGAGCACCTCCCAGAGGTCGTCGTCGCTCGCCGTGCCGCGCGCGTCGCTGTCTCGGGCGAACTTCAGGTTCTGGCGCAGATCGGAGTCGAAGAGGTACGGCCGCTGCTCGCAGAGCCCCACGACCTCGCGCACGGCATCCGGGTGCATCGCGCGCGCATCGACGCCGCGCAGCCGGTATTCGCCGCGCGATTCGAGGAAGCGGACGAGGGCGAGGGCGAGGGTGCTCTTCCCGGCGCCGCTCGCGCCGCGCACGACGAGGGTGTCACCAGGAGCCAGGGCGAAGTCGACGCCGCTGATGGCGTCGCGCTCCGCACCCGGATAGCGGGCGGCGAGGCCGCGCACCTCGAGTAGCGGAGCTCCCGGCGACGGGGCGGATGCGAAGGCGAGAGCGGACGGCGACGCACCCTCGCGGCCCGCATCGCCGACGAGCTCGGCGGGCAGCTCGCCCTCGGTCAGCTCTGCGACGCGATCGGCACTCGCCTCCACGCCCCGCCTCGCGGCGAGCGCGGCGGGCACCTGCGCGAAGACCTCGAACACCGCCGCGGGCACCACCGCCGCCGCTGCGAAGAGCGGCGCCGACAGCCCGTCCCCGAGACTCGGGATCATCACGAGGATCGCGAGCAGGGAGGCGGCTCCGGCGGCGCAGCCCAGCACCGCCGCGGTGAGGCCCGCAGAGCGCGCGCGCCGCAGCTGCAGGGACGCGAGCCGGCGCTCGGCGACGGCGATCCGGTCGCGCTGCATCTCGATCGCGCCGAAGGCCGCCAGCACCTCGCCCGCGGCGAACCGTTCGAGCAGCGCGTCGACCACGGCCGCCCGCGCCGCGCTCACCTCGCGGTCCTGCGCGCCCGAGATGCGGCGGGAGAGCACGATCGCCGCCCCGCCGCCGAGCGCCAGCGCGCCGAGCAGCACGAGCGCGGCGGGCACCGAGATCAACGCGACGACGACGACGCTCAGCGCGGTGACGATGCCGCTCACGAGCAGCGGCTGGCGCACGCGGAGCGCCTCGTCCTGCAGCTGGTCGACGTCGTCGACGAATGCGGCGAGCACCTCGCCGCGGCGATGCGATTCGAGTGCACCCGGTACGCGCGGCACGAGCGCCGCGAAGGTGCGCGAGCGCAGCACCGCGAGTTGGGCGAGCGCCGCGTCGTGGCTTGCGAGCCGCTCCGCGTAGCGGAAGGCCGCGCGCCCGATCGCGAGGGCGCGCACGCCCACGATCGCGAACGTGAGGTGGAGGATCGGCGGCTGCTCTCCGGCCCGCACGATGAGCCACATGCTCAGGCCGAGCAGACCCACGATGCTGGCGTCGGCGAGCACGCCGAGCGCGATGCCCGGCATGCGGCGGGCTCGGCTCGGGAGGGCCCGTGCGAGCACCGCGCTCCGATGCCGCGCCCGCTGCTCCCGGTCGGCCAACGCGCCCGTGCGGGTCATGCGCCCACCCCCGCGGTGGTCGGTTCGGGGCGCGCCGCCACGACGCGCACCACCCGATCGGCGGCGCGATGCACGGCCTCCCGGTGGCTCACCACGAGCACCGCTCGCCCGGCGTCGGCCTCGCGGCGGAGCGCCGCGCAGACGACGGCCTCGCTCTCCGCGTCGAGGGCGGAGGTCGGCTCGTCGAGCACCAGCACCGCGCAGTCGAGGTTCCACGCCCGGTAGAGCGCCCGCGCGACGGCGATGCGCTGCGCCTGCCCTCCCGAGACCCCGGCGCCCGCGACGCCCAGCTCCGCGGCGCCGTCGAGGTGCTGGAGACCGACGGCGTCGAGCGCGCGACGCACGAGCCCGCCATTGGGCGCGTCGTCTCCGAGAGCGACGTTGGCGGAGATGCTGCCGTGCAGCAGTCCCGGTCTCTGGCCGGCCCAGGAGATGGGTTCGGGCGCGACGATGCGGCCTCGAATGGGCGCGACGAAGCCGAGCAGGGCCGCGACGAGCGTGGATTTGCCCGCTCCCGATGGACCGGCCATCGCGACGAGTTCGCCGCGATCCACCGCGAATGACGTGGGTCCGACGACGCGGCGCCCGCTGCGGGCGACGCTCACCTCGTCGAACCGGAGAACCGATTGCGCCGCAGGGGCCGTTGCGCCGGCCGCTGCTCCGCTCTCGAGCTCCGTCCGCCGCGACGTGCTCGCGGCACCGCGCAGCTCATCCTCGGACTCGATGATCGCGAAGACCCGTCCGGCGGCCGCGAGCCCCTCCGTCGACGCGTGGAATGCGGCGCCGACCTGCCGGATCGGCACGAAGGTCTCCGGGAGCAGCAGCAGCACGAAGAGCCCGAGCCCGAGGGGGAACTCGCCGCTCACGAGCCGCGTGCCGACGGTCACCGCCACGAGCGCGATCGAGAACGTGCCGGCCAGATCGAGCACGAACCCCGAGAGGAACGTGACGCGCAGCACGCTCATCGTGCGCGAGCGGTACTCCTCGGTCTCGCGCGAGATGCGGGCGATCTGCCGGTCCTGCCGGCCGAAGATGCGGAGGGTCGCGAGCCCGCCCACGACATCGAGGAACGATGACGAGAGCCGCTGCAGCTGGCTCCACTGCCGATCCTGCACGGCCTGCGTGGCGAGACCGATGAGGATCATGAAGACGGGAATGATCGGGAACACCACGATCACGATGAGCCCGCTCAGCGGATCGGCGAGCAGCACCGCGAGCACGAGGATGGGCGTTGCGACGCCCGTGAGCAGCAGCTGCGGGATGTAGCCGGAGAAGTACCCGTCGAGCGCGTCGAGCCCGCGACCGAGCGACGTGGCCAGCTCAGCGTCTCCGGGGCCGGAGTCGCGCTGCGGCGAGCGGGCATCGAGTGCGTCGAGCGCGGCGGATCGCAGCTGCGCCTTCACGCGGACCGCACCGCGCGCGGCGACGACGTCCATCCCCCAGCCGGCGAGCGAGCGCACGAGCACGGCGGCGAGGGCGCCCAGGAGGAGCCAGGTGAGCTGCGCCGCGCCGTACGCGCCCTCGTCGATGCGCCCCCGCACCCCGGGGATGCCGTCCATCACGGGGAGCGCGAGCGCGGTGATGGCGTTCGCGAGGCACCAGGACCAGGCGAGCACCGCGCAGGTGCGCAGCAGCCCGAGCCCGGCGCCGATCAGCAGCACGCCCCGCGCGGCGCGCGCATAGCGGAGCAGTCTCGGGTCGAAGGGTTTCACGAGGTTCCTGAGGGTCGGTGGGCGGCGGGCGTCTCCTCCGCCCGAGGCAGTCTACGGGAGCCCGGGGCTTCACATCAGATGAAACCCCGGGCCGCGCGGAGCGGGCCTAGTGCGCGCCCACGGGAATCGCGTCCCGTGTGAGGCGCCTCCGGAACACCCAGTACGTCCAGGCCTGATAGGCGAGCACGAGCGGCAGCGTGAAGACGGCGACCCACGTCATGAGTTCGAGCGTCTTCTCGGAGCTCGCCGCACCCGCCACCGACATCGAGTACGAGGGGTCGATGCTCGACGGCATGAGGTTCGGGAACATCGCCATGAAGATCGCCAGCAGCGCGAACGCGATCGCGATGGCGTTGCCGGTGAAGGCCCAGCCCTCGCGGCCGAGGACGTTCGCCACCCAGGCGACGATGAGCGCGACGGCGGCCACCGCCGAGCAGAGCACCACAACCCAGAGCGTGGGGCTGGTCGTGTGCTGCATGATCGTCCACCCGAGGAAGACCGCGCCCGCGAGGATGGCGACTGCGCCGACCTTCTTGGCGAGGTCGCGAGCGCGCTCGCGCATGTCGCCCGCGGTCTTCAGCGAGATGAACACGAGGCCGTGCGTGCAGGTGATGAGCAGCATCGTGATCCCGCCCAGCAATCCGTAGGGGTTGAGCAGCGTGAGGAGCGTGCCCTGGTAGATCCAGCCGCCGTTCTCCATGGGCTCGATCGGCAGCCCCTGGGCGAGGTTCGCGAACGCGACGCCCCAGAGCAGGGGCGGCACGACCGATCCCCAGAAGATGAAGTGGTCGAACCAGCGGGTCCAGGCGCGCCCCTTCCCCTGATGCCGGTACTCGAAGGAGACGCCGCGCAGGATGAGCGCGACGAGGATCACGAGGAGCGCGAGGTAGAAGCCCGAGAACATCGTCGCGTACCACTCGGGGAAGGCCGCGAAGAGCGAGGCGCCGGCGACGATCAGCCAGGTCTCGTTCAGGTCCCAGACGGGCCCGATGGTGTTGATGATGAGGCGGCGATCCGTGTTGTCGCGGCCGAGGAACGGCAGTGCCATGCCGACGCCGAAGTCGAATCCGTCGAGCACGAAGTAGCCGATGAGCATGGCCCCGACGATGAAGAACCAGAGTGTGGTGAGTTCCATGTCCGTCTCCTAGTAGACCGTGGCGAGCTGCTGGTGGTCGACGTCGCCCGGCTTGCCGTCGGCGTCCGTGCTGCGGGCGATCTCGGGCGGGCCCTCCTTCGCGGCTTTCGTGATGAGCTTGAACTCGACGACCGCCAGTGCCCCGTAGACGATGGTGAAGACGAGCATCGAGATCAGCACCGCCCAGCCCGGCACGCCGGGTGAGACTCCCTGCTCAGTCGTCATCACTCCGAATACGATCCACGGCTGGCGGCCCATCTCGGTGAAGATCCAGCCGACGAGCGACGCGAGCATCGGGAGCGGGGCGGTCCAGATGGCGACCTTCCACGCCCAGTCGGGCAGGTCCATCTTCTTGCGGGTGATCCAGAGCCCGACGGCCGAGACGAGCGCGGCGAGCGCGCCGAGGCCGATCATCCAGCGGAACGCCCAGTACGTGACCCAGATGATGGGCGCGAACTGCCCGTCGGTCGGGCACGTCAGGAGCGAGTCGGCACCGCAGTAGCGCGCGGTGTACTCCGCCTGGAGGTCGCGGATGCCCTCGACGGACCCGTCGAACGTGCCGTTCGAGAGGAACGACAGGAGGTACGGGATGCGGATCGAGAAGATCTCGTGCGCTCCGTCGGGGGTGCCGAGGCTGAAGAGCGAGAACGAGGCGTCGGCTCCGGACGAGGTCTCGTAGTGCGCCTCGGCGGCGGCCATCTTCATCGGCTGGGTCTGGGTCATCACCATGCCGAGGGAGTGGCCGGTGAGGCCGACACCCATGAAGGCGATGAGGTTGGTCCAGGCGCCGAAGCGCAGCGCCGTGCGCATCTCGTCGAGGTACTGACCGCGGCGCAGGTGCCAGGCGGCCGTCGAGACGACGACGACCCCGGCGAACATCACCGCGGCGAAGATGGTGTGCGGGAACTGCGTCACGGCGACCGGATTGGTGAGCACCGCGCCGATGCTCTCGAGCTCGGCGCGGCCGCGCTCCTCGTTGATGGTGAACCCGTCGGGGTTCTGCATGAAGGCGTTCGCCGCGAGGATGAAGTAGGCGGAGGCCACAGTGCCGAGCCAGACGAACCAGATGGTCATGAGGTGGATCTTCTTCGGCAGTTTGTCCCACCCGAAGATCCACAGGCCGATGAAGGTCGCCTCGAAGAAGAACGCGATGAGACCCTCCATCGCGAGCGGTGCGCCGAAGATGTCGCCGACGAAGCGCGAGTAGTTCGACCAGTTCATGCCGAACTGGAACTCCTGCACGATGCCGGTCACGACACCCATCGCGAAGTTGATGAGGAAGATCTTGCCGAAGAGGCGCGTGAGACGCAGGTATTTGGCCTTGCCGGTCTTCACCCATGCGGTCTGCAGAATGGCGACCAGCAGGCACATGCCGATCGTCAGCGGGACGAAGATGAAGTGGTAGAGAGTCGTCAGCCCGAACTGCCACCGCGACAACGTCAGAGGATCGAAGAACTCGTTCATGTACTGCTCCCGAACGAAGGTCGCGCACCCCACCGAGGGTGCACTCCCTTAGTGAGATCCGCCACGAGATGTCATTCTCGCCGGAGCCATCGGCTGGATGCCGACTGGCTCAATTTTAGCGTTTCTGTGAATCTCCTGCGAATGCGCTTCGGCTTCGAAGCATATTTCACTCGACGCCGAACGGAATATCTCTCGACGTCGAACGGTCGGCCGACGGGGGCGCGGAGGAGTCGCCCCGACGCCGTCGTTACACTCGGGTGGGTGACCGACTTCCTGAGCGCAGTGATCGAATGGCTCCGCGACCTGGACCCGGTGCTGCGGACGCTGCTCGCGGGGATCGGCATGATGCTCGAGACGTCCGTCTTCGTCGGCCTCATCGTGCCCGGCGACACCATCGCCCTCGTCTCCGCGATCGGAGTGACCTCGGCCGCCGAGTTCGTCTGGCTCGTGATCGCGCTGGTGCTCGGAGCCGTCGCGGGCGAGAGCCTCGGCTTCCTCCTCGGCCGCTGGGCGGGCCCCCGCATCCGCGCGAGCCGCGCCGGGAGGAGGCTCGGCGAGCGCAACTGGCGCATCGCCGAGCACTATCTCGGCGAACGCGGCGGGATCGCGGTGTTCCTCTCCCGGTTCCTGCCGGTGCTGCACTCGCTCGTGCCGCTCTCGGCCGGGATGGCGGGGATGCGGTATCTGAGATTCCTCGGCTGGACGGCCTCGGCGAGCGTGGTGTGGGCGCTGATCGTCGTGACCCTCGGGTTCGGCGCCGCCGCCGGATTCGACCAGTTGGCCGACCGGGTGAAGGGCGCCGGCTTCGTATTCGCCGGATTCGCCGCGCTCGTCGCACTCGCGATCTGGGGGGCGAAGAAGTGGTTCCTGCGACGCGAGCAGCGTCATCTCGACCTGGCGGCAACCAGTGCATCACCTGAGGATCCGCACCCGCCGACGCCCTAGACTGGGCGGGTGACTTCGCCGGCTGCACCAGACCCCCGACCCCGCTTCGCGGCTCGCCTGGAGGATTGGCTGCACAGCCGTCGCGCGCGCCGGGCGATCGCGCACGGCAAGAAGCCCTCCGTGATCCCCTATATCGGGTACGGCACGACCGAGTGGGTGCGGGTGCTGGGCCGCGTGCTCTACCTGCGCCCCGAGAGTCGTGAGCACACACGATTCCGGCCCGACGTGGCCGAAGTGTCCCGGGTCCGCGGGTGGCGCACCTTCACCAGCCTCTCCGTGCCGCATCAGACCGTGCGCGTGCTCATCGACGGCGAACCGGTCACCGAGGTGACCGCTGACCGCGGCGGCGTGATCGACGCCATGGTGCCCGTGCAGCTCGAGCCCGGGTGGCACACCGTCACGCTCCAGGCGGGCGACAGCGAAGCGGCCGACGCCCCCGTCAACATCGTCGATCCCGAGGTGGAGTTCGGCGTCATCTCCGACATCGACGACACGATCCTGCTCACCGCCCTCCCCCGGCCGTTCGTCGCGGCGTGGAACAGCTTCGTGCTCGACGAGCACGCCCGCTCCGCCACCCCGGGCATGGCGGTCATGCTCGACCACCTGATGGCGGAGCACCCCGGCTCCCCCGTGATCTACCTCTCGACGGGGGCCTGGAACGCCGCCCCCGCGCTCAGCCGCTTCCTCGCCCGCAACCTCTACCCGATGGGGCCGCTGCTGCTCACCGACTGGGGCCCGACCCACGATCGCTGGTTCCGGAGCGGCCGGGAGCACAAGCGCCGCGAGCTGCGCCGCATCGTTCGGGAGTTCCCGGGGGTCCGCTGGATCCTCATCGGCGACGACGGCCAGCACGACGAGGCGCTGTACCACGAGTTCGCGACGGTCCACCCCGAGAACGTCGCCGCCGTACTCATCCGTCAGCTCTCCGTCGGAGAGGCGGTGCTGGCCGGCGGCCGGTCGAAGGCGCGCCTGCACCGGAGCACGAGCGGCGTGCCCTGGGTGTACGGCCCCGACGGCGCCACGCTGCGCGAGGAGCTGCGCAAGCTGGGACTGCTGTGACCGGTCCGGTGACCCGGCCTTGGCGCCGGTTCGAGCGCGACCTCACCGGCCGCTTCACCGTGTCCGTGCGCCCCGCCTGGTGGCAGCTCGCCAAAGGAGCGGCGGCGGCGATCCTGACGTGGTTCATCTGCCTCGCGATCTTCCCCGAGCAGCTGCCGATCTTCGGCGCCATCGCGGCGCTGATCGTGATGCAGGACAACGTCGACCAGTCGCTCACCCGCGGCATCGAGCGCGTCGTCGGCGTGCTCGTGGGCGTGGGCGTCGCGATCGGCGCCGGGGCGCTCTTCGGCCCGCAGTCGTGGCTCTTCATCGCGGCGATCATCGTCGCGATGGGCGTGGGCTGGCTGCTGCGCATGACCCCCTCCGCAGCGAACCAGGTCGCGATCAGCGCGCTGCTGATGATCGCACTCGGGGGCCTGCAGCTGCACTACGGTGCGGAGCGGCTCATCGAGACCGCGATCGGGGCGGCGATCGGCGTGCTGCTGAACGCCCTGATCGTGGCGCCCGTGCGCACCTCCTCGGTGCACCTCGCCATCGTCGACCTCACCGAGCACTCGGCGGAGGTGCTGCGCCGCATCGCGGACGCCCTCGACGAGCCCCGCGATCGGCCGTGGCTCGCGGAGATGCTCGCCGACGCCCGGGGGCTGCAAGACGAGCGCACCCGGGTGCACGCGCTGCTGCGCGAGGCGCGCGAGAGCCTCCGCTTCAACCCGCGCAGCCGGCGCTACCGGGAGGGGCTCGCCGACGACGACGCGCAGTTCCAGCGTCTGCAACGCATCGTGACGCAGATCATCGGCATGGCGCGCGCACTCGCGGACCTCTACGATCCCGAATTGACCGAGGATCCGTTCGTCATCGGCATGGCCGAGGAGATGCGACGGGCGGCGCACGATCTCGAGCTCCTCGTGCAGTCCGAGCCCGGCGCCGAGGCAGTGCCGGAGCCGCTGGCGCTGACGACGCCGCTCACCATTCCCCGGCCGAACGAGCGGCACTGGGTGCTCATCGGGTCGCTCATGGAGGATCTGCGCCGCGTGCGCGGCCGCATCACGGGCGAACTCGACTGATACGCGAAACCGCCGCCCCGATGCGGGACGGCGGTTTCGGGCGATCGGCGAGCGGACTACTGCTGGAGCGCCGCCTGCACGTCGAGCGTGATCGTCACGTCGGAGCCGAGCAGCAGGCCGCCCTTCTCGAGCGGGGCGTTCCACGTGAGGCCGAAGTCCTCGCGCTTGATCTGCGTCGTCGCGGTGAAGCCGGCCTTGTAGTTGCCGTAGGCGTCTTCGCCGAAGCCGCCGAACTCGAAATCGAACGTGACGGGCTTCGTGACCCCGCGGAGCGTGAGATCGCCGTCGACGAAGAACGAGCCGTTCTCCTCGCGCACGCCGGTCGACACGAAGGTGAGCTTCGGGAACTCGTCGGCGGCGAAGAAGTCGCCGGTGGCGAGGTGGCCGTCGCGGTTCTTCTCGTTCGTGTTCACCGAGGCGACGTCGGCGCTCGCGGTGACGCTCGACTCGAGCGGGTTCTCAGCGGTCGTGAAGGTTGCCTCGAAGCTCTCGAACTTGCCCTTGACCTTGCTGATGGCGAGGTGGCGAACCGAGAAGCCGACCTCGGAGTGCGTGGGGTCGATGGTCCAGGTTCCGACGCGGTACCCGGGGATCTGCTCTGCAGTGATGGACATATCGTGCCTTTCATGTAACGGTGCTGGGTCTGGTGAGCACAACTATTACATGCAAACGAATATTCCCGGCTCCGAGAAAAAGTTTCGGATCCCCTACCGCGGTCGCCGCTTCGCACTCTCCCGGGCGCGGTGCACGGCCTCGTGCGTCTCTGCGGCGGGCTCGAACGAGCCGTAGCGGCGCCGAGCGGCCTCCCCGATGAGGAAGTCGCTGATCGCCGGATTCTTCGGGAGCAGCGACCCGTGCAGGTAGCTGCCGATCACGTTCGCCGTGCGCGCGCCCTCGACCCCCGCGTCGGGGGCGTTGCCGGCGCCCTGCACCACCCGGCCGAGCGGGGTCGATCCCGACCCGAGACGGGTGCTGCCGCTGTGGTTCTCGTACCCGATCACCTCGCCGAACGCGTCCGTGTCGAGCACGACGTTGCCGATCATCCGCTCCGTGCCGCCGAGCGTCTCGACGTCGAGCACCCCGATGCCGGTGAGCTCGTCGCCCGCGTGCGTGACGAAGCGGTGGCCGAACAGCTGGTAGAGCCCGCAGATCATCAGCATGGGCACACCGTCCTCGGCGAGCGCGCGGATGCGGTCGGCCCGCTGCGCCAGGTCGAGCGCGACGCGGCCCTGCCCCGAATCCTGCCCCCCGCCGCCGATCACGATGTCGACGGTCTCGGGGAGCGCGTCGCCCGGGTTCACGTCGACGATGCGCGGCGAGAAGCCGTGCGCCGCGGTACGGCGGGCCAGGGAGAGCACGTTGCCGCGGTCGCCGTAGATGTTCATGTCTCGCGGGTAGAGCGAGACGATGACGAGTTCGCGCTCGATGTCGTTCACCAGACGTCCTCCACATCGGTCAGGTCCGCGAGCGCCCGCCTCAGCTCGAGCATCGCGGTGTAGGTGCAGTAGATGCGCCGCGGGCGGCCGACGGTCCGCTCGCGGAACGCCGAGAGCGCCCGCCGCAGGTCCTCCTCGACGTGCCCGACGGCCACGTCGTCGTGCTCGAGGCGGAGCGCCATGTCCCAGGCGCGCGTGCCCGCGACGGTGTCGACCCCCGCAGCGGAGAGCGACGTGAAATCGACGTCCCAGAGCCACGACATGTCGCGCCCGTCGGCGTACTGGTCGTTGATGCCGATCATGGCTGCGACGCCGTCCGCTGCGAACGAGGCGAGACCGAGCCGGAAGCCGGCCGGGTTCTTCACGAGCACGAGTTCGAGCGGCTCGCCGTCGAGCACGAGCTGCTCCCCCCTCCCGAACGCCGGGCGGATCTGTGCGAGCGCTTCGATGAGCTCGGCGTTCGTCGCGGCCGCGCGCGCCGCGCCGCCTCCCGACGCGAGCGGGCCGGCCTCGAGGATCTGGCGCACGAGCGCGAGCGCCGCCGCCGCGTTGAACGTGTTGTAGAGCCCCTCGAGCTTCAGCGTGGTCCGGTGCTCCTCGCCGTCGATGCCGAACCGCGCCTCGTGGTCGCCGATCTCGAGCAGCATCACATCGGCGGCGGGCCGCACGTCGCGCGGCTCCTCCCCGGTCTCCACCGTCACGCCGGGTTCCGCGGAGAGATGGAAGTCGTCGTCGCTCGGGAAGGTCGCCAGCAGGGCGTTCGACAGACCGAACTCGCGCACGTCGACCCGGTCGCCTGCGCGGGCGCGCGTCAGCTCGCCGATCGCGGCGATCAACCGGTCCTCCCGGTTCACGACGAGCCCCTCGGTCGTGGCATCGGCGATGCGCTGCAGCAGCTTCGCCGTCGTGTCGATCTCGCCGAAGCGGTCGAGCTGGTCGCGGAGCACGTTCAGCAGCAGCGTGAAGCGCGGCGGCACGCGATCGATGAAGTACATCGCGTGCGCCTCGTCGAGTTCGAGCACGGCGATATCGGCGTCGAGGCGGCCGCGCGCGTCGCTCTCCTGAATCGCCGCAGCGACGACTCCGCGGGAGAAGTTGGATCCGGTGCGGTTGGTGAAGACCCGCAGGCCCCGCGCCTCGAGCAGCTCGACGACCATCTTCGTGGTGGTCGTCTTGCCGTTCGTTCCGCTGACGGCGACCACGCCGTAGGGCAACCGCCCCAGCACACGCCCGAGGAACCCGGGGTCGAGCTTCTCGATGACGAGACCGGGCAGGGCCGAACCGCCGCCGCGGAGCCGGGCGACCTGGCGAACCGTCTTGCCGACGACGGCCGAAAGCACATCACGCATGCGTCCAGCCTAGAGGCAGCGCCCGGCGCCGCCGAACGCGCGCGCCGGGCCCGGCGGCCCCCGTCACTCGGCGGCGTGCCGCCCCGGAGGCCGACCCAGGAGCTCGCGGGTGAGCAGCTCCGGTCGGACGCGGCCCGTCCGCTCGATGCGCTGCTCGCGGCGCCACGCGTCGATCGCCGCGTGATTGCCGCTCAGCAGCACCTCGGGAATCGCGCGCTCGCGCCAGCTCGCGGGCTTCGTGAAGCTCGGGTACTCCAGCAGCCCGTCCGCCTCATGCGACTCCTCGACGAGACTCTCCGGGTTGCCGACCACCCCGGGCACCAGCCTCCCGATCGCCTCGATCATCGCGATCGCGGCGACCTCTCCCCCGTTGAGCACGTAGTCGCCGATGCTCACGAGCCGCACGCGACCCCGGCTCGCGTACTCGTCGAACACCCGCTGGTCGATGCCCTCGTAGCGGCCGCAGCCGAACACGAGGTGGCGCTCCGATGCCAGCTCGCGCGCCATCGCCTGCGTGAAGACCTCGCCGGCCGGCGACGGGAAGATGATGAGCGGCTCGGCGTCCGCATCGGCATCGTCCAGGATGCCGTCGAGGGCCTCGCCCCACGGCTCCGGCTTCATCACCATGCCGGCGCCGCCGCCCGCGGGAGTGTCGTCGACGGTGCGGTGCTTGTCGTGCGCCGAGTCGCGCAGGTCGTGCACGTGCACGTCGATGAGGCCGCGCTGGCGCGCCTTGCCGAGCAGCGAGAGCTCGAGCGCATCGAAGTAGCCGGGGAAGATCGAGACGACGTCGATCCTCATGCCGACGGCCCAGACACCCTGCCGGACTCCGGTTCGGTCGTGTCGCCCTGCTCGGAGCCGCGGGGCTCAGCAGCGCCCGCGGAGCCGTCCGTGCCGTCGGATTCGGCCTCCGACGCGTCGAAGAGACCCGCAGGCGGCGTGACGCGCACGATACCCGCCTCGACATCGACGCTCGGCACGATCGCCGTGACGAACGGCACCAGCACCGGACCGGAGTCGGTCGAGACGACCAGCAGGTCCTGCGCCGGGAGGTGCTGCACCTCGGCGACGACCCCGAGCTTCACGGGGGCCCCGCCCGGTTCCTCCGCGTCGCGCACCACGTCCAGCCCCACGAGCTGGTGGTGGTACCACGCGTCCTCCTCCTCGCCCTCGGCGACGGCCTGCTCGTCGATCCAGAGGATCGCGCGCACGATGCTCTCGGCCGCCGTGCGATCGGCGACCTCGGCGAAGAACGCGACGGGCGACTCGTTGAACCACCGGAGCTCGCGCATCGTGATCGTGCGACCGAACCAGGGCGAGCCCTCGGGCACCTGCAGGTGGAACTCGGCTCCGGGCACGAACCGGAGCTCCGGATTGTCGGTGAAGAGCTCGACCTTGAGCCCGCCCTTCAGCCCGTGCGGTTTCGTGAGGCGCCCGACGCGCAAACTCCCCGCCCCGCTCGCGGGACGGGGAGCGTGCACGCGCCCATTCGGCTCTGCCATCAGGTTTCAGGCTCCGCTTCCTCGGCGGCGTCCGTGTCGACCACGTCGACGCGCACGCGGGCGCCATCGGCGAGCGACAGCACGAGCGTGCGCAGCGACGACGCGGTGCGGCCGCCACGACCGATGACGCGGCCGAGGTCGCTCGGGTGCACACGCACCTCGAGCACGTCTCCGCGGCTCCCGTCGCGCGCATCGACGCGCACCCGCTCAGGGTGATCGACGATGCCGCGAACGAGGTGCGCGAGCGCCTCCGCGAGAGCCTGCTGAGTCACAGGGGTCAGGCCTCGGTCGACTCGTCAGCGGATTCCGCGGCCGGGGCCTCTGCTGCTGCGGGGGCGGGCTTCTCGGCCTTGGGGCGCAGCACGGGCTTCTTCGCGGCGTCGGCCTCGAACGGAACCTTCGCCTCGGGGGCGAGGATCTTCGACTCGGTCTCGCCGGTGCCGGTGAACTTGCCCCAGTCGCCCGAGAGCTTGAGGATCGCGGCGACCTGCTCGGTCGGCTGGGCGCCGACGCTCAGCCAGTACTGCGCACGGTCGGAGTCGACCTCGATGAACGAGGGGTTCTCGGTCGGGTGGTACTTGCCGATCTCCTCGATGACGCGGCCGTCGCGCTTGGTGCGCGAGTCGGCGACGACGATGCGGTAGTAGGGCGCGCGGATCTTGCCGAGGCGCTTGAGACGGATCTTGACAGCCATGATGACTCCTTGAATCGATGAACGACGCCGCGTCTCGTGCCGGTCGGCCGGATCGCGGAAGCGTGGGCGCGCGAATTGCGCGAACCCGTCAATCTTGCCACACTCGGGGCGGCAATGCAATTTTTGCTGCGATCAGGCCTTTTAGCGCATGCCCTTGCCGAGCATCTGCTGCAGCTTCGCGAGATCCTCCTCGCTCGGCTGCCCGGCGCCGCCCGCACCGAGCCCGAAGCCGGTGCCGCTCTGACCGCCGACGGCCGGCTTCGCCGCGATGCCCGCTGCCTGCTGCGCGCGTTTCGCCGGGTTGCCCGACTGCCGTTTGCCCTTGCCCTTCGCGGGCTGCGACTTCTTGCGGCCGCCGCCCATGCCGGGCACGGGGCCCATGCCGGGGATCTGCGGCACGCCGCCGCGGGCCACGGTCTTCATCATCTTGGCCGCCTGCTCGAAGCGCTGCACGAGCTGGTTCACATCGGTGACGGTCATGCCCGAGCCCTTGGCGATACGCAGTCGGCGCGAACCGTTGAGCAGCTTCGGGTTCTCGCGCTCGGCCTTCGTCATCGACTGGATGATCGCCTCGGTGCGCACAATCTCGCGCTCGTCGAAGTTGTCGAGCTGCGACTGCATCTTGCCCATGCCGGGCAGCATGCCCATCATCTTCTTCAGCGATCCGGCCTTGCGCAGCTGCTGCATCTGACCGAGGAAGTCGTCGAGGGTGAACGCGTCCTTCGCGATCTTCTCGGCGACCTTGCGCGCCTCCTCCTCGTCGAACGCGGACTGCGCCTGCTCGATGAGGGTGAGGATGTCGCCGAGGTCGAGGATGCGGCTCGCCATGCGGTCGGGGTGGAACGGCTCGAAGTCCTTCAACCCCTCGCCGGTGGAGGCGAAGAGGATCGGCCGGCCGGTGACGCTGCGGATGGAGAGCGCGGCGCCGCCGCGCGCATCGCCGTCGAGCTTCGTGAGCACGACGCCCGTGAAGTCGACGCCCTCCTGGAAGGCCTGGGCCGTGGCGACCGCGTCCTGGCCGATCATCGCGTCGATGACGAAGAGCAC
This sequence comes from Leucobacter chromiiresistens, assembly GCF_001477055.1. Taxonomy (GTDB): domain Bacteria; phylum Actinomycetota; class Actinomycetes; order Actinomycetales; family Microbacteriaceae; genus Leucobacter; species Leucobacter chromiiresistens_A. Next base: position 71,991 of record NZ_LDRK01000013.1, read on the forward strand.
CTCGTCGGGATCGGTGGCCTTGCGAATATCGGATGCCTGCCGCATGAGCTCGGCGTCGACGCCGAGGCGCCCCGCGGTGTCGATGATGACGAAGTCGTAGTGCTTGGACCGCGCCTCCGCGACACCCCGTTTCGCGACCTGCACGGGATCGCCGACGCCGTTGCCCGGCTCGGGCGCGAAGATCTCTGCGCCGGCCTGCTCGGCCACCACGCCGAGCTGCGTCACCGCGTTGGGCCGCTGCAGGTCGCAGGCGACGAGCAGCGGCGTGTGCCCCTGGTCGCGGAGCCACTTCGCGAGCTTGCCCGCGAGCGTCGTCTTGCCGGCGCCCTGCAGACCCGCGAGCATGATGACGGTGGGCGGATTCTTCGCGAACTGCAGACGACGCTGCTCCCCGCCCAGGATGGCGACGAGCTCCTCGTTGACGATCTGCACGACCTGCTGCGCCGGGTTGAGCGCCTGATTCACCTCGTCGCCGAGCGCGCGCTCCCGCACCTTCGCGGTGAACTCCTTGACGACGTCGAGTGCGACGTCGGCCTCGAGCAGGGCGCGCCGGATCTCGCGAACCGTGCTGTCGACGTCGGACGCGGAGAGCTTGCCCTTCGACCGGAGGTTCTTGAGGGTGTCGGTCAGTCGCGCCGAGAGGTTTCCGAAAGTAGCCATAGCGGGTTCATTCTAGCTCGCATCGGGCTGGGATCGGCCCCCGTGAGCGGATCCCCTGGCCGGGAACTCACGGGGACCGTGCACCGACCCGAACGGGAACCGGTGCGCGACGGTTACTCGTAGGTGTAGAAGCCGCGGCCGCTCCCCTTGCCGAGGTACCCCTTGTCGATGTACTCGCGCTTCAGGTACTCCGCGAAGGCGCGCGCGCCGGGCTTCTCGCTGTCCTTGTTGAGCATGTACGGCGTCATCATGCCGATCACGTCGAAGATCTGGAACGGGCCGAGCGGGGCGCCGGTGCCGATGCGCCACGTGCGATCGATGTCCTCGGGGGTGGCGACGCCGCCCATCAGCAGCCCGCTCGCCGCGTCGAGCAGCGGCACGAGCAGGGAGTTCAGCACGTAGCCCGGCTGCTCCTTCAGCACGCGGATCGGCACCATCCCGATCTCCTCGGCGAACTGCGCCACGGCTTCGAACGCACGCGGGTCGGTGCCCGCGTGACCCATCACCTCTCCGGTGTTGTTCTTCCACACCTCGTTCGCGAAGTGCAGCGCGAGGAACCGCTCGGGGTGGCCCGACGCGGGCGCGATGTCGCTCGGCAGCAGGGTGGAGGAGTTCGTGGCGAAGATCGTCTCGGCCGGGGCGAGTTCGCCGACGCGGCGCCACGTGTCGCGCTTGATCTCGAGATTCTCGGGCACGGCCTCGATGACGAGCTGCGCCTGCGCGAGCGCCTCGCCGAGGTCGGTGGTGGCGCGGATGCGGCCGACCGCCGCGTCGAGCTTCTCGGGGGTCGCGTCGGGCAGGTCGCGCAGGTAGAGCGGCTTCAGGTACGCCCAGCGCTCGGCGAGCTTGCCGATCGCCGCGTCGTCGATGTCGTAGGCGACGACGTCCTTGCCGAAGTACGCCGCTTGGAAGGCGATCTGGGAGCCGAGCACTCCGGTGCCGAGTACGGTGAGACGCTGCATGATGACCCTTTCTCGATGTGCGGACCCGGGTGGGGTCCGCTCCATCACCGGTCTACTCCTCCTCGCGCGATCGTGCTGCGGATTACGCGCACGGCGATCAGCGACCCGCCCGGACGGCGGTCCGGGCGCATCCGGAAGGGGCTGCGGAGCGGGCGGCGGGGCTCAGCCGATGAGCTGCTGGGCGAACACGTGCGGCGTGAAGCCGGTGAGGTCGCCGATGCCCTCGCCCTGCCCGACGAGCTTCACGGGGAGGCCGGTCTTCTCCTGCACGGAGAGCACGAACCCGCCCTTCGCCGACCCGTCGAGCTTCGTGAGCACGAGCCCGGTCACGCCGGCGTGCTGGATGAACGCCTCGGCCTGCGCGAGCCCGTTCTGACCGGTCGTCGCGTCGAGCACGAGCAGCACCTCGGAGACCGGGGCCTGCTTCTCGATGACGCGCCGCACCTTGCCGAGCTCGTCCATGAGGCCGCCCTTCGTCTGCAGCCGACCGGCGGTGTCGATGATGGCGATCTCGTACTCGGCGTCGATGGCGCGCTGCACCGTCTGAAACGCCACGGATGCCGGATCCTGCCCGGCCTGCTGCGGCTTCACGATGTCGACGCCCGCGCGCTCCGCCCACGTCGCGAGCTGCTCGACCGCCGCCGCGCGGAACGTGTCGGCGGCGCCCACGAGCACGCGCTTGTCGAACGCGGTGAGGTACTTCGCGAACTTGCCGATCGTCGTCGTCTTGCCGACGCCGTTCACCCCCACCACGAGGATGACCGCAGGCCGCTCCGAGAGACGGAGAGTCGGATCGTACGCGGCGAGCCGCTCCTCGATGGCGTCGCGGAGCATGCGGCGCATCTCGGCGACCTCCGTGACGCGGTGGCGCTCGACATCGGCGCGCAGCGCATCGAGGATCGACTCGGTCACGTCGGGGCCGAAATCGGCCGTGATGAGCGCGGTCTCGAGATCGTCCCAGGTCTCCTCGGTGATGAGCTCGGGCCCGCTGAAGAGAGTGCGGAATGCTTTCGAGAAAGACCAGGATCGCTCTGCCATGCTCCCAGACTACCGCCGCCCGAGGGCCCGCCCCGGAGTGCGGCGCCGGTCGGGATTCGCGATCCGACCGCCCGATGCGCACGCGCAGACGGATTGTCGGTATATATTTGGGCGACACTGTTGTCCGGGCGCACCCGACGTCTCGACTGTTCAACGACCAATGGAGGTCCGGTGAACCCGACTCTGCACCGCAGACGAGTGCCCATCAGGGGGATCCTGATGCTGGTGATCGTCGCCCTGCTCGCAATCTTCGCCGCTGCCTTCTCCGCAGCGCCCGCCCGCGCCGCCGAGCCCTGCGAGCCCGGTCCCGCCACGGGCTGCGTGCAGGGCGTGATCAAGCTGAGCAGCGGGGAGCCGGCGCCGGGCATCGCCGTGACGCTCAGCGGCGCGGGCGCCGAGAGCACGACGGAGACGGACGAGGCCGGGCGCTGGGTGTTCAGCGCGACGGAGGCCGGGGCCTACACCGTGGCCGTCGACGAGGAGACCCTGCCGGAGGGGCAGTACTTCAAGTCCGCCGGCGAGCGCGAGGTCGAGGTCGAGCTCCACAGCACCGCGAGCGCACTGTTCCCGCTGACCGATGATCCCGAAGCGGCGACGACCACCCCCGAGACCGGCGGCGACACGAGCGAGGCGAAGCCGGCATCGTCGGCCTCGCCCGGCGACTCGTTCTCCTGGCCCCGGTTCTGGCAGCAGTTCGTCTCGGGCATCCGCATGGGCCTCCTCATCGCTCTGGCATCGCTCGGGCTCTCGCTCGTCTTCGGCACGACCGGCCTCAGCAACTTCGCCCAGGGCGAGATGGTCACGATGGGCGGGCTGCTCGCGGCGGCGTTCATGGGGGTCACCGGCAATCTGTGGCTCGCCGGCCTGTGCGCCGTGATCGCGTGCGCCGGCTTCGGGTGGGTGCAGGACAAGGTGCTCTGGAAACCGCTGCGCAAACGCCGGCTGAGCCTCATGCAGCTCATGATCGTCTCGATCGGCCTGTCGATCACGCTGCAGTACACCTTCCAGTTCTTCTTCGGCTCGGGGGTCGTGCGCATCGACACGAGCACCGCCGCGACGCTCACGCTCGCGGGCGTGACGCTCACCGTGCAGTCCTACATCGCCATGGGCGTCTCGCTGCTCGCGATCATCGCGGTGGGGCTCGGCCTCATGTACACCCGCTTCGGCCGCGCGACCCGGGCCATCTCCGACAACCCCGCGCTCGCCCGAGCCTCCGGCATCGACGTGGACCGCGTCATCAACATCGTGTGGATCGTCGGCGGCGGGCTCGCCGGCCTCGCCGGAGTGTTCTTCGGGCTCATCTTCAACGGCCTCAACTGGTTTACGGGCGGCACCATGCTGCTCATGTTCTTCGCCGCGGTCACGCTCGGCGGTCTCGGCACCGCCTTCGGGGCCTTCGTCGGCTCGATGATCATCGGCATGATCGTCGAGCTCACGAACATCTGGCTGCCCGGCGACCTCAAGTACGCGAGCGCATTGCTCCTCCTCATCCTGATCCTGCTGGTGCGACCGCAGGGCATTTTCGGACGCAAAGAGCGGATCGGCTAGGACACCATGGAATTCTGGACTGGACTCCTGCAGAGCATCCTGCAGACCGCGCTCTCCCCCACGACGGCCGCCTTCGTGCTCGCCGCGATCGGCCTGAACGTGCACTTCGGCTTCACCGGCCTCATGAACATGGGCCAGGCGGGCTTCATGCTCGTCGGCGCCTACGGCTTCGGCGTATCGGTGGTGCTGGGGGCGGGGTTCTGGACGGCGATGCTGATCGCGATCCTCGCCGCCGTGCTCTTCGCCCTGATCCTCGGCATCCCCACGCTGAAGCTGCGCGGAGACTACCTGGCGATCGTCACCATCAGCGCGGCCGAGATCATCCGCATGGTCGTGAAGCTCGCCGCGCTGCAGGACGTGACGGGCGGCCCGACCGGGATCCCCGGCCAGAAGTACCGCCACGTCTTCACGGAGCTCTCCCCGCTCCCCGAGGGCAAGACCACGATCCTCGGCCTGACCTACGCGAACACCGGTGTCGACGACTGGTGGACGCGCCTCGTCGCGTGGGGCCTCGTCGCGGTGTTCATCCTCATCACGTGGGCGCTGGTCCGGAGCCCGTGGGGTCGCGTGCTCAAGGGGATCCGCGAGGACGAGGACGCGGTGCGGAGCCTCGGCAAGAGCTCGTTCTCGTACAAGCTGCAGGCCCTGATCCTCGGCGGCGTCATGGGCGCGTTCGGCGGCATCGTGATGGCGCTCCCCGCCGCCATGCAGCCCGATTCGATGGGCCGCCCCACCACCTTCAACCTCTGGATGATCATGCTGCTCGGCGGGGCCGCCACCATCTTCGGCCCGCTGCTCGGCAGCATCCTGTTCTTCGTCATCCGCCTCCTGCTCACCAGCCTCGCCGGCGAATTCGTGCCCGCGTCGGTGCTCAGCGCCCAGCAGACCGAGCAGCTCGCCTGGATCCTCATCGGCATCTCGCTCATCCTGCTGGTGGTCTTCAGACCGCAGGGCATACTCGGCAACAAGAAGGAGCTGTCGTTCAATGTCTGACGCGCAGAGCTACCCCACCGACCGCGCCGCGCTCCGGGCAGCGCTCGCCGGCCTCGACCAGACCCCCGGCGTGCCGAAGCCCGACCCGATTCTGACGGTCGACCGCATCGAACGGCAGTTCGGCGGGCTGCAGGCGGTGAACGTCGAGCACCTCGAAGTGCAGCGCGGCGCCATCACCGCACTCATCGGCCCGAACGGCGCCGGCAAGACCACGTTCTTCAACCTCATCACCGGCTTCGACCGCCCCTCGAACGGCAAGCGGCTCCTCGGCGGCGGCGATGCGCGGTGGACGTTCGACGGGAAGGCGCTGAACCGCACCGGCGCCTCGCAGGTCGCGCGATCCGGAATGGTGCGCACCTTCCAGCTCACCAAGGCCCTCTCGCGCATGACCGTGCTCGAGAACATGCTCATCGGCGCCAACGACCAGCCGGGCGAGAACCTGTTCGTCGGGCTCATCGGCCCGCTGTGGGCGAAGCGGGAGCGCGAGAACATCGCCCGGGCCGACGAGCTGCTCGCCCGGTTCAAGCTCGACGCCAAGCGCGACGACATGGCGGGCGACCTCTCCGGCGGGCAGAAAAAACTGCTCGAGATGGCGCGGGCGCTCATGTCGAACCCCGCGATGATCATGCTCGACGAGCCGATGGCGGGGGTGAACCCCGCGCTCACGCAGAGCCTGCTCGACCACATCCAGGCGCTGCGCGACGAGGGCACCACCGTGCTGTTCGTGGAGCACGACATGCACATGGTGCGCCACATCTCCGACTGGGTCGTCGTGATGGCCCAGGGCACCATCATCGCCGAGGGCGAGCCCGAGCGCGTCATGGCGAGCGAGGCCGTCGTCGACGCCTACCTGGGAGCCCACCACGATCGCGATCTCGGCGACGACGACGTGCTCACCACCGGAGTGATCCGCGCCATCGCCACCGAGGTCGAGGAGGAGACTCGATGAACGCCCAGCCGCCGCTCGTGATCAAGGCCGACACCCTCACCGCAGGGTACCTGCCCGGCGTCAACATCCTGAACGGGTGCACGCTCGAGGCGTACGCGGGCGAGCTCATCGGCATCATCGGCCCGAACGGCGCCGGCAAGTCGACGCTGCTCAAAGCCCTGTTCGGCCTCGTCAACATCCGCGAGGGCGCCGTCACCCTCGAGGGCGAGGACATCACGACGACGTCGACGAACCACCTCGTGCGCAAGGGCATCGGCTTTGTACCGCAGACGAACAACGTCTTCCCGTCGCTGAGCATCGAGGAGAACCTGCAGATGGGCCTCTTCCTCAAGCCCCGGGAGTTCGCCGCCAGGGCCGCGGAGATGTGGGAGCTCTTCCCGATGCTGGCGGATCGCCGCAAGCAGCGCGCGGGGTCCCTGTCGGGCGGCGAGCGGCAGTCCGTGGCCATGGCGCGGGCGCTCATGATGCAGCCGAAGGTGCTGCTGCTCGACGAGCCGAGCGCCGGGCTCTCCCCGGTGCGCCAGGACGAGACGTTCATCCGCACCCGCCAGATCAACAAGACCGGCGTCACCATCATCATGGTGGAGCAGAACGCCCGCCGGTGCCTCCAGATCTGCGACCGCGCGTACGTGCTCGACCAGGGGCGCAACTCCTACGAGGGCCCGGGCAGGGAGCTCGCGAACGATCCCAAGGTGATCGAGCTCTACCTCGGCACGCTCGCGGCCGATGTGGAGCAGAAATCCGCCCGCCGCGAGTAGTCGAGGCACGACAGAGCCCCCGGCGCCGAAACGTGCGCCGGGGGCTCTGCGATGCGATCCGCCCCGGTGGGGTTACTCGGTCTCCCCCTCCACGGCCTTCTGGAAGACCGGGTTGTTCGCATCGTCGTACTGGTAGATGCCGATGAACGCCGACGAGGGGTCGTTGTTCTCGTTCAACGGGCCCGTGCCGGCCTTGCCGACGTACTGGATGTCGGAACCGTCCTGGATGAGCTTCGCGCACTCCTCGAACGTCGAGCACTCCTCGCCGCCGTCGGCTCCCGAGACCGCTGCCAGGTTCTCCTGGATCGCCGCGGAGTCGGTCGATTCGGCCTTCTCGGCGGCGAGCGCCACCAGCGTCACGAGGTCGTACGCCTCGGGGGCGTACGTGAAGCTCTCCAGCTCGCCGTCGTACTCGGCCGCGTAGATGTCTTGCAGCTGCTGCTGGAACTCCTCATTCGACTGGGCGCCCGGGATCGACGCCTGCGCGCCCTCCAGCGTGCCGGCCTCGAAGTCGCTCTCGTAGCCGTTGGCGTTGCCGTCGACCAGGTAGAACGTGGAGAGGTCGAGGCCCTGGTTCACGGCCTCGGGCACGATCTGCTTGAACTGGTCGTACGTCACGACGACGATCGCCTCGGCGCCCGAATCCTTCGCGGCCGTGATCTCGGACGCGAACGAGGTCTGCTCGACCGGGAACTCGTTGCCGTCGCCCTTGCCGCCGTAGACCACCTCGGCGCCCGCCGCCTCGACCGTCTCCTGGATCACGTCGCGGAGGCCGAGACCGTACGGGTCGTTGAACGTGAGGAACGCGACGCTCGTGACGCCGTCGGAGACGATCTGGTTGCCGAGCGCGTCGCCCTGCACCGTGTCGGGCGGCGCGGTGCGGAAGTAGTTGGGGCTGATGCCGCTCAGGTCGGCCGAGGTGTTCGACGGGGATCCCATCAGGATGCCCGCCTCCGCGATCCGGTCCACCACGTGCTGGCTGCGGCCCGAGCCCATCGCGCCGAGCACGAACGACGCACCGCTCGCGATCACGTCGTCGGCTCCCGATTCCACGACCGTGAGATCGCTCGCGTCGCCCTCGTTCGCCTCGGCGACGACCTCGACGTCCTGCCCGAGCACGCCTCCCGCCCCGTTGATGTCGGCGAGCGCCTGCGCGATGCCGGCCTGCACGGGCGGCATGAGGAAGCCGAGCGAGCCGGTCTGCGGGAGGAGCGTGGCGATCTGCAGCGCCTCGCTGCTGCCCCCTCCGCCGTCGCCGCCCGACTCCGTCGGCTCGCTCTCGCCGCTCGACGAGCAGCCCGAGAGCACGAGCGCGGCGCTGGCGACCAGCGCGAGCACGCCCACTGATGTCTTGGAGTGAACCTTCATTGGTGCACCTTTCTGAAGCAGAAATGACGCCCCGACGCTGGGGCGTTGCTCCGAGCATAGTCTGCCGGTGCGCCCGGCGAGCACGGGGCCGCCGAGGCGTCATCAACTCGTAATACCGCGGCTCCAGGCGTGGACGTTGACGTGGGTGTTCGGTTCGGAGCGGACCCAGCGCTCGGCGGCGCCGACGGGCCCGACGACATCGTGGAGCCAGAAGGTCGTGTCGGGAGACCACCCGGCGATCACGCCGGCCCGATCGCTGCCGCAGTCGATCGCCCGGCCTGCGAGCCGCAGGTACGCGCTCGTACCGAGGTGCACCCCGTCCCAGTGCTCCGCGACCCGCGACCAGTCGGGCATCACCCACGCGCCAGACCGCCCGGTCGTCTCGCCCCAGTCGTACAGCATCTGCGCGGAGACGTCGAGCGGGTGCGCTGCGCAGAGCGCCGCCCAGTCCGACGCTTTCCTGATGGTGCAGATCCGGGCGTGCGCTGCGGCTCCGATCGGCACGACCGTCGCCCCCTCCGGGCCGCGCCCGTCCTCCTCCAGGTGCAGTGCGACGGGCCCGAACCCCGGAATCGCGCCCGTCGTCGCGAGCACGCCGTGGGGCGGGAACGACCACCATTCGCCCGAGCCGCCCCCCGGGTACTCCTCGAGATCGCGGAGGCTGCGCTGTTCGACGATGCGCCGATCGGCCCTCCACGCGCCCATCGTGGCGCCCGCGTACCGCGAGCTCACGTCTTCCAGGTGCAGCTCGGGCGGGCCCGCGACAGTGTCGCCGCGCGCCGCGTTCGGGTCGCCATCCGGATCGCCCTCGGAGTCGTCATCCGGAATCACGGCGTACTGCGCCGCGGCGGGATCGTCGCGCGACCACCATGCCGCGTGCGGCGACCGAGCGACGACTTCGGCGAAGCGCAGCAGTCCGCGCCGGGCCTCCGGAAGCGAGGCGAGCGCATCGTAGCCCTCGGGCGGCTGCCAGTACCGCGCACCGTCGACGGTGGCGACCAGGGCCTCCAGCAGCAGCGCAGCAGTGAGGTCGGGTAGGGGCACCCGCTCGAACGCGTCGATCGCAGAGGACACGGCTCCGGGTCGACCCGGCCCGTACGGCTGCGGCGGAGCGGTCGAGGCCGCGTCCGCATCCGAGGAGTACCAGACGACGCGCGAGGCGCTTGCGTCGTCCGCGAGCCGCATCGGCGCCATGAACAGGCCGTACTGCCAGCGCTCGACGTCGGGGTGGCCCTCCGGGAGCGCTGCGATCGACGCTCGCGCGAGTTCGAGGCACAAGCGCCGCCCGCGCGGCCCCTCCAGCAATTCTCCCGGTGTCATCGCTCCATCATGCCGCGATGCGGTGCGCTCAGGCCACCTCTCGGCCGACGCGCTGCCCGACGACCGCCGAGATGCCGTCGTGGCGCATCGACACGCCGTAGAGCGCGTCGGCGATCTCCATCGTGCGCTTCTGGTGGGTGATGATGATGAGCTGCGAGTTCTCGCGCAGGCGCTCGAACACCTGCAGCAGCCGCCCGAGGTTGGCGTCGTCGAGGGCGGCCTCCACCTCGTCGACGATGTAGAACGGGCTCGGCCGCGCCTGGAAGATCGCCATGAGCCACGCGACCGCCGCGAGCGAGCGCTCGCCGCCGGAGAGGAGCGACATGCGCTCCACCTTCTTGCCGGCGGGCCGCACCGCGATGTCGATGCCGGTGCGCAGCAGGTCGTCGGGGTCGCTCAGTGCGATCTCCCCCGAGCCGCCCGGGAAGAGGATCGGGAAGACCTCGGCGAACGCCGCCCGCGTGTCGTCGAAGGCGGCCGCGAAGATGCCCTGCATCTTCTGGTCGAGCTCCTCGATGATCGAGAGGAGATCGGCTCGGGTGCGGGTGAGGTCCTGCAACTGCTCGCTGAGGAAGGCGTGCCGCTGCTCGAGCGCGGCGAACTCCTCGAGGGCGAGCGGGTTGATGCGCCCGAGCTCGGCGAGCCGCCGCTCGGCCTTCGCGAGTCGACGCTCCTGCTCGGCGCGCACGAAGGGGCGCCCCGGGGCGTCTGCGGCGGCGGCATCCGCGGCCTCGGTGCCGGCGTCGGCATCGGCATCGGACGCCTCCCCGCGGTCGGCGGCACCGGTGGCGCGTGTGTCGAGCCCGAGCTCGGCCGCGAGCTGCGCTTCGAGGTCGTTCGCGTACTGCGGCGCCTCGGGCTCGCCGTCCTCGGCGGCCGTGTCATCTGCCGCGCCGGGCACTCGGCGTCCGCGCGGTGCTGCCGCGGCGCCGTCGGAACCGGACTCCGGAATCGGCACGTGCGGCCCGTACTCGGCGATCAGCACGTCTTCGACGAGCCCGAGCTCGTTGCCCGAGCGCTCCAGCAGCGCCGAGAGCTGCAGCTTGCGCTCGTAGCTCTTGAGCTCGGCGCCGTGCACCCGCTCGGCGAGCGCCTGCAGCTGCTGCCGCAGGCCCGATTCCTCGGAGCGCAGCAGCGTGAGCTCCTGGCTGTGCTTGGCGCGCTCGCGCTCGGCCTGCTGCTGGGCGAGTCGGGCCTCGACGAGCGAACGGTCGCAGGCGTCGAGGATCGCGGGGAGCATGCCGCCCACGCGCTCTGCCTGCGCCACCTGCCGCGCGCGCAGCACCGCGCGCCGGGCCGCCTCCTCTGCGGCGCGGCGCTCTGCCTCGAACTGCTCGCCGAGCATCGTGCGATGGGCTGCGGCGGCTCGTGCGCGCTCGCGCGCGGTCTCGAGCGCGAGGCGGGCCTCCAGTTCGGCTGCTCGGGCCTGCTCCACCTCGCTCGCGAGGCCGTCGCGCTGGCTCGCGTCGAGGATGGGGCGCGGCTGCGACGACGCCTCCTCGAACGCCTGCGCTGCGCGGTCGGCGTCGTTCGCCGCCTCCACCGCCGACGCGGAGACGGCCGTCAACGCCTGCCGGGCGCGCTCGGCCTCGGCAGTCGCCGCCTCCGCGCGCGTCGACAGCCGGTTGCGCTCCTGGGCGACCTCGGCGAGTCGGGCGTCCGCCGCGCGCAGCTCGGCGAGGGCGCGCTCGGCATCCGCCTTCGCCGTGGCCGAGGCCGTGCGCAGGTCGGCGAGCTCCGCCTCGTGCTCGGCCACGGCGGTGGCGACCTCGATGCGGCGCTGCTCGGCCTGCTCGAGCTCCGCCGTCAGCTCGATGCGGGAGGGTGCGAGGCTCGACCCGCCGCTCACGGTGTGCGACGTCGCGACGTCGCCGTCGTGCGTCACCACCGTGAAGCTCTCACCCGGCCAGTGCCGGCCCAGTTCGGCGGCGGCCGCGAGGGCGGCGTCGAGATCGGGTGCGATGTAGCTGCGCTCGAGCAGCGCCTGTACCCCCGGCGGCGCCTCGAGCACGACGTCGAGCGCTCGGGTCGCCCCGGTGATCACGGGCGGTGCCGCCTGCGCGCCCGCGCCGGTCCCCTGGTCCCCGGCACCGGCGATCACCGCCCGCAGCCGGCCGAGGTCCTCCGCGCGCGCCCGCTCGACGGTGGCGCCCGCAGCCGCGGCGTGCTCCGCGAGCAGGGCATCGGCGAACGCGCCGAGCGCGGCCGCGATCGCGGCCTCCGATCCTTCTGCGACACGCACGTGGTCCGCCACGCGACCGTCGATGCCCGGAGGCGCCTCGGAGAGCAGCGCGGCCGACGCGTCCCGCTGGTCGAGCGACCGCGTCAGCGCACTGACACGCGCTTCGAGACCGGCCAGCTCCTGCGCGAGCTCGTGCACCCGCTCGCGCACCTCGTCGCGACGCTGCTCGGCAGAGGCCTGCCGCTCGCGCGCGACGCGGTACGCCAGATCCTGATCCTCGCCCGAGACCCCGCCCTCGCCGTCGCCCGCATCGCCGAGCTCCTCGCGCTCCGCGAACGCATCGAGCGCGAGACGCGCCTCCTCGGCGCGCGCCTCCGCCTGGGCGAGGGCCTGCTCCCGCCGCTCGACCTCCTGCGCCACGGTGGCGCGCTTCTGCTCCGCCGCCTCGGCGCGCCCGCGGAGCTGCGAGAGCTGCAGGTCGTGCTTCGAGACGAGCGCGCTCTGCGCAGCGATGTGGTCGTCGATCGCGTCGAGCGCCCGCTGCGCCGCCCGCGTCGTCTCGCCAGAACGCTGCCATGCGAGTTCGGCCTCCGGGATGAGGGCTTCGAGGCGCATCGCCTCCGCCCCCGCCTCGTCCACCGAGGATCGTGTCACCCGATGCATCTGCTCCGGGGCCTCCGCCTGTGTCGCGAGGAACGCGAGCCGCTGCTGGGCCTGAGCCGAGAGCCCGCGCAGCTTCGACTGCACCGATTCGAGGCCGATCGTGACGCGTCGCGCCGCATCGAGCTCGTCGCTCTGCTGATCCTGCTCCAGCCGCTGGATGCGCAGCTGCTTCTGCTCGATCTGCTCCTGCAGCACGATGCGCTCGGAGTGCTGCTCCGACTCGTCGCGTGCGAGGGCGTCGAGCTCCGTGCGCAGACGGTGCACGTCGTCGGCGAGCAGCCGCGCCTTCGCATCCCGCACCTCCGCCGCGATGCCCTGCGCGGCGCGCGCGACCTCGGCCTGCCGCCCCAGCGGCTTCAGCTGGCGACGGATCTCACCGGCGAGGTCGCCGAGCCGCGTGAGGTTCGTCTCCATCGCCTCGAGCTTGCGCAGCGTGCGCTCCTTGCGGCGTCGGTGCTTCAGAATCCCGGCGGCCTCCTCGATGAAGCCGCGGCGATCCTCGGCCGTCGCGCGGAGCACCGCATCGAGCTGACCCTGGCCGACGATCACGTGCATCTCCCGGCCGAGGCCCGAGTCGCTCAGCAGCTCCTGCACGTCGAGCAGCCGGCACGACTCCCCGTTGATCGCGTACTCGCTCGATCCGTTGCGGAACAGCGTGCGACTGATCGTCACCTCGGTGTACTCGATGGGCAGCGCCCCGTCGGAGTTGTCGATCGTGAGGCGCACCTCCGCGCGACCGAGGGGGCCGCGCGTCGACGTGCCCGCGAAGATGACGTCCTCCATCTTGCCGCCGCGCAGCGTCTTCGCGCCCTGCTCCCCCATGACCCAGGCGAGCGCGTCGACGACGTTCGACTTGCCCGAGCCGTTCGGCCCGACGATCGCGGTGACGCCGGGCTCGAACTGGAAGGTGGTCGGCTGCGCGAACGATTTGAAGCCCTTGAGCGTGAGGCTCTTCAGATGCACGCCGTCTCCCTCCCGTTCACCCGCGCGAGTGCTGAGGCCTACTGTATGGCACCGCCGCGGTGCGGGGAGCGTGGCACTCCCCCGAGCTGAGGATTCGCGTCGGGCGTCTAGACGACGAAGCCGACCGGGATGATCGTGCCGTCGGCATCGCGGAACCCGAAGCCGAAGGCCCGATCCGCCGCGATGTGCACGAACCAGGCGGCTCCGGCGAGCGCGACGTACACGAACCCGCCATCGACCCCGCCGGTGATGAAGAACGTCGCCACGCCGATCACGAGGAGCGCGATCGGCACCGTCATCGTGTGCACGGTGTTGTACAGGCGCACGCGCGACGGCTTCAGTCGACCCCGCTCCGCGAACGCGCCGACGAGCGAGAGATCGGGGCCGAGCCCGAAGACGAGCGCGACGATCACTGCGGCGGGGCCGAGCGCGATGCACACGAGCACGATCACCGCGAACCAGACGGCGGCGCCCATTCCCCAGCTCAGACGCATGAAGTTCATGCCCCCGAGTCTACGGCCCCGCCGCGCCCGCCCCGTTCACGGCCGGGGCTTGGCCCAGTACCCTGGAGGCATGACCGCACCCGATGCCCTCGCCGACGTTCGCCGCCGTATCGACGCGATCGACCGGCGCATGGTCGCACTGATCGCGGAGCGGCAGGCGTGCGTGGTGCAAGCGGGATCGCTGAAGGCCGATGCGGCGGCCGTGCGAGCGCCCGCCCGCGTCGAGCAGGTGATCGCGCGGGTGCGCGCGCTCGCCGTCGAGCAGGGGGCGTCGCCCGACGTGGTCGAGGCGACGTACCGCGCACTGATCGGTGCGTTCATCTCGCTAGAGCTCGATGTGCACCGCGGGGCGGCCGCGGAGACGGGCGCAGCGGGCTCCGGTGCGGCGACGGTTGCTGCGGAGAATCCCGAGCTCCTGCTGCAGCGCGCGCTCTCCTCGGCGGAGCGGGGTGAGGCGGCTCTCGCGACGAGCGAGCTCATCCGCCTGCTCGACACCGCCTCCGACCTGTCCCTGCGGCTGCGCGCCGCGGTCGTGCTCGGCGAGCTGCTGATCGCCTCGAATCGATCTGCGGAGGCCGAGCTGGTGCTCGCCACCGCTGCGAGCGGCGCGGAAGCCGCGGAGGATCTCGACGACGTGGACGCGGCCGAGCTGGAGCGCGTGCGCGATCTGCTGGACCACGTCCGCCGCTAGCCGGTCGGGGCTGCCTCCTTGGGGCACTGCAGGTAGGTCGGCTTGCCCGGGCCGCCGCGGTCGATGCGGTGGTCGCTCATCGGCTGCCCGCAGATCGGGCACGACGGGTCGGCCGGCGCGATGTACGCGGGCTCGTTCGGGTCGCCGAGCTGCGCCGTGCCTTCGAACTGGTAGAAGAAGCGACGCCAGGCCGCCCAGAATCCGGGCTGGCCGTCCCAGGGAGTCGCATGCCAGAGTCGCCGCTTTCGTTCACGCACGGCCTCAGCCTAACAGATTAGTTCGTGCACGAAGTAATTGGTGCTGGAGAATGGTCTGGTGCACCTCGAGACATCCCGCCTCCGCCTCCGTGAGATGACCACCGCCGACCTGCCGCCCCTCCGCGCCATCCTGCAGGACGACGAGGCGATGAGCGCGTACGAAGGCGCTTTCGATGAGGCGATGACGCTGAGCTGGCTCGACGGGATGCAGAGACGCTATCGGGAGGACGGCTTCGGGCTCTGGGCCGTCGACCTGCGCAGCACCGGCGCGATGATCGGCCAGTGCGGGCTCACGACGCAGCGCATCATGGACGCGGAGGTGCTCGAGGTCGGCTACCTCTTCAATCGTGCGCACTGGCACCGGGGGTACGCCGTCGAAGCCGCACGAGCGGCGCAGCGGTACGCCTTCGCGGAGCTCGGCGCCGACCGCCTCTGGGCCCAGGTGCGCGACACCAACATCGCTTCGATGAACGTCGCGATCCGGCTCGGCATGACCGTCCGCGGGCGCTTCACGAAGCACTATCGGGGCGTCGACATGCCGCACCTCGCGTTCGCGGTGGATCGCGGCGACGCCGAGCCGCACTGAGGGCGCGCGGGCCCGCTTCGCGCCGCGACGGCGGCAGCGCTGCAGGGCATCAGCGCTTGCGCTGGCACCGCGGGCAGAAGTGCGACGACCGCCCGCCGAAGGGAACGCGACGGATCGGCGTGCCGCATCTGGCGCACGGCTCCCCCGCCCGCCCGTACGCGTGCAGCGAGTGCGCGAAGTACCCGGCCTGGCCGTTGACGTTGACGTACTGCGCGTCGAAGCTGGTGCCGCCCTCGCGGAGGGCCTGCGCGAACACCGCGCGCAGCACCGCCAGCAGCTCGTCGGCCTTGCGCGGGCCGATCGCAGAGCCACGGGTGTCGGGGTGCAGCCGCGCGCGCCACAGGGCCTCATCGGCATAGATGTTGCCGACCCCGCTGATGAGGGTCTGATCGAGCAGCAGCTTCTTCACGCCCGTCGCGCGGCTGCGCAGCGCGGCGATGAACCGGGCGTCGTCGAAGGCCGGATCGAGCGGATCCCGCGCGATGTGCGCAGCCTGCGCCGGCACCGCGCCCACGCCGTCGGGCGCGGCCCGCAGCGCATCGAGGGCCAGCGAGCCGAACAGTCGCTGATCGGCGAAGTCCACGCGCAGCTCGCCGTGCTGCGCGTGCTCGATCCACATGCGGATCCGCACGTGGCGGTCATCGACGGCGTCGTGCGCGCGCAGGAGCAGCTGCCCGCTCATGCCCAGGTGGGCGAGCAGCGCGAGCGGCGAGCCGTCCGCCGACGCACCCGACGTCGGTATCCACAGGAACTTGCCGCGCCGCTCGGGCGCGCCGAGTCGGATCCCGGCGGTGCGCCGCTCGAAGTCGGCGCTCCGGGCTGCGGCGGCGGCCTCGCTGAGGGTGACGCCGTGCCCGCCGAGCCCATCGTCCCCGCTCGTGGGGAGGTGCCGCTTGAGGGCGCGCGCATCGCGCACCTCGACGGCGGCGACGCGCGCCCCCGTCACCGCCGGGGCGAGCCCGGCGCGCACGACCTCGACTTCGGGGAGCTCAGGCACGTCGGCGCTTCGCCGGCGTGCGCAGCCGGACCACCGCATCGCGGGCGGCGGCGAGTTCGGCCGCCTTCTTGCTCGTGCCCTCGCCACGACCCGTCACACCGTCGAGCGTCACGCGGGAGGTGTACCGGCGGTCATGATCGGGGCCCGTCCCCGTGGTCTCGTAGGGCGGGTGTGCCAGTCCGCGGCGCGACGCCTCCTGCTGCAGCGAGGTCTTCGGATCGAGCGCTTCGAGCGCGTCGAGGAAGCGGTCGGCGTCGTCGAGCAGCGGCGCGACGAGATCGAGCACGAACGCAGTGGTGGTCTCCGGCCCGGTCGACAGGTACACGGCGCCGATGATCGCCTCGACGGCGTCCGCCAGCAGCGAGTCCTTGTCGCGCCCTCCCGTCAGCTCCTCGCCCTTGCCGAGGCGCAGCAGGTCGCCCAGGCCGAGCCGGCGGGCGACCGAGGCCAGCGCGACGGTGGAGACGAGTGCGGCGCGTCGCTTCGCGAGCTCGCCCTCGCTGAGGTCGGGGAACGTCGTGAAGAGCTCGACGGTGACGGCCTGGCCGAGCACCGCGTCGCCGAGGAACTCGAGACGCTCGTTGTGCGGCGCACCGCCGTGCTCGTACGCCCACGAGCGATGCGTCAGCGCGAGCTGCACCAGTTCGGGGTCGGCCTGCACGCCGAATGCATGGAGAAAGCCGCCGGGGTCCCCTTCCGGGGAGCCCGACGGCTCTGCAACGCTCTGGGTCAACTCAGACGTCGGCGACCTTGCGGCCCTTGTACTCGAGGAAGAGGGCGTTGCCCTGCGAGTCCTCGACCACGCGGGCGCGGTGCGGCAGGCTGTACACGGTGCGACCGTTCTCTTCGGTCTTCACCAGGGTGGGTGCCGAAGCCTTCCACGCCGAACGACGGTGACGGGTGTTCGATCGCGACATCTTCCGCTTGGGAACAGCCATGATGCTCTCTTTCCTACTTGCTTGCGGACTCGGGAGTCTCACCCGAGCCGTGGTCTACTTCAGCCTCGACTGCATTGGTCTTCACCTCGTGAGGTGCCCCTGCATGTTCAGGAGCAGCCGCACCTTCCGGAGCGAAACCCGCCAGCGCCGCCCACCGCGGATCGATATCCGCACTGTTCGGCACTGCAGCCTCGGTGTCGCGCAACTCACCGGACTCGGGATCGAGACCCGGGCAGTCCGGACGACACACAGGCTGGAACGGCAGTGCAAGCACTACCGCGTCTCGGAGCGGAGGTTCAAGATCCACGTGATCACCGTGAACCTCGTACTCGTCGGCCTCCGTAGGAGTATACGCGAAAAGTTCCTGGAACTCGACTTCGAATGGCGTGGTGAACGCTTTCAGGCATCGGCCGCACTCGGCGTGCATCGTCGTCGCCACCTCCGCGGAGACCAGAATCCCCTCGTGCACAGACTCCAGTCGCACGTCGAGATCGAGCTCTGCGCCCTCGCTGATCTCGGCGAGGCCCTCGCCGAACTTCTCCGGCACGGTCAGGGTGCGACTCCGCTCACGCATCTCCCCCGGGCGGTTGATGATGTCGCGGACGTTCTCCTCGTAGACTCGGCTGTTGCTCACCGATCCATTCTACCGCGGCGCGACGCGGAATCCTCGCCCTTCGCGGGCGGCGAAACGCGGGGCGCGCCGGCCCCTGCACGATCCGATCGCGGGGCGGTCGAGCCTCACGCCGGGCGGCGCGCGCCGAGGAAGCGCGCGACGGCCGCGGGCACGTACGGGCTCACATCGCCGCCCATCTCCGACACCTGCCGCACGAGCGTGCTCGACACGTGCGCGTGAGCGGGATCCGGGAGCATGAACACCGTCTCGACATCGGCGAGGCTCCGGTTCATGATCGCCATCGGGGTCTCGTACGACACGTCGATCTGCGATCGGATGCCCTTCACGAGCACCGATGCCCCGACCTCGGTGCAGTAGTCGACGAGCAGGCCGACCGACCAGGAGGCGACCGTGATGTTCTGCGGCGCGCCGGCCTCGTCGAGCGACTTCTGGATCAGCGTCATCCGCTCCGAGATCGGCAGCATCGCGTGCTTGTTGGGGTTGTGCACCACCAGCACGTGCACCTCGTCGAAGATGCCCGCGGCGCGGAGGATGACATCGAGGTGCCCCATCGTCACCGGGTCGAAGGAGCCGGGAACCACAGCGATTTTCGTCATGGCTTCAGCCTAGGGTTCGCCGCCGGATGATTTCTTGAGAATGCACCGAGACGCGCGCGGCGCATGCAGCAGGCACCCTCAGTTCTCGGCGCGCCCGCGGCGCCAGTACCCCATGAAGGCGACGGACTGCCGGTCGATGCCGCGCTCGCTCACCAGGTGGCGGCGTATGGCCCTGATCGCCCCGGCCTCTCCCGCCAGCCACGCGTACCCCTCCGAACGCCGCGCATCGCTCGCGAGGGGCGCGCCCGTCGCCGCGTCCATGCCCGGCACCTCCCAGAGAATCTCCCGATCGATGTCGATCTCCTGCAGTTCGGCGCTCGGCGCGTCTCGCGCCCCGTCACGCGATGCATCATCGGGCGAGGCATCACCCGGGAAGACGTCGCCGAGCGCACGCACCGCCGAGACGAGCGCGGCGCCGCGATCCGACTCGTCGCGCTCGAGCACCGTCAGCTCCAGCCGGCCGTCGGCGCGCAGCTCGTCGGCGTCGAGCAGGGCGGCGTCCGCGGCATCGCCGACTTCGAGGATCACCCGCGCGCACGCAGTCCGATCGAGCGAGGCGAGAATGCCGGCGATCGCCGGGATGGCCGTGTCGTCGCCGACGATGAGGAAGCGGCGGGCGTTGCGCGGCGGGATCCACCCGACGGCCGTGTTCGGGCCCGAGTGCTCGGCGTCGGGGCCGAGGATCGCCATCGCGTCGCCGACCACCGCCTGCTCCGCCCACGCGGAGGCCGGGCCGGGGTCGGCCGCGTGCCGCGCGAAGTCGACCGTCAGCCGCGCGCCCTGCGCATCGCGCTGGAACGCGCGCGGCGTGTAGGTGCGCATGGGCGGCCGATCCTCGTCGGCGAGCGCGCACCATGCCTGATACCAACCGTCGCCGTCTCCGAGCGGCGGGATGACGCCCCGCTCGTTCGGAAGCAGGATCTTGACGCGCTGATCCGTGCCGATGAAGCGGAACCGCTCGAGCCCCGGGCCGGTGAGCACCACGCGCACGAAGCCGGGCGACGGCCGATGCACCTCCGTCACCACGACGTCGAACAGGCGGTAGGCGGATGTACTCACGAGGATCTCCCTGAAAGGTCTGGGGCGTGGGCGGGCGTGGCGCGCACCAGGCGGTGCGCGGGCCGGGCGTGGGCGTTCGGACCGGTCAGAGTCCGTGCTGCTTGGCGAAGATGACCGCGTGCACGCGGTCGCGCAGCTGCAGCTTGGCGAGCACCCGCCCCACATGGGTCTTCACCGTCGATTCCGAGAGGTACAGCTCGCCGCTGATCTCCGCATTGTTCTTGCCCTCGGCGATGAGCCGCAGCACGTCGAGCTCGCGCTCGGTGAGCGCGTCGAGCGCCGCGTCGTCCGGGGCAAGGGCCTCGGCACCCGCCGCCGAGAACTCCAGGCCGCCGCCGGCGCGCATCTGCTCGAGCATGCGGCGGGTGACGCTCGGCGCCATCGCCGCGTCCCCGGAGGCGACGCGGTGGATCGCGTCGACCAGCTCCGTCGGCCTCGCGTCCTTCAGCAGGAAGCCGCTCGCCCCCGCGCGAACCGCTCCCGTCGCGTACTCGTCGAGATCGAACGTGGTCAGCACCAGCACCCGCACGTCGGGGAAGCGGCGCACGATCTCGGCGGTCGCGTCGATGCCGTTCATGCCGGGCATGCGCACGTCCATGAGCACGAGGTCGCATCCCCCGGGCCCGAGCTCCTCGAGCCGTTGCAGGGCAGCCGACCCGTCCGAGGCCTCGCCGACGACGTCGACGTCGGGCTCCCCCAGCAGCACCAGCTTGAAGCCGGTGCGGATCAGCTCCTGATCGTCGACCAGCATGACGCGGATCTCATCGGTTGCCATCGGGGCTCCTCTCACTCGAATCTCGGGGCGGCGTCGAGGCCTCTTCGGCACCGCTGGCCGCGGCGCTCACCGGGAGCACCGCCCACAGGCGCCACCCGCCGCCGGAGCCGGCCGACACGGGGCCCGACTCGATCTTGCCACCGAAGACGCGCGCGCGTTCGGCGAGCCCCGCGAGCCCGCGACCCGACCCCAGGCCCGCAACCGGCGGAGGCGCGCCCGGTACCGGGCCGTAATCGCGCACCAGCACGGTCGTGCGATCCGCCTCCCGGTCGAGCGCCACGCGCACCCGCGCCCCCGTTCCGGCGTAGCGCAGCACGTTGGTCAGGCCCTCCTGCACCACACGGTAGACGGCGAGATCCTGCCCGCGATCCCCGGCCGCGCTGCCCTGCACGTCGAGCGTGACGAGCAGGCCCGCCTTCGAGAAGCCCTCGACCAGCTGCGGCAGATCCTCGACGCCCGGCTGCGGCAGCAGATCGGCCTCCTCCCCACTCGAGTGGAGGGCACCGAGCAGGCGCCGCATCTCGGCGAGCGCCGTGCGCCCCGTCTCGGCGCTCCGGCGCATGGCGTCCGCGGCAGCCTCGGGCGCCCGCTCCGACGCGCGCGCCGCGCCCTCCGACAGCGCGATCATCACCGAGACCGAGTGCGCGACGATGTCGTGCATCTCCCGGGCGATGCGCGACCGCTCCTCCGCCACCGCGAGTTGCGCGAGCTGGTCGCGCTCACGCGCCAGCTGGTGCGCGCGATCGATCACGGCGGCGATGTACCGGCGACGGTTCCCGAGGTTGATCCCGAGCATGAGGATCGCCAGCAGCCAGACCGCGCTGATGATCGAGATCGTGACCAGCTCGCCGATGCTCTGCACCGAGGTCGACTCGGCCGCGAGCAGATTCGCCGGACTCGTCGCCTCGAAATTCGCCGATCCCCGCCAGAACGACAGTGCGGACTGCAGCAAGGACGCCGCCACCGCGATTCCGTAGGCGACCCATCCCGCCGCGACGCTGCGATACACCGGCACGGCGTACAGCAGGAACATGAGCGCCACGCCGTTGGCGAGCGCCTGGATGCCCTGCTCGCCGAACGTCACCACCACGATGACGATGAGCCCGACCAGCGGGAAGCGACGGCGGAAGAGCAGGGCCGCCGCGATGATCAGCACGCGCAGGATCGCGATGAGCACCCAGGGCCACATCAGGTGCGCGGGCACGCCCTCCCAGGTGCTCGACCCGGTCGCCTCGTCCCACGTCGTCGACGTCGCGATGTCGAGCGTGAACCCCAGGGCGCTGCCGAGGAAGTACCAGACGACGATCGTGATGTCGACGGCTCGGGGATGCGCGGCGAAGGCCCTCCGGATTACTCCGGGCGGGCGAGGGAGGCGCACCTCGGCATCCGGCGTCATACCGTTCACTGTACTGGCACGCCTCCCTGTCGAGATGTGCGTCAGCGGGCGTCCCGACGCTTGAACGCCGCCGCCGCCGGGAGCATCACCGCGACGACCCAGACCGCCATCGCGAGCATCGCGACCGCGAAGGTCGGGCCGCTCGCGACCTCCACCGCACCGGCCGAAAGCACCGACCCGAGCTGCGCCGGAAGATACGCGCTGACCGTGGTCACCCACTCCCAGCCGGTCATGGTCAGCATCTGGAAGGCGATCGGCAGCACGAAGGTCACTCCCGCAACCACGGCGATGCCGCCCGCGGTCGACCGCAGCAGCACCGAGACGCCGAACGCGAAGAGCGAGATCAGCACGAGGTAGGCGATCGTGCCGAGCACTCCGGTGATCACCATGGAGCTACCGATCTCCGCAGCACTCTGCGGGTAACAGATCACGGCCGCAGCGAGGCCGCCCGCGACGAGCACGAGAGCGGTGAGCGCAGACACCGCGGCGAGCACGAGCGCCTTCCCGAGGAACACCGGAGTGCGCTTCGGCACCGCGGTGAGCGTCGAGAGGATCATGCCGCTCGAGTACTCGCTCGAGATGGCGAACACGCCGAGCACCCCGAAGATGAGTGCGAGGAACGGCGATGCGAATGTCGAGACGACCAGCAGGTAGAACTGCAGATCGCCGGCGCCCGCGACGCTGCCCGCATCGCGCATCTCGTTGCTGAAGAGCAGCGCGATGGCGGCGCTCAGACCGATCCCGACGATCACGGTGATCAGCAGCGTGAGCTTGATGCTCCGGAGCGACGTGAGCTTGATGCGCTCCGAACGGAGGACGCCGCCGAAGGTCACGCGGCCGCGGGCGGCGCCGGTCGAGGAGCGCTGCGGGGTCGTGGGTGGCGTCGGCGCCGAGCCGGCGTCGATCACGATGGTGGAGGTCATGGGATTCTCTTTTCTCAGTCGAAGGTCACAGCGGACGAGGTGGGCGCGATGATGCGCCGCGGGGTCACGAGGTCGAGTACTCGACCTCGCCCCGGGTGAGCTCGAGGTACGCGTCTTCGAGGCTCGCCTGCTGCGGGCTCAGCTCGTGCAGCACGATCTGATGGGCCGCAGCGACGGCGCCGATGTCGGCAGCGGCGAGACCGCGCACGGTGAACCCCTCGTCGCCCCGCGGTTCGAGGGTGACGCCCTCGCGCTGCGCGCTCATCAGCAGCGACGCGAGCTTCGTCGCCTGCGGGCTGCGCACGGCGACGCTCGAGGTGCGCCCGCCCCCGATGAACTCGCCGATGGGCGCGTCGGCGACCACGCGCCCGCGCCCGAGCACGATGACGTGATCGGCGGTCTGCGCCATCTCGCTCATGAGGTGGCTCGACAGCAGCACCGTGCGCCCCTCCGATGCGAGGTGGCGCAGCAGCTGGCGCACCCACAGCACTCCGTCGGGATCGAGCCCGTTCACGGGCTCGTCCAGGATGAGGATCCGCGGATCGCCGAGCATCGCCGCCGCGATGCCGAGACGCTGCCCCATGCCGAGCGAGAACCCGCCGACGCGCCGATTCGCGACGGCCGACAGGCCCGTCTGCTCGAGCACCTCCGAGACCCTGCGATCCGGGATGCCGTGCGTCGCCGCGAGCGCCCGCAGGTGGCTGCGAGCGCTGCGGCCCGGGTGCACGCCCTTCGCGTCGAGCAGCGCCCCGACCTCGGAGAGCGGCGCCGCCGCGTCGGCGTAGCGCGCCCCGTTCACCGTCACCGTGCCCGAGGTCGGCCGGTCGAGACCGAGCATCAACCGCATACTCGTCGACTTGCCGGCGCCGTTCGGGCCGAGGAACCCGGTCACCTGTCCGGGCTTGATGCTGAAGGTGACGTCGTCGACCGCCGTCTTGCTGCCGTAGTGCTTGGTGAGCCCGCGCGCTTCGATCATGATGTCTCCGTTTCTGCGCCGCAGTGTGCGCGACGATGATTCAACGGTAGATTCGGCCGGCCGACGGCGCATCGGTCGCGAGTGCCGACCCGCGTAGTACTCGAGTACCGGGCGGCGGTGCCGCGGTGCGCACGGGCGCCCGTACGCCTCCCGGCGCTACGACTTCGCGAGGTTGTCGAGCAGACCCGCCTCGTGATCCTTCGCGACGAGTTCTGCGAGCCCCGGCGCGCCTGCGAGCTCGGGATCCCGATCGAGCAGTGCACCCGCCACCTCTCGGGCGTGCGCGATCAGCGGCCCGTGCTCCGCGACGCGGAGGAGCCGGAGGGTGGAACGACCGCCCGACTGCGCCGTTCCCAGGATGTCGCCCTCGCGCCGCAGCTCGAGATCGATCTCGGCGAGCGCGAATCCGTCCGATGTCGCGGCGACCGCTTCGATGCGCTCCCGGGCCACGGTGCCCGCGGCCGCCGTCGTCATCAGCAGGCAGAGACCCGCATGCTCCCCGCGACCGACGCGGCCCCGGAGCTGATGCAGTTGGGAGATGCCGAAGCGGTCGGCGTCGCGCACGATCATGATGGACGCATTCGGCACGTTGACGCCCACCTCGATGACCGTCGTCGCCACGAGCACGCCGATGGCGCCCGACGCGAAGCCGCGCATCACCCGATCCTTCTCGTCCGACGGCATGCCGCCGTGCAGGCCGGCGATCTCCGCGCCGGCGAACGCCGGATGGCGGCGCAGCTCCTCGACGGTCTCCTCGACGTTCGCGAGCCGACGTGCCGCCGCCGCATCGGCTGCGGCGCCGGACCCCCGGCGCGCGGCGGGGTCTGCCGCCTCTTCCGGGCTCTCGAACCCGTCCTCGATCTCGCCGGGCGCGATCGCCGGGCAGACCACGTACACCTGCCGGCCCGCCGCGAGATCCTCCCCCGCCCGCGCCCAGACCCGGGCCGCTCGGTTCGGCATCTCGATCTCGGGCACGGCGAACGTCGAGATCCCCTGGCGACCGGGGGGCAGCTCCCGGATCGTCGACACCTCGAGGTCGCCGAAGGCCGTAAGGGCAACCGTTCTCGGAATCGGCGTCGCGGTCATCGCGAGCACGTGCGGCTGGTTGCCCTTCTGCCGCAGCGCCTCCCGCTGCTCGACGCCGAATCGGTGCTGCTCGTCGACCACGATCAGGCCGAGGTCGAGGAACGACACCCCCTCGCTGATCAGCGCGTGCGTGCCGACGGCGATGCGGGAGGCGCCCGATACGAGCGCGAGCAGCACGCGCTTGCGCTCGGCGACCGGCATGCGGCCGGTGAGCAGTACCGGCCGCAGCTCCTCCGTGAGCTCGGGGCCGAGCGCGTCGACGATGGAGCGGTAGTGCTGCGCGGCGAGCACCTCCGTGGGCGCGAGCAGGGCGCTCTGCCCCTCGCTGTCGGCGACCTGCAGCATGGCGCGCAGGGCTACGAGCGTCTTGCCCGATCCGACCTCTCCCTGCAGCAGGCGGTGCATGGGGTGCGGCTCCCTGAGCTCCGCCGAGATGGTGGCCCCGGATCGCCGCTGATCGCCGGTCAACTCGAACGGCAGCGCCGCGTCGAACCGCGCGGCGAACCCTTCGTCCTTGCCCGGCCGCGGGGTGCTCGACTGCAGACCGGCACGGCGCCGCCGGTCGAGCAGCGCCAGCTGCAGCTCGAACGCCTCGCGGAAGCGGAAGCTGTCGCGGGCGGCGCGCCAGTCGGCGTCGGTCTGCGGTCGATGGATGTGCTCGAGGGCGCGGCCGAGCCGCTCGATCCCCTCTGCCGTTCGAATCTCTTCGGGCAACGGATCGGGCACGTCGCCGAGGGCGTCGAGTGCGAGCTCGACCGCACGCTGCAGCGTCCAGGTGGGCACCTGCGCCGTCGCCGGATAGATGGGCACCGGCGTCTCCGACCACGCCTTCGCCGCCGCCTCATCGAGTCGGTCGCCGCCGGGCGCGTCATCGCGGTGCTCGAAGAGCTCGTACTCGGGATGCTGCAGTTGCAGCTGGCCGCGGTACTCGCTGACCTTGCCCGCGAAGAGACCGCGCTTGCCGGGCAGCAGCTCGCGGACGCGCCACTGCTGGTTGAAGAACGTGAGCGTGAGCGTGCCGGTGCCGTCGGTGATGCGGGCCTCCAGCAGCTTCCCGTTGCGCCGCTGCATCTGGCGCTCGCGCACGTCGAGCACCTGGGCGACCACTGCGATCTGCTCCCCCACGGGCAGATCGTTCAACGGGGTCAGCTCACCGCGACGCGAGTAGCGACGGGGGAAGTGGTGCAGCAGATCGCCGACCGTGCGCATCTCGAAGGCGCGCTCGAGCGGCTTCGCGGTGCGATCGCCGACCACTCCGGCGAGGGGGGTGTCGAGGGTCGCCCGGGTCATGCCTCCAGCGTATCGCCGACCGCCGACGCGCTACGCTCGAACCGTGACGAGAATCATCGCCGGAGCAGCCGGTTCACTGCGGCTCGACGTTCCGAAGTCGGGCACGCGCCCGACGAGCGATCGGGTGCGCGAGGCGGTGTTCTCCACACTCACGTCGTGGGACCTGATCGACGACGTGCGCGTGCTCGATCTGTACGCCGGATCGGGCGCGCTCGGCCTCGAAGCGGCGAGCCGGGGCGCTGCGAGCATCGCGCTCGTCGAGAAGCACCCGCAGGCCGCGGAGGTCGCGAAGCGCAACACGCGCACGGTGCTCGGCGCGTTCGGCCGCTCGTCGGCCGAGGCTCCACGGATCGAGGTCGTGCGGCAGTCGGTCCAGACGTTCCTCGCGGCTGAGCGCGAACGATCGGTCGCGCCGCAGTGGGACGTCGTGATGATCGATCCGCCCTACGACCACTCCGAGGCGGAGATCGCGGAGGTGCTCGAGATGCTGGCGCCGATGGTCGCCGACGGCGGCGCGGTGCTCGTCGAGCGCAGCACGCGTTCGCCCGAGCCGACATGGCCGGCCGGGCTGCAGCCGGTGCGCGAGAAGCGCTACGGCGAGACCGCGCTGTGGTGGGCCGAGCCCGCCGAGTAACCGCGGATCACGGAGCCATCGCCGAACTCCGCGTGATGCTCGCGCAGGAGATCCGGCTGAAGACGGATGACATCGCGCATCCGGCACTGCACAACGCCGAATCCACTGCACGATGCCGGGGTGTCACAAATGAGAACGGGCCCGGGATCTTGCGATCCCGAGCCCGATCAGCTCACTGCGATGCTCAGGAGCGCGGCAGCAGGGTGTACTTCGACGAGAGGAACTCGTGGATCCCCTCGAAGCCGCCCTCGCGGCCGATGCCCGACTGCTTCACGCCGCCGAAGGGCGCCGCGGCGTTCGAGACGAGGCCGGTGTTCAGGCCCATCATGCCGGTCTCGAGCTTCTCGATCATGCGGTGGCCGCGACCGATGTTCTCGGTGAACACGTAGCTCACGAGGCCGTACTCGGTGTTGTTGGCGATCTCGACCGCCTCCTCCTCGGTCGAGAAGCGGATGATGCCGAGCACGGGCCCGAAGATCTCCTCGCGCATGATCGCAGCCTGCGGGCTGATGTGATCGATGACGGTGGGCTGGAAGAAGTGCCCCGGCCCGTCGACGGCTTCGCCGCCCGTCACGATCTTCGCGCCGGTCTCGACGGCGTCGGCGACGAGACGCGCCGTGTTCGTCACGGCCTTCTCCTCGACGAGCGCTCCGATGTCGTTGCCCTCGTCGGCGCCGCGCCCGATCGTCATGGCGGCGACCTTCTCGCCGACGCGACGCGCGAACTCGTCGGCGACCGACTCGTGCACGATGATGCGGTTCGCAGCGGTGCAGGCCTGGCCGATGTTGCGGAACTTCGCGAGCATCGCGCCTTCGACGGCCTTATCGAGATCCGCGTCCTCGAACACGATGAACGGGGCGTTGCCGCCCAGCTCCATCGAGGTGCGGAGCACGTTCTGCGCTGCGGCCTGCAGCAGCTTGACGCCGACGGGCGTCGAACCGGTGAAGGAGAGCTTGCGCAGGCGCGGATCGGAGAGCAGTGCGCTCGACTGTGCGCTCGACTTCGAGGTGGCGACGACGTTGACCACGCCGGCGGGCAGGCCGGCCTCTTCGAGCAGCTGCGCGAAGAAGATCGTGGTCAGCGGGGTGAGCGCCGCCGGCTTGATGACGACCGTGCAGCCCGCGGCGAGCGCGGGTGCGATCTTGCGGGTGGCCATCGCGAGCGGGAAGTTCCAGGGCGTGATGAAGTAGCACGGCCCGACCGGCATCTGCGAGACGATCATGGTGCCGGTGCCCTCGGGGTTCTGGCGGTAGTCGCCGGGAACCCGCACGGCCTCCTCCGAGAACCAGCGGAGGAACTCGCCGCCGTAGACGACCTCTCCACGGGCCTCGGCGATGGGCTTGCCCATCTCCATGCTCATGAGGAGCGCGAACTCCTCTTTGCGCTCCATCAGCAGGTCGAAGGCGCGGCGCAGGATGTTCGAGCGCTCGCGACTCGAGGTCGCCGCCCACTGCTCCTGCGCGTCGACGGCGGCGTCGAGTGCGCGCACGGCGTCCTCGACGGTCGCGTCGGCGATCGACTTGATGACCTCACCGGTCGCGGGGTCGTGCACGTCGAGGGTGGCGCCGGAGGTCGACGGCTCCCAGGTGCCGCCGATGCCGAGGCCGGAGGCGACGCGGTCGAGCAGCTCCTGCTCGTTGGGCTTCAATGCCATGTTTCGTGTCCTTTCAGAGAACTCTGGATCGGGGGACGCGGGTCAGTTCGCTGCGAGCGCGTCTGCGACGACCTGCAGGCCCTCGCGCAGCAGCTCGTCCGAGATCGAGAGCGGCGGGAGGAAGCGGATGACGTTTCCGTAGGTGCCGCAGGTGAGCACGACGACGGCCTGCTCGCCGGCAGCCTTGGCGATCGCCCCGGTGAGCGCGGCGGCGGGCTTCTGCGAACCCGACTCGACCAGCTCGATGGCCTTCATGGCACCGCGTCCGCGGATATCGCCGATGCGGTCGTCGGACTTCTGCAGCTCGCCGAAGAACTCGTCGATGATCGCGCCGATCTCGCGGGCCCGCTCGGTGAGGTTCTCGCGCTCGTAGGTGTCGATCGTCGCGAGTGCCGCGGCGCAGGCGATGGGGCTGCCCGCGTAGGTGCCGCCGAGGCCGCCCGCGTGAGCGGAGTCCATGATCTCGGCGCGGCCGGTGACGGCCGACAGCGGCAGACCGCCCGCGATGCCCTTCGCGGTGGTGACCAGGTCGGGCACGACGCCCTCGTGGTTCGCGGCGAAGAGGTCGCCGGTGCGCGCGAAGCCGGTCTGCACCTCATCGAGGATGAAGACGACGTTGTTCGCGGTGGCCCACTCCTGCAGAGCGGGGAGGAAGCCCTCGGCGGGAGCGATGAAGCCGCCCTCGCCCTGGATGGGCTCGATGATGATCGCTGCGAGGTTGCCCGCGCCGACCTGCTTCTCGATCTGGCTCAGCGCGACCGCTGCGGCATCGGCGCCCGAGAGGCCGTCGCGGAACGGGTACGACGTGGGAACGCGGTAGACCTCGGGGGCGAAGGGGCCGAAGCCGTCCTTGTAGGGGATGTTCTTCGCGGTCATGCCCATGGTGAGGTTGGTGCGGCCGTGGTAGGCGTGGTCGAAGACGACGACGGCGTTCTTCTTCGTGTAGTGGCGTGCGATCTTGATCGCGTTCTCCACGGCCTCGGCGCCCGAGTTGAAGAGCGCCGAGCGCTTCTCGTGATCGCCCGGGGTGAGCTCGTTGAGCTTCTCGGCGACGGCGACGTAGCCCTCGTAGGGGGTGACGGTGAAGCAGGTGTGCGTGAACTGCTGCACCTGGTTGGTCACGGCTTCGACGACTGCGGGGGCGGCGTTGCCGACGCCGGTGACGGCGATGCCCGAGCCCAGGTCGATGAGGGAGTTGCCGTCGACGTCGACCATGACGCCTCCGCCCGCAGCGACGATCGAGACGGGGAGCGCGACGCCCACGCCCGAGGCGACCGCGGCGTTCTTGCGCGCGAGCATCTCCTGCGACTTCGGGCCGGGGATGCTGGTGACGAGCTTGCGCTCCTGCGGGAGCGAGGGACCGCCGGTGACTGCTGTCATGACTGATTCTCCTTGTGAGTCTCGGGGAACCCGCGGTCGCGGGCTCCGTTGGGTGCGGCTTCAGCCTACGGCCTGACCAACGGATTGCGCTGTGCCAGAATGGAGTTTGCTCCCGCTCACTTTCACCAATCTGGCAGGAGTGGAAGCGGAGGATCGATGGACGCCTCGACCGGCCCCACGATCGAGCTCGGCGAGCTGCTGCACCAGTACCAGCTCGAGCTCGCGCTAATCGCCGGCGCGAGCCGCGCAGCGTCGCGGCGGCCCGTGCAGTGGGTGCACGTGAGCGAGCTCGAGGATCCGGCACCGTTCCTCACCCCCCGCACCGTGCTCCTCACCACGGGAGCCCGGTTCGGCTCCCTGCACTCGGACGCCGATGCCGCCGATTACATTCAGCGGCTCATCGACGCCGGGGTGACCGCCCTCGGCGTCGCCGTCGGGCTGCACTGGGACCGGGTGCCCGCGCTCGTCGTCGCAGCCTGCGACCGGCTCGACTTCCCGCTCTTCCGAGTGCCCTACGACACGGCGTTCATCGAGATCGTGCAGACCGCCGCCCGGCTGCTCGAAGCCAAGACGCGGGATCGCGACATCTGGTCGCTGGAGTCGCAGCGCGCCGTGGCGAACGCATCTCTGCACCGCGACGGTCTCGGCGCCGCGGTTCGGGAGGCGGCGTCGCGCCTCGGCCACTGGGTCTGCATCACCGACCGGTTCGGCCGCATCGTCGAATTCGCGCCCGAGCACGCCCGACCCGACTTCCCGGTCGACTGGGTGCGGCGCGAGGCGCGGCGGCTCATCGAGCGCGGCGTGAGCGCCGGGCGCATCGAGACGGAGACCGGCACGGGGATGCACCTGCAGGCGCTCGGCCGCCGCGAGCACGTGCTGGGCGTGCTCGCGGTCGAAGAGCGTGGGGTGCCCGATACGGCTGAGCGCGCACTGCACGGGCTGGTCGGCGCCCTCGCCACGGTGCAGCTGGAGCACCGCAGTGGCATCAGGTCGGCTCAGGCGGTGCTGCGCGACGCCATTCTCGAACTGCTGCTCGCGGGGCAGCTCCCCCTCGCCGAGCGCCTCTCCGCGGGGGTGCTCGCCCGGTTTCCGCAGGGGCAGGTCGTGCTGGTGCGCTACCCGGTGCCGGATCACCTCGACCCGACCTTCGCCGAAGATCTGCAGTCACTCGACGCGGGCAGCCCGGGCCTCTTCACCGCCGCCGCGAGCGCGACCCCGACCATCGTCGCCGAGTCGCGCCACCTGCCGGCGATCCGGCGCCTCTTCGCCACTCACGGACTCGCCGCCGGGATCTCCGACCGCGTGCCGCTCGCCGACCTGCAGGAGGCCGCGATGCAGGCGGACCTCGCACTGCACCGGGCGATCTCGACCGCCGTGCACGCCCCCGTCGAGTACTCGCCCGCGACCCACGAGGGGGTCATCCACCTGCTCGACGGCCAGCCCGAGGCCAGGCGCCGTGCCGAACTGCTGCTGGCCCCCGTGCGGCACCATGATGAGCGTCACGGCGACCGCATCGAGGAGGCCCTGACCGCGTGGCTCGCCCACCACGGGCAAACCAGTGCCGCCGCGACCGAGCTCGCCCTGCACCGCCACACGCTGAAGTCGCGCGTGCAGACGGCCGCGCAGCTGCTGGAGGTCGACCTCGACTCCCCCGATGTGCGTGCCGACCTCTGGGCCGCGTTGCGACTCGCCGCGCCGCGTGCGCACTCCTGAGCGCAGCCCGATGTGACTGATCGTCGACATTTCTGCTAACGTGGGCAGCAGCTGGGGGGCCGGTTGAGCCGTTGGAGGCACGTTGGCCCGCTTCATACATCAGGAGACAGTGCTGTAGATGACCGTGTACTACCTGACAAAAATCGGAAAATACGCGTGCCGTTCAGAGCTCAATGAGATCGTCATACCTGCGCTTGAGCAGCTGACGAGATTGTTGTCTTTGCTGGACAGCGGCGATCATCGCGCATTGGTACTGTGGCGCGGACCAGACGCGGTAGATTTCTGGGACGTCGACACGACGCGGTATCCGCTCACGTTTCTGCAGGCCGGCGGTACCCGAGACGCGATGGCCATCGAATGGAAGACGGACCGCGACGGCACGTACCGCCAGTACGCGCTCGGGCGTCCCCATGACGGATCGCAGGCGAGCTCGGCGAACCGGGAGATCCGCCTCGGCGAGAACCGCATCTCCGTGCACGAGCACGAAGTCTTCACGTACGCGGAAGCCGCAGACGTCTTCCTCCACTACTTCGGGCACGACCGCCCGCCCGAAACCCTCCTGCTGCGCGACCTGCAGCTCGGCTTCGGCCCCGACGGGAAGGTGCCGAAGGCGCAGCTCTGACCGCGAGGAGCCGGAGCTCGAGGGCGACGACGGACGCGGCGGTCGCTACACGGCGCCCGACACCTGCACCGTGTATGGATCCCACCCGCGAACCGTGAGCGGCGCACCGTCGAGCGCCACGAGCGCTTCGCCCGTCCCGGAAGCCGCTTCCCCGGCCAGCACCGCACCGATCGGACGGAACCCGTCGGGCAGCGCAGCGCCGGCCGGGAACGTCGCGAGCAGACCGTGATCCTCGCCGCCGAACAGCATGGCGTCGATCGGCACCTCGACCGCGGGCTGCCCCTGAGCGCCGGGCTCCGCGGGTTCAAGTCCGCCGCCGCGCACGCCGGATCCCCGGCGCCCGAAGCCCGACACCAGCAGTTCGGCGGAGAAATCGACGCGCACGCCGCTCGCACGCGCCAACCGCTCGGCATCGATGGAGAGCGAATCGGAGACGTCCATCATCGCGGTCGCCCCCGCCTCGGCGGCCTCGACCCCCAGCGGAATGGGCGGAGCGGGAGCGAGCTGCGCGGCGATGGCGTCGGGGTGGCTCGCGCGCAGTCGCGGCACCTCGTGCGCGCTCGCGTTCCCCTCCGCATCGACAGCCTCGCTGAAGAGCAGCGACAGCCCGAGCCCGGCCAGCCCCAGGTCACCCGCGTACGCCACGACGTCGCCCGCGCGAGCGCCGGAGCGCACCACGGGTGGGCGCCCCTCCAGGTCGCCCAGCGCCGTCACCGCGGCGACGACCACCGGTGCGCGACCGAGGTCGCCGCCGACGACCCCGCAGCCCGGGGCCAGCGCCCGGCACGCGGCGTCGAGGCCCTCCGCGATGCGCTCGAGCAGCATCACGGGCGTCTCTCGAGGCACGGCGAGCGCCACGGTCAGCGCGGTCGGGCGCGCGCCCATCGCCGCGACGTCGGAGAGGTTCGTGGCCGCGAGCTTCCACCCCAGCTCGAACCCGTCGTGCCACGGGAGTCGGAAGTCGGGGCCCTCGATCATCGTGTCCGTCGTCACCACCACGTCGCCCGTGTGACGGAGCACCGCGCAGTCGTCCCCCGGCCCGATCAGGGCGCCGCGCGCGCCCGAGAGCTGCGCGAGCACGCGGGCGAGCACGCCCGGCTCCCCCAGCTCGCCGACGGTGACTCCGGGCATCTCTCGTGCGTTCACATCCCCACGCTACCGCCGCAGTCGCCCGCCCGCCCGCAGCACGCGACCAGCCGCCGACGAGTAGGCTGGAGCGGTGAAGTCTCGCGCCCTGAAGATCGTCGCACTGTCCGCAGCACTCGCGAGCACGGCGACCCTCCTCTCCGCGTGCACGCCCATCGAACCGATGGAGGCTGCGGAGAACGCGAACGACCCCGCGTGCGCGAACGTGATCGTTCGCCTGCCCGACGTCGTCGCCGGCGAGGAGCGGCGCTACACGAACGCGCAGGCGACGGGCGCCTGGGGGGATGGCGCCGTGCAGCTCGTGTGCGGCGTGGAGCCGACCGGCCCCACCACCGACACCTGCGTCAACGTCAACGGCGTCGACTGGGTGATCGACGAATCGGCTGCGCCCATCTACCGGTTCGAGCCCTACGGCCGCTCCCCCGGTCTCGCCGTCTACGTCGACTCCGATCAGGTCAGCGGCACCGAGACCGCGGTCGACCTCGGCGCGGTCGTGCAGCAGCTGCCGCAGGAGCGCCAGTGCACCACCCTGTCAGACACGTTCGACGTGCCCGACGCACAGCAGTAACCCCGCGCAGCAGTAACCCCGCGCAGCAGGAGCTCGCGGAGCACGAGCCCCGCGGAGCAGAAGCCCCGCGCAGCAGGAGCCGCTCCCTCAGTACGCGGGGCGCCGCTCCACGGCGAGCTCGACGAGCTCCGTGATGAGGTCCGTGTAGCTCATGCCCGACGCCTCCCAGAGGCGCGGGTACATCGAGATCGGCGTGAACCCCGGCAAAGTATTGATCTCGTTCAGCACCGGGCCGTCGTCGGTCAGGAAGAAGTCGACGCGGGCCAGCCCCGCGCACTGCGCGATCTCGAAGGCCAGCACGGCGTCCCGCTGCAGCGCGGCGAACTCGTCGGCGGTCACCTCGGCCGGCAGATCGAGGCGCACCCCCGACCCGTCCAGGTACTTCGATGCGAAGTCGTAGAACCCGCCTCCCGAGATCACGATCTCCCCGATGACGCTGCTCGTGCGCGGGCGCGCGTCGCCGCGCCCTTCGAGCACCGCGATCTCCACCTCTCTGCCGATGACGCCCGACTCGACGAGCACCGTGCGATCCTCGGCGAAAGCGATGTCGAGCGCCTCGGGCAGTTCCGCTGCGGCAGTCACCTTGGTGACGCCGACGCTCGACCCCGCCCGGGCCGGCTTCACGAAGAGCGGGTACTGCAGCCCCGCGTCGAGGCGCGACGCGAGCGAGGGATCGGCATCCAGCTGCGACCGCGTCACGGTGTTCCACGGCGCCACCGCGATCCCGGCGTCGGCGAGCACGGTCTTCACCGCGTGCTTGTCCATGCACAGCGCCGAGCCGAGTACGCCGCTGCCGACGTACGGCAGGTCGATGAGGTCGAGCATGCCCTGCACGGTTCCGTCTTCGCCGTAGGGGCCGTGCAGCATCGGCAGCACCGCCTCGGCGCGTCCGAGACCGCGCAGCACGCCGCCCTCCTCGATCACGCGGAGCTCGCGAGTCGCCGTCGAGGCGGGCCACAGCACGCGCGTGCCGTTGTCGGCGACCTCGGGAAGCGCGTCGGCATCGAGCCGGTACTCGGCGAGATCCGCCTCGCGCATGAGCACCGTGGCGCCCTGCTTCGTGATGCCCACCGGGATCACGTCGAACTTCGCGCGATCGATGGCTCGGAGCACGCCCGCCGCGGTGACGCAGCTGATGCCGTGCTCGCTCGAGCGCCCGCCGAACAGCAGCACGACCGTGCGCTTCGCGGGGGCGTCCTGGCGGGCTGAGGTCTCGGTCACGCGCGGGTTCCCTTCATCCGGTCGAACAGTCGCTTCAGTCGACCGATCGGGGGCGCGCCGAGGCTGAGCTCCGCCTGCGGCACTTCGTCTTCGGTGGCGAGATGCGGGCCGAGGTGCTTGGGCTGCATCCTGCCCGTGAGCACCATCTGCACCTGCTCCACGATCGGCATGCCGACGCCACGCTCGCGCGCGAGCTCGAGCACGGGGGGCACCGAGGTGATGCCCTCGGCGACCTGCTGCATCTGCTCGCGGGTCTCCTCCTGCGTGTACCCCTGCCCGATGAGCCGGCCCGCGGTGTTGTTGCGCGAGAGCGGCGACTGGCAGGTGGCGATGAGGTCGCCGAGCCCCGCGAGGCCCGAAAGCGTCGCCGGATCGGCGCCCGAGGCGACCGAGAACTCCGTCATCTCGGCGAGCCCGCGCGTGATGATCGCGGCCTTCGTGTTCTCGCCGTAGCCGACGCCGTCGACGATGCCGATGGCGAGGGCGATGAGGTTCTTCAGCACTCCGCCGAGTTCGGTCCCGATCACGTCGGTGTTCACGTACGTCCTGAAATACGGCGCGTTCGCCGCCATTGCGACTTCCTGGGCGACGCCGAGGTCGGCGCACGAGGCGACGGCGCCGGTCGGCTGCTCCTTCGCGATCTCGAGGGCGATGTTCGGGCCCGAGACCACGGCGATGCGGTCGGGCTCGAGGTCGAGGGTGTCGGCGATCACCTCAGACATGCGCATGGTGGTGGTCTTCTCGACCCCCTTCACCAGACTCACGAGCACCGAGCGCCGATCGAGGAACGGTTCGAGGTCGATGAGGTTCTGCCGCAGCGTCTGGCTGGGCACGGCGAGGAACACCAGGCGGGCACCGTTCACGGCCGTGGCGAGGTCGTCGGTCGCGGAGAGCGTTTTCGGCAGGTTGACGCCGGGCAGGTACTGACTGTTGCGCCGGGCCACTCGGATCTCGTGCGCGATCTCGGGCCGCCGCGCCCAGATGGTGACATCGCACCCAGCGTCGGCGAGCACCTTGGCGAACGTCGTCCCCCAGCTCCCGGCGCCGATGACGGCGACGGCGCGCCCCCGGTTGCGTTCGGCGTGCGGTGCTGCGGCCGCCCCGGCTCGGATGCTCAAAAGCGCCCCGTTTCGCTCTGCTGATGCTTGCTCGGATCCCAGCGCTCGGCCGGAGCCGCCTCCCCGCGGAGCTCCGAGAGGAGCGCGGTGATGGCGTCCATGAGCTCGCGGGTCGCCTCGTTGATGACTCGCTGATCGACGGGCTTGCCGTCGAAGCGGCTCAGATCGATCGGTTCGCCGATGGCGACCTCGATGGTCTTCCTCGGGAACGGGTGCAGGCGCTTCGCATACCGCGGCATGAGGCGGTGCGTGCCCCAGTGCGCGACCGGGATGAGCGGGATGCCCGATTCGAGGGCGAGGCGCACGGCCCCGCTCTTGCCCCGCATCGGCCACAGATCGGGATCGCGGGTGAGCGTGCCCTCGGGGTACACGATCACGCCGTCCTGCCGTTCGATGATCTGGGCTGCCGCGCTCATCGGATTGCCGTCGCGGTGCGCCGACCGCGCGACGCCGTCGCGCTGCACGGGCACCTGACCCGACGCTCGCATGAGCCCGCCGAGCACGGGAACCTTGAACAGGCTCGCCTTCGCCATGAACCGCGGCAGGCGGCCGAGATGCCAGACGGCGGCACCCATCGCGATGGGGTCGACCTCGCTGTAGTGGTTCGGGGCGAGGATGAACGGACCGCGTTCGGGCAGCTTGGATTGCGGGGTGAAGCGGTAGCGCACCATGAGCGACCAGATCGGCAGGATCAGCGCGGCCAGCACCCAGAACACCGACGGCCGACGCTTCTCCGGAGACAATCTGCTGCGGAACTTCACGGTGTCAGTCATAGGTCCATTATCTCGAATGCGGCGGCTGCCCGACGGCATACGCCGCGCGCATCCGCCGCATTCGCAGGCGAGTCGCCGGTTCAGCTCTCGTAGACGAAATCGGCCCCGAGCAGCCGCAGCTTCTCGATGAAGTTCTCGTAGCCGCGCGAGATGATCCCCAGGTTCGTGACCTTCGACTGCCCCTCCGCGGTCAGCGCCGCGATGAGGTGGCTGAAGCCGCCGCGCAGGTCGGGCACCTCGATGTCGGCGCCGTGCAGCGGGGTCGGCCCCGTGATGACGGCGGCCTGCTCGAACTCGCGGCGCTTCACGCGGCGGGTCTCGTCGTGCAGCCCATCCTTGTAGACGACGATATCGGCGCCCATCTTCACCAGTGCGTCGGTGAACCCGAAGCGGTTCTCGTAGACCGTCTCGTGGATGGTCGACTGCCCCTCGGCCTGGGTGAGCGCCACGACGAGCGGCTGCTGCCAGTCCGTCATGAATCCGGGATGCACATCGGTCTCGATGGTGACGGGCTTCAGCGCGCCGCCCGGATGCCAGAAGCGGATGCCGTCGTCGTGCACGTCGAAGTCGCCGCCGACCTTGCGGAAGACGTTGAGGAAGGTCATCATCTCCTCCTGCTCCACGCCGCCCACGAACACGTCGCCCTTCGTCGCGAGCGCCGCCGCCGCCCAGCTGGCGGCCTCGTTGCGATCGAAGATCGCCCGGTGGTCGTAGCCGCGCAGCTCGGGCACGCCCTCGATGAAGATGACGCGGTTGGGCTCCATCGAGATGATCGCGCCCATCTTCTGCAGGATGCAGATGAGGTCGACGATCTCGGGCTCGATTGCGGCGTTCCGCAGCTCGGTCTGCCCCTCGGCTAGCACGGCGGTGAGCAGCACCTGCTCCGTGGCGCCCACCGACGGGTACGGCAGCTCGATGTTCGCGCCGCGGAGGCCGTTCGGCGCCGTGAGACTGATGCCGCTCGGCAGCTTCTCGATGATGGCGCCGAAGTTGCGGAGCGCGTCGAGGTGGAAGTCGATCGGGCGGTCGCCGATCCGGCACCCGCCGAGGTCGGGGATGAAGGCCTCGCCGAGACGGTGCAGCAGCGGGCCGCAGAAGAGGATCGGGATGCGCGAGGAGCCCGCGTGCGCGTCGATGTCGGCCTGATGCGCGACCTCGACGTTCGACGGGTCGAGACGCCACTCCCCGGCCTGCTCGCCGCGGGTGATGAGCACGCCGTGGAGGGCGAGCAGCCCGGCGACCACGCGCACGTCGGAGATGTTCGGCACGTTGCGCAGCACGCTCGGCGTCTTGCCGAGCAGCGCCGCCACCATGGCCTTGGTCGCGAGGTTCTTCGCGCCGCGCACCTCGATGCGTCCGCGCAGCGGGCGGCCGCCGTTGATGATGATCTCGTCGGAGGTCAACCCGACTCGGGCGCCCGCCTTCTGCGCGTCGAGCTTGCGGCCCGCCGCCTCGGAGTCCTCGGCCGAAGCGCCGGTCTCCACCGGCGTCTGCGCGTTCGACTCCAACTCGGCCTCGGTCACGGTGTGCTTGGTCATTCGGCCTCCACGGGGGTCGTTGTCGGCATCCAGCTCGGGCGATTCGCCTCGAACCTGGTGATGGCGTCCGCGTTGCGGAGCGTCAAAGAGATATCGTCGTGCCCCTCCATCAGGCGCCAACGCGTGTAGTCGTCGACCTCGAAGGGAATCACGAGGTCGCCGGCGGTGATGGTGCGATCCTCCAGGCTGACGGTGAGCGCCATGCCCGGGTCCGCGTCGATCGCGGCCCAGATCCGCTTCACGTCGTCCTCGGTCACCTGGGCCGCGAGCAGCCCCTGCTTGCCCGAGTTGCCGCGGAAGATATCGGCGAAGCGCGGCGAGATGACGACGCGGAACCCGTAGTCCCGGAGCGCCCACACCGCGTGCTCGCGCGAGGATCCGGTTCCGAAGTCGGCACCGGCGACGAGGATCTCGGCGCCCTGGAAGGCGGGCTGGTTCAACACGAAGCTCTCATCCTGGCGCCAGTGCGAGAACAGCGCGTCGTCGAAGCCGGTCTTCGTGACGCGCTTCAGGAAGACGGCCGGGATGATCTGGTCGGTGTCGACGTTGGTCCGCTGCAGCGGAGCGGCGACGCCCGTGAAGGTCGTGAACTTCTGCATGGCTCAGGCTCCCGCCTTCTCGCTGACGGGCATGATCGGAATGCGCCGGCGCACGGGGAGTTCGGCACCCTCCGGCGCATCGTGCGTGATGCCCCGCTCCAGGTCGGCCTGCAGATCCCACGGGCTCGACAGCGTTCCGCGGATCGCGGTCGCAGCGGCGACGAGCGGCGAGACGAGGTGCGTACGGCCGCCCTTGCCCTGGCGGCCCTCGAAGTTGCGGTTCGAGGTCGACGCGCAGCGCTCCCCCGGAGCCAGCTGATCCGGGTTCATGCCGAGGCACATCGAGCAGCCCGCGAACCGCCATTCGCCGCCGAAGGCCTCGACGATGCGGTCGATACCCTCCGCCTCCGCCTCCGCGCGCACACGCGCCGAACCCGGTACCACCATCAGGCGCACGCCCTCGGCCTTCTGCTTGCCCTTGATGAGCTCGGCGAAGGTGCGCAGGTCGTCGAGGCGGCTGTTCGTGCACGACCCCATGAAGACGGCGTCGACCGGGATCTCCTTCATCGGAGTGCCTGCGGTGAGATCCATGTACTCGAGCGCGCGCTCCGCCGCGGCGCGCTCGTCGGCGTCGGCGATGGCGGCCGGATCGGGCACGGTCTCGCTGAGCAGCACGCCCTGGCCGGGGTTCGTGCCCCACGTGACGAAGGGCTCCAGCGCATTCGCGTCGATGAACACCTCCTCGTCGAAGACGGCGCCCTCGTCGGTGGGCAGCGTCTTCCAGTACTCCACGGCCGCATCCCAGTCGGCGCCCCGGGGAGCGTGCGGGCGGCCCTTCACGTACTCGAACGTCGTCTCGTCGGGGGCGACCATGCCGGCCCGCGCACCCGCTTCGATGGACATGTTGCACATCGTCATGCGCCCGTCCATGGACAGGCTGCGGATCGCCGAGCCGCGGTACTCGAGCACATAGCCCTGACCCCCGCCCGTGCCGATCTTCGCGATGACCGCCAGAATGATGTCCTTCGCCGTGACGCCCGGGCGGAGCTCGCCCTCGACGTTGATCGCCATCGTCTTGAACGGCTTCAGCGGCAGCGTCTGAGTCGCCATCACGTGCTCGACCTCGCTCGTGCCGATGCCGAACGCGAGCGCGCCGAAGGCGCCGTGGGTGGAGGTGTGGCTGTCGCCGCACACCACCGTGATGCCCGGCATCGAGAGTCCGAGCTGCGGGCCGACGACGTGCACGATGCCCTGCTCGCGGTCTCCCAGCGGGTGGGCGCGCACGCCGAACTCGGCGACGTTCTGCCGCAGCGTCTCGATCTGCAGGCGGCTCGTCGGGTCCTCGATCTGTCGCGTGATGTTGACCGTCGGCGTGTTGTGATCCTCAGTCGCGATCATGAGATCGACGCGGCGCAGCGGGCGTCCGGCGACGCGCAGCCCGTCGAACGCCTGCGGGCTCGTCACCTCGTGGATGAGGTGGAGGTCGATGTAGATGAGATCCGGCTGCCCGTCCTCGCCCTTGACGACGACGTGGTCGTCCCAGAGTTTCTCCGCCAGGGTGCGGGGCCGTGCGGCCGCCTCCGACGCAAACTGCTCGCTCATGTGTGCTTCTCTTCCCGGTTCCGTGCACTCAGCACTGTGCTGTTCAACACCGCGCGGCGCGAAAGTATTTCGCGAGCATCGACGCGGCGGATCGACCATGCGAGAACTCCGCGACGGGCGGCCGATGGACTAGACCCCGTCGCGGCTGTGAAGAAGCAGAGCCCGCGAACGCATGGCGCGAGTCTACCATCGCGTCGCGAAGAGTGCCCGCAACGGCACCCGGGCGGGGCGTCGCACCGCCCGCCGCAACGATTCGGGACGCTAGTGCCGGTTGGCGCGCTGGTGATCCTGCCCCTGCTGATCGGGCCCCTCCGCGGCGCCCAGATGCAGGTGCTCGCCGCGGGCCCGGGCCTCGCGGTTCGCCTTCACGAGGCTCGCGACCGTGGCGATCAGCATCGAGACGACGATGAAACCGAGCGACACCCACGTGTTGATCTCGGGCACGGGCACGTGCTCGCCGCCGTTGATGAAGGGGAGCTCGTTCTCGTGCAGCGCATGCAGAATGAGCTTCACGCCGATGAATGCGAGGATCGCGGCGATGCCGTACTTCAGGTACTCGAGGCGCTCGAGCAGACCGCCGAGCAGGAAGTACAGCTGCCGCAGGCCCATGAGCGCGAACACGTTCGCCGTGAACACGATGAACGCGCTCTGCGTGATGCCGAAGATGGCGGGGATCGAGTCGAGCGCGAAGAGCAGATCGGTGACGCCGAGCGAGATGAGTACGAGGAGGAACGGCGTGAACATGCGCTTGCCGTCGACCGTCGTGCGGAGCCTGCCCCCGTCGTAGTGGTCGCTGAACGGCAGCACCTTCTTGATCTGCCGGATGATCCAGTTCTCGCCGTGCTCGTCGTCGCCGCCCGGCTTCACCTGCTGCCAGGCCGTCCAGATCAGCCAGGCGCCGAACACGAAGAAGATCGCGATGAAGCGCTCGATGATCGCGGCGCCGACCAGGATGAACGCGCCGCGGAACACGAGGGCGAGCACGATGCCGATCATCAGCGCCCGCTGCTGGTACGCGCTCGGCACCTTGAAGCTGGCCAGGATCAGCACGAACACGAACAGGTTGTCGATCGAGAGGCTGTACTCCGTCAACCAACCCGCCAGGAACTCGGTGCCGTGCTGCACGTCGCCCAGCAGGAAGATCGCCCCGGCGAAGACGAGCGCCAGCAGCACGTAGAAGCCGACCCAGAGACTCGCCTCGCGCATGGACGGCACGTGCGGGCGACGGATGATCAGGGCGAGATCGATGACGAGGATCACCACGAGGGCGACCATCGATCCGATCTCGAACCAGAGCGGGAGCACTGAAGTCAACGGCACGACCTTCCTTTTCGCTCCGGCCATCCTACTCGCCGCCGGAGCCGCTCATCCGCCGTTCACTCTCGGCCCGCGGCGCTGCGCTAGCATGTGGTGCACTTCACCAGCACGAGAGGGCCCACCACGTGAGCAATCGACCCAGCATGACCGAACGCAGCGCGCAGGCCGGCCCCGGCCCCGCATCGCGCACGCTCGCCGCCTTCATCTTCGCGAGCCGGTGGCTGCAGGCCCCGCTCTACCTCGGGCTCATCATCGCGCAGGCCGTCTACGTCGTGCTCTTCTTCGTCGAGCTCTGGCACCTGGTCGAGAACGTCGTCGCGTCGGGGCACATCAGCGAGACCGACGTCATGCTCAGCGTGCTGGCGCTCATCGACATCGTCATGATCGCGAACCTGCTCATCATGGTCATCATCGGCGGCTACGAGACCTTCGTCTCGAAGATCCGCGTGCAGGGGCACCACGACGAGCCCGAGTGGCTGTCGCACGTCAACACCAACCTGCTCAAGGTCAAGCTCGCCGTGTCGATCATCTCGATCTCGTCGATCCACCTGCTCAAGACCTTCATCGAGGTGGGGCGCATGGAGAACGGCGTCGTGCGCAACGCCGACGGCAGCGTGCTCTACTCGTGGGACGGCGTAATGTGGGAGGTCGCCATCCACCTCGCCTTCATCGTCTCGGCCATCGCACTCGCCTGGATCGACCGGATGAGCCAGCACCACGCGACCGGCGCCGCCGGCGGCCTGAGCGTCGGCAAGATCGAGTCGGGGCTGCGCGGGGACGAGGCGCGCGCCACCGGCGCTGACGCCTCCGGCGAGGCGTACGTCACGGTGCGCCTGCCGGCCGGATCCCGACTCCCCGAGGGCGCGGAAGTGGTGCCGAACGACCGCTAAGGTAGTTCTCGCCGGAGCCGCCGGCCCGCGCGCGAGTGGCGGAATCGGCAGACGCGCTGGATTTAGGTTCCAGTGTCCTCGGACGTGGGGGTTCAAGTCCCCCCTCGCGCACCACGGCGGTCGTCGCAACGCCCCGGCGCACCGCGCACGCGGTTTGGCCCGCGCCGCCCGCTGCTGTTAGGGTTCCCCTGTTCGCGCGACACGACCCGACGTGTCGCGACCCAGCACGACTCGACACGACCCGAAGCGAGGTGAGCCCGATGCCCAGTGACAGTTGCAGTCATCAGCCGGGCTCCGCGCTCGCGACTCCCCCCGCCCCGTAGGTCGACCTCGTCGTCCCGGCGCGCACGCCCGGCTCGCACGTTCCCACGTACCCCGGCGCCACGGCGCCGCCGAGCCGCGCTTCGTCGCGCACGCGAGGAGACCCGTCATGACCACTCAGCAGATCCCGATCATCGAAGCCTCGTACGACGGCATCATGCAGCATCTCTCCGCCGGCGATCTGCCGGCCCTCACCCGCGACCTCGCCCCCCACACGGCCGCCGAGCTCGTGCCGCTGTTCGCCCGGGTCGACCTGCGGCAGCGCGCCGTGCTCTTCCGCCTGCTCTCCAAGCAGCGCGCGATGGAGGTGTTCGAAGCGCTCCCGCCCACCCTGCAGAGCGATCTGCTCGACGGCCTGCAGCACGCCGAGGTGAGCCGCCTGTTCGCAGAGCTCGACCCCGACGACCGGCTCTGGCTCCTCGACGAGGTACCGTCGGTGCTCGCGACGCAGATGCTGCGCGGCCTCCCCGAGCAGGATCGCCTGCAGACCGCCGCACTGCTCGGGTATCCGCAGGGCAGCGTGGGGCGGCGCA
The DNA here is from genome assembly GCF_001477055.1 of Leucobacter chromiiresistens. Taxonomy (GTDB): domain Bacteria; phylum Actinomycetota; class Actinomycetes; order Actinomycetales; family Microbacteriaceae; genus Leucobacter; species Leucobacter chromiiresistens_A. The sequence continues at coordinate 115,671 of NZ_LDRK01000013.1, forward strand.
TGACCCCGGAGTACGTGTCGACGCGCGCATCGCTCACCGTGGGGCAGACGCTCGAGCGCGTGCAGGCCCACATCGAGGACGCCGAGACGGTGTACACGATCCCCGTGCTCGACGCGACGCGGGTCGTGGTCGGCATCGTCAGCCTGCGCGAGCTGCTGGCCGCCCGAGCCGAGGACGCGATCGAGGCGCTCATGCGGCCGGCGCACACCGCCCTCGCGACCGAGACCGACGAGTTCGCCGCGCGCCGCTGCGCCGATCTCTCGCTGCTGGCGCTCCCGATCGTCGACAGCGAAGAGCGCCTGGTCGGAATGCTCACGATCGATGACGCCATCCGCATCCTCGAGCACGTGGAGAGCGAGGACGCCGCGCGCCAAGGCGGATCCGAGCCGTTGCGCCGCCCCTACCTGTCGACTCCCGTGCGCACCCTCGTGCGCTCGCGCGTGGTGTGGCTGCTCGTGCTCGCCGTGGGCGCGACGCTGACGGTGCAGGTGCTCGAGATCTTCGAGGCGACGATCGAGCAGGTGACCGTGCTCGCGCTGTTCGTGCCGCTCCTCATCGGCACCGGCGGCAACACCGGCAACCAGGCGGCGACGACGGTGACGCGCGCGCTCGCCCTGGGCGACGTGCGGCCCCGCGACATCTTCCGCGTGCTGGCGCGCGAATTCCGCACCGGGGCGCTGCTCGGCCTGCTGCTCGGCGCGCTCGGGTTCGGGATCGCGGGAGCGCTCTACTCCGTGCAGATCGGGGCCGTGATCGGCTTGACGCTGCTCGCCGTGTGCACCGTGGCCGCCGTGGTGGGCGGCTGCATGCCGCTGCTGGCGCGCGCGGTGCGCGTCGACCCGGCGGTCTTCTCGAACCCGTTCATCTCGACGTTCGTCGACGCCACCGGCCTGCTCGTCTACTTCGCGATCGCCTCGGCGGTGCTCGGGCTCTGAGTCTCGGCGCCTGCCGCCGCGGCGGCCCCCGGCAGGCGGTCCCCGCC
>NZ_LDRK01000130.1 GCF_001477055.1 Leucobacter chromiiresistens
CGCGATCGCCGTACCGCTCGCCGGGGCGGGATTCAGCGGCGATTCGAGTTCTGCGGGGGCGCTCGACTCCGCGATCACCTCGCTCTACGATCTGCCCGGCGGCCCCGCCACGATCGTCGGGATCGGCGTCGGCTTCCTGGCCTACGGCGTGTTCTGCCTGTTCCGCGCCCGCTTCGCCGACCTCTAGCGCACTGCGGCCTCCTGCGGAGGAGTGACCGGCGCCGCGTCCGCCGCCGGGTCGAGCACCACCTTGATGCAGCCGTCCTCCTTCTTCTGGAACAGCTCGTACATCTCGGGCGCGCTCGCGAGCGGCACGCGGTGGGTCGTGAGGTCGGCCGTGCCCAGCGGATCCCCCTCCTGCTCGGCGAGGGGCAGCAGATCCTCGATCCACCGCTTCACGTTGCACTGACCCATCTTCAGCGTGATCTGCTTGTCGAAGAGCGTCTTCATCGGCAGCGGATCGGCGTTGCCGACGTACACGCCGCTGATGGAGACCGTGCCTCCGCGGCGCACGAGATCGATGCCCTGCAGCAGCGCCGCCGTACGGTCGATGCCCGCGTGCTCCATCATCGGGCGCGCGAGCACATCGGGGAGCGCCCCGATCGCCGTGTGCGCGGCGTGCACGCCGGGGCTGCCGTGCGCCTCCATGCCGACGGCGTCAATGACGGCGTCGGGCCCTCGTCCATTCGAGAAATCGATCGCCGCAGCCTCGACGTCACCCGGTTCGCAGACCGCGATGCCGTGACGCGCAGCCATCTCCCGACGCTCGGGCACCGGGTCGACGGCGAGCACGCGCCCCCCGCGGTGCGCCGCGAGCCGCGCCGCGAACTGACCGACCGGTCCGAGCCCGAGCACGAGTGCGGTATCGCCCTGCCCGACTCCCGCGTAGGCGACTCCCTGGGCGGCCGTCGGAAGGATGTCGCTGAGGAAGAGGTAGCGCTCATCCGGGAGCGCATCGCCCACCACGATCGTGTTGTAGTCGGCGATGGGCACTCTGAGCAGCTCCGCCTGACCGCCCGGCACCTGGCCGTAGAGCTTCGTGTAGCCGAAGAGCGCGGCACCCGAACCGTACTCGGTCACCTGGGTGCTCTCGCACTGGGACTGCAGGCCGCGCGTGCACATCCAGCAAGCGCCGCAGGCGATGTTGAACGGGATGACGACGCGCTGCCCGACCGTGAGCGACGTCACGCCCGGACCGACCTCCTCGACCACGCCCATCGTCTCGTGCCCCAGCACGTCGCCCGCGTCGAGAAACGGCCCGAACAGTTCGTACAGGTGGAGGTCCGAGCCGCAGATCGCGGTCGAGGTGACTCTGATGATGGCGTCGCCCGGCTCCTGGATCACCGGATCCGGGACCTCCTCGACCGAGATCTTCCGCTTCCCCTGCCAGGTCACTGCGCGCATACTGCTCTCCTTTACTGCTGTGCGTTGAATGGAATCGTGGATGTCGACGAGAATCGGATCACTCGCCGGGCGAGAGGCGGGCGAGGACGGCTTCGAGCGCCGCCTCGACCGTCTGCTGCATGACCTCGACGGGGTCGCCCGAGCAGGAGAGGTGCTCGACCTCCGTGGGCGACCCTCCCCCGGTCACCGCGAGCACGACCGTGCCCGCGGGCTTCCCCTCGTCGGGCTCGGGGCCGCCCACGCCCGTCACAGAGACCGCGATGTCGGCGAGCAGGAGCCGAGCCGTCGACTCCGCCATCGCGATCGCCGTCGGCTCCGTCACGACCGGCCCGCGCGGCGCTCCCAGCAACGAGAACTTCACCTCGGGGTGGTACGCGATGATGCCTCCGCGGAACCAGGTGCCGGATTCGGGGGCGGCGGCGAGGGCCGCGCCCAGTTGTCCTCCCGTCAGCGATTCGGCTACGGCGATCGTCGCGCCCGATGCGCCCGCCCGCTCCGCGATGCGCTCCACCAGGCGATCCACGCGTCCCTCAAGTGCAGATTCGACCATGACTGCTGTACTCCTCTCGCTCCACAAGAATCGGTGTCGACGCGGCCGACTGTACGGGCGCCGATTTCTCGGCGCAGGGGCCTTGACGCCTCGCATCGCGGCACGCAACCCCCTGGGCATGCGGGCGACGAGGCGGCATCGTGGGATCGTTCTGGCATTGCGGGCCTCCTCGAGTCGCTAGTGATCCCACGATGCCACCTCG
>NZ_LDRK01000131.1 GCF_001477055.1 Leucobacter chromiiresistens
CGCGCCCAGCCCCTCGTCGCACAGCAGGTCGAGCTCGGCCGTGACGATGAGCGTCTCGGGCTGCCGCGAGAGATCGTCGGCGATGAGCGGCGCGACGAGGGGCTGGGCGCGCGCAGCGGGATCGGGGACGTACAGCTCGAAGTACTCCTGCACCTCGGTGTTGGTGAGCCGGTAGTCGCCTCCGTGCCGCCGCACGGAGGCGAACGGGGAGGTGACCGGGTCGTGATCCCAGTGCGTCACCGGGTACAGCATGATCTGCCGCTCCGCGCCGCGCACTCCCCGGTCGCGCAGCGCGAGGGAGACGGCGGCGGTCAGATTGCCGCCCGCCGAGTCCCCGACGAGCACGACCTCGGAGGAGGAGTCCACGCCTGCGCGCGCCGGATCGGCGAGCAGCAGCTCCGCGACGCGCAGGCAGTCGTCGAGGCCTGCGGGGAACGGGTGCTCGGGGGCGAGGCGGTAATCGACGGACGCGACGACGCACCCGGTGAGGTCGGCCATGGTGGCGCAGGCGGGCGTGTAGCTCTCGATGTCGCCCGTCACCCAGCCCCCTCCGTGGAAGAAGAGCAGCACCTCGTCGCGCCGGCGCTCACGCGGGTGGAACACTCGGACCGGGATCGGGTGATCGCCGTCGGCCGACATGATCTCCACGTCGAGCGTGCGGTAGCGGGAGGGCGGCAGCACGGCGAGCTGGCGCTGCGCCCGGCGCACCTTCTCGTAGTCCTCGCGGATGTCGAGCCGGGGCGCGGCGAACAGCCGCAGCACGCGGCGCACGATCCAGTTCACCCGCGAGGGGCGTCGATCGTCGGGCGTCATGGAAGCCAGCGTAACGCCCGTTCGGGGCCCTCTCCTGAACCGCGGTGCGGCGGAACGCATAGGGTGGGTGCCGTGGCTTTCGCAAAACTCGTGCTCGTCGTGACGATCCTCGTCGTGATCGCGCTCGCGATACTCATGCGGGTGCGCGCCGCCCGGCTGCGCCGGGAGCGGGCCCGGGCCGCTCGCAGGGCCGAAGCGGTGCGCGCGCTCCGCGGCGGCGGCCCTGCGGCTCCCGCCCGGCGAGCAGACGCACCCGTCGATCCCAGCTGATTTCGTGCCGCCGCCGCTAGGATGCAGAGCATGTCTGGTGGATTGATTGCCGCTCTCGTCGCGGCCGGCGTGCTCGTCCTGCTGATCGGCTACGTGTGGGTCACGTACAACTCCCTCGTCACGCTCCGCGTGCGCGTCGACGAGGCGTGGAGCGACATCACGGTGCAGCTCAAGCGCCGTGCCGACCTCATCCCGACCATCGTCGAGACGGTGAAGGGGTACGCGGCGCACGAGAAGGGCGTCTTCGAAGACGTGACCCGGGCCCGCGCCGAGACGATCTCGGCGGAGGGGCCCGCCGAGGCGTCCGCCGCCGAGAACCACATGCAGCAGGCGCTGAAGAGCATCTTCGCGGTCGCGGAGGCGTACCCGCAGCTGCAGGCCAGCCAGAACTTCCTGCAGCTGCAGAGCGAGCTCGTCGACACCGAGAACAAGATCCAGGCGTCGCGCCGCTTCTACAACGGCGGCGTGCGCGAGTACAACACCAAGATCCAGGTGTTCCCGAACACGCTCTTCGCGCGCGGCATGGGCTTCACGGAGCGCGAGTTCTTCGAGGTCGAAGACGTCGCTTCGATCTCGGAGCCGCCGCGCATCCAGTTCTGAGCGGGGAGGGCCGTGTACCGCGCAATCCGCCGCAATAAGGTCAACAGCGTCCTCATCATCCTGCTGTTCCTCGGCATCGTCGGGGGTCTCGGCTATCTCGCCGCGTACATCTACCAGTCGCCCGGCATCGTGATCGCCGTCGTCGCGATGGCGGCGATCTACGCGGTGATCCAGTACTTCGCGGCCGGGCGGCAGGCCATCTCCATGAGCGGCGCACGCCGGATCACGCAGGCCGACCACCCGCGCCTCTACCGCATCGTCGAGAACCTCGCCATCACGACCGGCACCCCGATGCCGGAGGTCTACATCGTCGACGATCCGGCGCCGAACGCCTTCGCCACGGGGCGGGATCCGCAGCACGCGAAGGTCGCCGCGACCACCGGCCTGCTCGACCTGATGACCGATCCCGAGCTCGAGGGCGTCATGGCGCACGAGCTCGGCCATGTGCGCAACTACGACATCCGAGTCTCGATGATCGTCTACGGACTGGTCGTCGCCGTGGGCATGATCGCCGACGTGCTCGTGCGTCTCGCCTTCTTCGGGCGCAGCAATAACAACAGCAATCCGGTGGTGCTGATCTTCGGCCTGGTCGCCATGCTGGTCGCGCCGCTCGTCGCCACCGCCGTGCAGCTCGCCGTCTCGCGGCAGCGCGAGTACCTCGCTGACGCGACGGGAGCGCTCACCACGCGCCACCCCGAAGCGCTCGCGAGCGCGCTGCACAAGCTCTCGACCTACGGGCAACCGCTGCAGCGCCAGCAGTCGAGCATGGCGCACCTCTGGATCGCGGATCCGCTGAAGCCGGGCGTGGTGCAGCGGCTTTTCGCGACGCACCCGCCGATCCCCGAGCGCATTCGCCGCCTGCTCGACATGGGCGGCAAGTTCTAGCTGGCGCGAATACCGGGAGGCGCCCGGGCGGCTCGAGCGGAACGGGCGTAGGGTAGGGGGAAGCCGAGGAGGTCGCCGACACCGTGTCCACAATGTTCCGCTCGCTCTCCGTTCGCGACTACCGCATCTGGTTCTTCGGGGCGCTGGTGTCGAACATCGGCGCGTGGATGCAGGCGACCACGCAGAGCTGGGTGGTGCTCACCGAGCTGACCGACACGAACGCCGCCGCGGTGGGTACGACGATGGCGCTGCAGTTCGGCCCGCAGCTGCTGCTGGTGCCGTTCAGCGGGGCGGTGGCGGATCGCTTCGACCGGCGGCAGGTGCTGCTCGTCACGCAGTCCCTGCTGATGCTGCTCGCCGCGGGCCTCGGCGTGCTGCTCATCACCGGTCAGGCGGAGTTGTGGCATCTCTACGGCTTCGCCCTGGCGCTCGGCGTGGTGAACGCGTTCGACACGACCGCGCGGCAGGCGTTCGTCTCCGACCTCGTCGGGCTCGGTCAGACCTCGAACGCCGTGGCGCTCAACTCGGCGTCCTTCAACTCGGCGCGACTCATCGGCCCCGCCGTGGCGGGCCTGCTCATCGCGGCGATCGGATCGGGCTGGGTCTTCGTCATCAACGCCGTGTCGTTCCTGGCCGTGCTGGGTGCGCTGCTGATGATCCGCACCCGTCGCTCCGCGCCGCCCGAGGGGGCGCGCGAATCGCAGTGGCGGCAGCTGTCGGCCGGATTCCGCTACGTGCGCGGGCGGCACGATCTGCTGGTCATCTTCGTCATGGTGTTCCTCGTGGGCGCGTTCAGCATGAACTTCCCGGTGATCTCGTCCACGATGTCGCTCGAGTTCGGGCGCGGAGCGAGCGACTACGGCCTGCTGTCGTCGGTGCTGGCGATCGGATCGCTGGCCGGTGCGCTGCTGTCGGCTCGGCGCCCCTCGGCGCGCATGCGCGTCGTGATCGTCGCGGTGGGCGGGATCGGGGTCATGAGTCTGGTGGCGGCCCTCATGCCGACGTTCTGGAGCTTCGCGGTGACCCTCGTGTTCTTCGGGCTCGCGATCTCCACGATGCTCACCACCGCCAACGGCTTCGTGCAGACCACCGCCGAGCCCGCGGTGCGGGGTCGCGTGCTCGCGCTGTACATGGCGATCCTGATGGGCGGCACGCCGATCGGCGCGCCGCTGGTGGGGGCGGCGGCGGATGCGCTCGGGCCCCGGTCGACGCTGTTCATCAGCGCGGCCGCGGGCCTCATCGCGTTCGCGATCGGGATCGTCTGGTTGTTCTCCGAGCGTCGGCTGCGTTTCCACCGCGAGGGGCTGCACCTGCGGGTCACGCATCGCGGGCGCCCGAGCCTCGATGACGATCCGGGCGCCCAGGTCGAGACCCTCACGGCGCCGATCTCGGTGCTGCGGAGGAGCTCGGCGCCGGTGATCGGAGCGGGGGAGTCGGCACCCCAGGAGGGTTCGGGAGTCTCAGCGACGGGGGCGATCTCGATCGAGGATCTGCCCGGCGCCCCCGATGACGGGGCCGCCGGGCCCCGGGGCGCTTCCCGGGGCGGCGAGTAGTCCGCGCGCGATCTCCGCTCCGATCTCGCGGAGGAATGCGCCCGCGTCCCGCATGCTCGACGCGCGGTCGGGTGCGCGATCCATCGTCGCGTAGCAGGCGGCGAATCCGGCGTCCCGCCATTCACGCTCGGCGAGCGCCGACCGGCCGCAGACGACGACCGTCGGAATCTCGAGAGAGTCCGCGGCCCGCAGCACCCCGACCGGGGTCTTGCCGCCCAGGCTCTGCGCGTCGAAGGAGCCCTCCCCGGTGATCACCAGATCGGCGCCTGCCAGGTGCGCCCGCAGCCGCGCGAGCTCGCACACCACGTCGACCCCGGGCCGCCGCAGCGCGTGCAGCACCGCGAGCGCGGCGAAGCCGACGCCCCCCGCTGCACCCGAGCCGGGCCGCTGCGCGGCGGTCGGGGACTGCGGCTCGACGGCGTCTCGCGCTCCGGCTCTCGAGCTCGCCAGCGCGTCCTCGAGGAGGCGGGCGAACCTCGTGAGTCCGAGTTCGAGCTGCGCCGCCTCGGCGACGCTCGCCCCCTTCTGCGGCGCGAAGACGCTCGCAGCCCCGAGGGGGCCGAGCAGCGCGTGATCGACGTCGCTGGCGAGGGTGACGCGCACGCTCGCCAGCCGGGCATCGAGGCCGTCGAGATCGATGCGCTCGACGTGGCGCAGTGCGCCGCCGCCGTCGGGCACGTCGGCGCCGTCCGCGTCGAGCAGCCGGGCGCCGAGCGCCGCTAGCATCCCCGCGCCTCCGTCCGTCGACGCGCTGCCGCCGACCGCGAGGATGATCGACTCGGCGCCGTGCTCGAGGGCTGCGGCGATCAGTTCACCCGTGCCGCGCGAGGTGGCGCGCAGCGCGTCACGCTGCGCGCGCGGCACCAGGGCCAACCCCGAGGCGCGTGCGAGCTCCACAACGGCCGTCGAAGTCTGCAGGGCGAACGCCGCCTCGACCGGTGCGCCGAGCGGCCCGGTCACCGTCACCGGCACCTCCGTGAAGCCCGCAGCGATCGCCGCGTCGAGCGTACCCTCTCCGCCGTCAGCCATCGGCACCACCGTGAGATCGGCGTCGGCCTCCACGGAGCGGATCCCCGCGGCGACGGCCTCGCCCACGCTGCGGGCGTCGAGAGCATCCTTGAACTTGTCCGGAGCCACGACGATTCGCATACGTTCACGGTACCGGTTCGCGGCGCGCGAGCGCAGGATTCCGCGGTGCGGTTGACTTCGGCGCTACGCGCGCGATCGGCCTCCTCGCAGACCGCGGAGCCGGGCCGTCAGCAGGAGGCCCCCGACGAGCGCCGCGCCGGCGGCGAGGCCGAGCCAGGGCCCTGCGCCCTCGGAGCCCGTCGAGGCGAGGTCCGATCCGCGGGGCGGGTCGGATGCCGGCGGCGACGGCGCCGGGGGTTCCCCAGGTGAGCCCGGGGGCGCCGGAGCGGGATCGGCGGCGACGGCGACCTGCGCCTCCGAGGCGAGATGATTGCGGTCGCCCGCGTACGCGAGGGTGTAGGTCTCGTCCGCATCCGATGCCGGGGGCTCCCAGGAGAACGCTCCTGCGGCATCGAGCTGCACCGTCGCGAGCCTCTCGCCGCCGCGGATCATCTCGACGGCGCCCGTCGGCACGGTGCCGAACTCCGCGGTCACCGATCCGCGCAGGGCACGGTCACCGGAATCGTCGCGTGCAGCGCGCGTCTCGGTGGCGGCCTGCTCGACGGTGAGCGTTCCGCTGGCCGCTGCGCCGAGAGCGTTTCCGTCGTCGTCGACCGGCTCCGCGGTGAAGGGGTGCAGCGCCGCCTCGTGGGACGCTGCGGGCAGCTCCACCCGCGCGACGCCCGCGACGATGGGGGCGACGCCGATCTCATCACCGGCGACGGAGAAGCGCACGGCTGCCCCGTCCGGTGCATCCCCGCTCGCCACCTGCGCCGCCAGCGTCGCGGTCTGACCGTACGTGACGGCGACATCCTCGGTCGACAGCGAGAGCGGCGCGGCGACCGCGGGCGCACCGAAGATATGGGCCGCGCCGGGAATCTGCCACGTGCCAACGACGACCTGCGTCGCCGACACGGAGACGGCCGTTCCGAAGGGACTGATCCCGAAGTTCGGGGTGCCGCTCGCGGGGGAGAGGGTCTGCACCGGATCGGGCCGGATGCGCCCGTTCTCATCGCCCGGCCCCGCCTGGTCCCAGGTGGACAGGTCGTAGACGAAGGCGTATCCGACGTTCCCCTCCTGCCAGCCGCGTGCGACGAGCGCGTCGCCCGAGACCCCGATGGAGCCGGCGAAGTCCGTGGTCTGCAGCGGCGCGACCGCCTTGGGTCCGATCTGCTGCAGCTGATCGTCGAACAGGTAGATCGCGCCCTGAGTCGTATTGCCCGCGGCGACGGCCTGATCCGTGCAGCCGGTCTCGGGGTCGTTCGGGTCGTCGCCCGTGAAGTGGATCTCGATCGGGGAGCCGACGGCGAGACCCGCATCGGTGAACGCGAGCGTACTGCCGAATGCGGGGCCGCTGCCGGCGGTCGGGATGCACATGCGGGGGTCCGCATCCGGGCCCGCCGTGAATGCGGGCTCCGCGTCGGACGAGAGATCCCACAGGTACACCCCGCCGATCCGCGCGCGGTCGGCACCCCGGACCTGGGGAGCGCCCAGAGCCACGCGGTCGCCGGCGACGGCGACGTGCGCGCCCGTGATCGAATCGGCGATGGGATCGGCCGGGATCAGCGGCTGCCACGTGTCGGTCGTCAGGTCGACCGCGAATGCGAACCCGGCGTTGGCGCGCCCGTCGACTCGCGCGTTCGGCACGCCGACGACGAGCCGCTGCCCGGAGACGTCGATGACGCTGCCGACCTCCGAGCCGTACGCGTCGACCCGATCCGGCAGCTCGGAGGGCGCGGTGAGCGTGCGCTGCAGCTCCCAGCTCCCGTCGGGCCGGTGGTACACGTGGATCTGGGAGAACTGCGGCTGCGCGACGTACAGGAGCGAGGCGTCCTCGTTCAGGGCGACGTCGACGCCGTACCCGCCGCCGGCGACGGGGGCCGTGAGGGTCTGCTCGCCGATCGGCGCGCCGGACGCGTCGAGCGTGACGACCTCGACGCTCGCGCCCTGGGTGCGCGTGAAGACCGCGGTATCGGCGGCGGTGTCGGTGGCCGACCCGGTGCGCGATCCGTCGTCGAAGACGTATTCCGCGGTCTCCTCGAACGTCGGCACTGCGGCGACGGCCGCAGCCGAAGGTGCGGCGACCAGTGCGGTCGCGGCGGCGAGAGCGGCAGTTCCGGTGAGCAGGCGGCGGTGCATGCGAGTCTGTGCCACGGGTCCGTACTCCGTTCAGCGGTGAGCGCGAACGTGCGAGGCGCTCCGCGTTGATGACCTATCGGGTGTGGGGGAAAGCTAGGCGGGCTCCGTGCGAAAGTCAAGACTCATTCCCACTGAGTGGGAGGCGCGGATGCTCGTGTGCCCGACGCGGCGCAGAACGCCTCGACATCGACGATTGTTCGGCGGCGATGCGATCCTGCCTCGCCGTGCACGTTTGAGCGGTAGGCTGAGACCGTCCTGGCGGCAGGCCCGCCTTTCCACGAGTACGGAGCCATGATTCCCGGTGAGCGACTTCTTGTCAGCACAGACACGCACTGAGACGGATTCTCTCGGCAGTGTCGAGATTCCCTCGTCCGCCTACTGGGGGGTGCACACGGCACGAGCCCACGAGAACTTCCCGATCGCGCGGCGCCCGGTCTCGGTCTACCCCGACTTCATCCGCGCGTTCGCCTGCGTGAAGCAGGCTGCGGCGCGCGCGAACCTCGAGATCGGCGCCCTCGACGAGCAGCGCGCGACCCTGATCGACCGCGCCTGCGAGGAGATCAAGACCGGCATGCTGCACGACCAGTTCGTCGTCGGCGTGATCCAGGGCGGTGCGGGCACCTCGACCAACATGAACGCCAACGAGGTGATCACGAACCGTGCGCTCGAGCTCGCGGGCCACGCCAAGGGCGACTACAAGTTCATCAACCCGAACGATCACACGAACCACAGCCAGTCGACGAACGACACGTACCCGACGGCCATCAAGATCGCCCTCGCCTTCTCCCTGGGCAGCCTGCTCGACGAACTCGGGCTGCTCGCCGAGTCGTTCGCCGCGAAGGGCCGCGAATTCTCGCACATCATCAAGGTCGGCCGCACGCAGATGCAGGACGCGGTGCCGATGACGCTCGGCCAGGAGTTCAACGCCTTCGCGGTCACGCTGCGCGAAGACATCGAGCGCCTCCGCGAAGCGGTGTCGCTGCTGCGCGAGGTCAACATGGGCGCCACCGCGATCGGCACCGGCATCAACGCCCCGAAGGGGTACAAGGAGGCCGTGATCAAGCACCTCCGCGAGATCACGCAGCTCGAGCTCGAGACCGCTGGCGATCTCGTCGAGTCGACCAGCGACACCGGCGTCTTCGTCACCTTCTCGGGCGCGCTCAAGCGCAGCGCGCTGAAGCTGTCGAAGATCTCGAACGACCTCCGCCTGCTCTCCTCCGGCCCGCAGGCCGGCCTCGGCGAGATCAACCTCCCGGCCCGCCAGGCCGGATCGTCGATCATGCCGGGCAAGGTGAACCCCGTGATCCCGGAGGCCGTCACGCAGGTGGCCTACTCGGTCGCGGGCGCCGACGTGACCGTGTCGATGGCGGTCGAAGCCGGTCAGCTGCAGCTGAACGCCTTCGAGCCCGTGATCGCCCACTCGCTCTTCCAGTCCATCACCTGGCTCGAGCGCGCCTGCCAGACGCTGCGCGTCAACTGCGTCGACGGCATCACCGCGAACGAGGCGCGCCTCGAAGACATGGTGTCGCGCTCGGTGACCGTCATCACCGCGCTCGCACCGGTGATCGGGTACGCCGAAGCGGCGAAGCTCGCCAAGGAGGCGCTCGCCACGAACGAGAAGGTGTCCGAGCTCGTCACGTCGCGCGGGCTGCTCGACCAGGCGCAGCTCGACGAGATCCTCCAGCCGTCGAAGCTCGCGGGCCTGGCCCCCGAGACCGACGTCATCGACGTCATCACGGACGCGGCGATCCCCGCGCCCGAGAAGGTCGAGGACGGCTCGGGCACGCAGGTCACGAAGAAGCCTGCGAAGTAGCCGGGCAGACGAAACGGCCGGTGGGATCTCGGATCCCACCGGCCGTTTCGCGTTCGCGGCTCGGGCCGCGGGGCTGCTACGCCTCGACGCAGTGCGACGTGAGCGCGCCGATGCCCTCGATCGTCACGGTCACCTCGGTGCCGGGGCGGAGGTAGAGCGGCGGCTTGCGCGAGCGGCCGGCTCCGCCCGGCGATCCCGTCGAGATGACGGTGCCCGGCAGCAGGGTGGCCTCCTGCGAGATCGAGGCGATCAGCTGCGCGACGGTGCGGATCATGAAACCAGTGGTCGAATCCTGCACGCGCAACCCGTCGACGTCCGTGGTGAGGCGCAGCGCCTGCGGGTCGGGGATCTGGTCGGCGGTCACCACGACGGGGCCGATCGGCGTGAAGCCGTCGAACGACTTGCAGCGCGACCACTGGGGCTCCTGGAACTGGATGTCGCGCGCGGTGACGTCGTTGATGACGGTGTAGCCGAACACGTAGTCGAGCGCCTCGTCCGCTGAGACGTTCTTCGCAGGCTTGCCGATGATCACCCCGAGCTCGCCCTCGTAGTCGACTTCAGTGCTGACGTCGCTCGAGAGGGGCACCTCGCCCTGGTGGGCGCCGAGCGAGTTCGGGAAGAGGGAGAACAGCACCGGGCCCGAGTCGTTGTCGAGGCTGAGCTCGCTCGCGTGCTCGTCGTAGTTCAGACCGACCGCCAGCACGATCGGCGCGCCGATC
>NZ_LDRK01000132.1 GCF_001477055.1 Leucobacter chromiiresistens
GCGGGCGGGAGGCACCGCCGTCTACAGCAGGTCCGCGACCGAGCCCAGCACCTCGTCGGGGCGGAAGGGGAAGCGCTCGATCTCGGCGCGATCGGAGATGCCGGTCATCACGAGCACCGTGTGGAGGCCCGCCTCGATGCCCGCCACCACATCGGTGTCCATGCGGTCGCCGATCATGCCGGTGTTGTGCGAGTGCGCGCCGATCTGGTTGAGCGCCGAGCGGAACATCATCGGGTTGGGCTTGCCGATGATGTACGGGTGCTTGCCGGTCGCCTCCGTGATGAGCGCATTGATCGCGCCGGTCGCGGGCAGCGGGCCCTCCGGGCTCGGGCCGGTCGCGTCCGGGTTGGTCGAGATGAAGCGAGCTCCCTTGCTGATGAGCCGGATCGCCTTCGTGATCGCCTCGAACGAGTAGTTGCGGGTCTCACCGACGACCACGAAGTCGGGGTTCGACTCGGTCATCACGTAGCCGGCGTCGTGCATCGCGGTCAGGATCCCGGCCTCGCCGATCACGAACGCCGATCCGCCCGGCTGCTGCTGCTTCAGGAATGCGGCGGTGGCGAGCGCGCTCGTCCAGATGCGCTCCTCGGGTACGGAGATGCCGGAGGCCGCGAGCCGAGCGCTCAGGTCCCGGGCGGTGAAGATCGAATTGTTGGTGAGCACGAGGTAGGGGATCTCGTGCTCGCGCCAGTGCGCGATGAGGTCGGCCGCGCCCGGAATCGCGCGGTTCTCATGGACGAGGACGCCGTCCATGTCGGTGAGCCAGCATTCGATCTCGGCGCGGCGAGGGTGCGGTTCGTTCTGGGTCATGCGTTCAGCGTAGCCCGCGCGTGTGAACGTGCCGTTTCATCCGACGCGTCGGCTCCGGTCCGCCGCGTCGGCTCCGGCCCGCCGCCCGTCCCGCGCTCCGCGTACGCGCACGCCCTCCCGGCC
>NZ_LDRK01000133.1 GCF_001477055.1 Leucobacter chromiiresistens
GACCTGCTCGACGCCGGGCGCCTCGCCCCAGTAGTCGTCGCGCGTGTCGAGGACGAGGCTCTCGTTCGGCGTCCACGATCCGACGGCGTAGGGCCCGGTGCCGACCGGCGTGTTCGCGAGGTCGTCGACCCCGTCCTCGGAGAAGATCGCGCCCACGGGCGTGGCGAGGCTGAAGAGCCAGGCGTTGGAGGGCTTGGTCAGGGTGACGGCGACCTCGGTCGGCGAGACGACCTCGACGCTGTCGACGACGTCCATCTTCGCCTTGAGGCTCGACACCCAGTCCGTCTTCACGCGGTCGAAGCTGAACTTCACGTCGTCGGCGGTGAACTCGTCGCCGTTCGAGAACGTGACGCCCTCCTGCAGCGTGAAGGTGTAGGTCTTGCGGTCGTCGCTGACGGTCCATTCGCTGGCCAGCAGCGGCTGGATCTCGCCCGATTGGTCGAGCTCGACGAGGCCCTCGTACACGTTCGACATGAGCGCCTGCGGGATCGCGGATCCCGCCGTCGTCGTGAAGTCGAGGTTGGTGGGCGTGCCGGTGAGGGCGATGGTCGCGGTGGTGGGGGTCTCTCCGCCGTCGGACGAGCTGTTGCCCGCGCCCGCGGAGCAGCCTGCGAGGCCGAGGATGGCCGCGGTCGCGAGTGCGGCCGTGGTGAGAATCGCATTCTTACGTCGCATCATTGCTTTCCTGTGACTGAGGCTTCGCGGGGCGAAGCCGGGATGGAGGGTGGGGTCGGGCGACGGTGCCCTATCGCCGAC
>NZ_LDRK01000134.1 GCF_001477055.1 Leucobacter chromiiresistens
GCCTCGAGTCGGTCGGCGGCGTCGAACAGGCTGCGCGAGGAGAACCCCGCGACCGCCGTCACCACCGCGGGCGAGCACCGCCGCTTCGTCGACATGGAGGACGGAACGGTGCTGTCGTTCGGGCCCCGATCCGCCGAGATCCTCGACGCCCTCGCGCGAGCCGTCTACGCGCCCGAGAGCCGTTAGCAGGCACCGCCCGAGCCGGGCGACGCCGGTACACTGGGGGTTCGCGCCCGGATCCGAGCGGGCGCGAACCCCCAGTGTACCGGCGTCGCCCGGCTCGGGCGGTGCCTGCTAACGGCTCTCGGGCGCGTAGACGGCTCGCGCGAGGGCGTCGAGGATCTCGGCGGATCGGGGCCCGAACGACAGCACCGTGCCGTCCTCCATGTCGACGAAGCGGCGGTGCTCGCCCGCGGTGGTGACGGCGATCGCGGGCTTCTCCTCGAGCAGCCCGTCGACGCCGCCGACCGACTCGAGGCCGTGCGACATCACGAGGATCAGGTCGGGGTTCGCCGTCACGAGCGCCTCGTCGGTCATCGGCTTCATGCCGTCCCACCC
>NZ_LDRK01000135.1 GCF_001477055.1 Leucobacter chromiiresistens
GGGATCAGGTAGGCGAGCCTGCTGGAGATCGCCGAGCGCACGTCGCCGAGGCTCGCCTACCTGATCCCGGATCACCACAACCCGACCGGGCTGCGCATGCCCGACGGGCTGAAATCGCGCCTCATCACCGCGCTCGCCGGGTCGGGCGCCTACGTCATCGCCGACGAGACGACGGCGGAGCTCGCCCTGGGGGAGCCGCGGCGGATCGCCCCGTTCGCCGCGCACGCCGAGCAGGAGCACCACCAGGATGCGATCCTCACCGTCGGATCGCTCGGCAAGACGGTGTGGGGCGGATTGCGCGTGGGGTGGATCCGGGCCGCTCCCGAACTCATCGGGAGGCTCGAGGCCTCGCGCCGCATCGGCGACCTCGGCACCGGGGTCTGGGAGCAGGTGCTCGCCCTGCACGCGCTGGAGCAGTACGACGGCATCCTGGCGGAGCGGACGCAGCAGCTGACCTCACGCCACCGCGCGCTCGTCGCGGGTCTCGCCGAGCACCTGCCCGAGTGGCGCCCGTCGCCGGCCGTGGGCGGCGTCTGCGTGTGGGTCGACATCGGCGAGCGGGCCAGCTCGCGCCTCAGCCGGGCCGCGGCGGAACTCGACCTGCACCTGCCCCCCGGCCCGCGCTTCGGGAGCCCGGGCACGTTCGAGCGATTCGTGCGGCTCCCGTTCTCGGCGCCCGAGGCGACGCTCGACAAGGCGCTGCAGCGTCTCGCTCAGGCCTGGAACGGCGGCGCGGGCAGCGCAGGGGCGGGTCGCGCGGCCCCGGCCGCCTTCACCGAGGCCGTCATCTGACGGCCGACCGCGACCGGATCCCGCGGGGATTGCGGGCCGGCCTCCCCGGAGACCCGCGGAATCGGCGCTCCGGCGAGTAAGCTTGAGCACCATGCTCGACCTCGACTTCTCCGCCCGCATCCGCGCACTCCGCTCGACGTTCGCCGATATCGCCGCGGTGCTGGATCTGCCCAAGCTCGATCGCGAGATCGCGGACCTCGAGGAGCAGGCCGCCGCCCCCGATCTGTGGGACGATCCCGCGGCCGCGCAGAAGGTGACGAGCGGGCTCTCGCACCGTCAGGCACGCGTGAAGCGCGTGCGCGGGGTGGAGCAGCGGCTCGACGACCTCGAGGTGCTCGTCGAGCTCGCGCAGGAGGCCGACGACGCCGACTCCGCCGAGGAGGCCGCAGCCGAGCTGGTCGCGCTCGAGAAGGTCATCCAGGACCTCGAAGTGCAGACCATGCTCTCGGGGGAGTACGACGAGCGCGCCGCAGTCGTCACGATCCGCTCGGGCGCCGGCGGCGACGACGCGACCGACTTCGCCGAGATGCTGCTGCGCATGTACCTGCGCTGGGCCGAGCAGCACGACTACCCGACCAAGGTGCTCGACACGTCGTACGCTGAGGGCGCGGGCATCAAGTCGGCCACCTTCGAGATCGACGCACCGTACGCGTTCGGCACCATCTCGGTCGAGGCGGGCACGCACCGGCTCGCCCGCATCAGCCCGTTCGGGTCGGCCGACAAGCGCCAGACGAGCTTCGCCGGCGTCGAGGTCATCCCGCTCCTCGAGGAGGCCACCGAGGTGGAGGTGCCCGAGGCCGACATCCGCGTCGACGTCTACCGCTCCTCGGGCCCGGGCGGTCAGTCGGTGAACACGACCGACTCCGCGGTGCGCATCACCCACCTCCCGTCGGGCATCGTCGTCTCGATGCAGAACGAGAAGTCCCAGATCCAGAACCGCGCCGCCGCGATGCGCGTGCTCCAGACCCGACTGCTGCTGCTGCAGCGCGAGCAGGAGGCGGCCAAGAAGAAGGAGCTCGCGGGCAGCGTCACCGCGAGCTGGGGCGATCAGATCCGCTCGTACTTCCTGTACGGCCAGCAGCTCGTGAAGGATCTGCGCACGGGGCACGAATCCTCGCAGCCGGAGGCGGTCTTCAACGGCGACCTCGACGGGTTCATCGCCGCCGGGATCCGGTGGCGCTCGCTCGCCAAGAACGACTGATCGCGCGACTGGGAGTTCGCCCGAAGCGGCCCCGCTCCAGCGCGCCTCAGCATCGGTGCGGTCGGCAGGGCGTACAGTCGTCTCGTCATGATCCTCTTCGAGAACGTCACCAAGAAATACCGGGGCACCGCGAAACCCGCGCTCGACGGTATCGACCTCCGGGTCGATCGCGGCGAGTTCGTGTTCATCGTGGGCGCCTCCGGTTCGGGTAAATCCAGCTGCCTCCGGCTGATCCTGCGCGAGGATCAGCCGAGCGCCGGCAAGATCCACGTGCTGGGGCAGGATCTCAGCAAGATCTCCTCGCGCAAGGTTCCGTACTTCCGCCGCAACCTCGGCACGGTCTTCCAGGACTTCCGCCTGCTCACGAACAAGACGGTGTACGACAACGTGGCCTTCACGCTGCAGGTGATCGGCAAGTCCCGCGGCTTCATCCAGGAGGCCGTTCCCGACACGCTCGAGATGGTCGGCCTCGCGAACAAGGCGAAGCGCTTCCCGCACGAGCTCTCAGGCGGTGAGCAGCAGCGCGTCGCGATCGCGCGCGCGATCGTGAACAAGCCGGCGATCCTCATGGCCGACGAGCCGACCGGCAACCTCGACCCCGCCACCAGCCTGGGGATCATGCAGCTCCTGCGCGCGATCAACGCGGCGGGGACGACGGTCGTCATGGCGACCCACGAGGCGACCTTCGTCGACATCATGCAGCAGCGCGTGGTCGAGCTCTCGCAGGGCGTCGTCGTGCGCGACGAGGTCGGCGGCGGCTACGGCGAGACCGCTTCGATCCCGATCGCCGATCTCTCGGACGCGAGCGTGCAGGTGCTGCGCACCTCGGAGGCCGTGGTGCGCGCCGCACTGGCGCCCGAGATGCTCGGCGACACGGCCGGCTCGGCGGCGGTGCAGGATGCGGCGGAGCGCGATCCCGCGCTCGTCGAGGCCGCGGCGGAGGTGGTGGCCGCGGCCGCCCCCGAGCCCGAGGTCGAGGAGCCTCGCGAGCCGCAGGCCCCCGAGGCGGAGCGGCAGCGGGGGGCCTCGGTCTTCGAGGAGCCCCGCCCCTTCGGCGATGACGACGAGGACGAGGACATCGACGAGACGGTGCACGCCGACGGCCCGCGCGGCCGCAGCATTCCGAGCTTCCTCGAACCGGCGCGTCCTCTCGACCCCGTGCAGATGGCGGAGACGGGGAGCCTCGCCGAGCATCTCGGGCTGAAACGAACCGACGACGACCAGACGGATGTGGGGCCCGTGCGATGAGGGTGGGACTGGTACTCGGCGAGGTCTGGAACGGCTTCCGCCGCAATCTCTCCGTGGTCATCTCGGTGGTGCTCGTGACCTTCGTGTCGCTCACCTTCGTGGGCGCCGCGATTCTGATGCAGCTGCAGATCCAGCAGATGAAGACGTTCTGGTTCGATCGTGCGCAGGTCGCGGTGTACCTCTGCACCGACTACGACCAGAGCGCCACGTGCTCGGGGACGGATGCGGGGGAGGAGGAGATCGCCGCCGTGCAGGCCGCGCTCGACTCGGAGACGCTCGCGCCGTACATCGAGGACACCTTCTTCGTCGACCACGAGCAGGCGTACGAGGAGTTCACGAAGCAGTTCGAGGGCAACCCGATCGTCGAGATCACGAGACCCGAGCAGCTGAACCAGACGTTCTGGATCAAGCTGAAGGATCCGTCGCGCTCCGACATCATCCAGGAGACGTTCGCGGGCATCCCCGGGGTGCAGAGCGTCTCCGATCAGCGCAGCCTCCTCGACCGCATCTTCCTGTTCCTCGGCGTCGCGAGCTACACGGCGATCGCGATCGCCG
>NZ_LDRK01000136.1 GCF_001477055.1 Leucobacter chromiiresistens
GCCCCGACTCCTGCCTGCCCCGGCCCGGCCCGCTCCCCGGAGCACCAGGAAATGCGACACAAGGTCCGCTCCCAGCTCTTGGGGAGCGGACCTTCTGTCGCATCCTTTCTACTGCTCTCTCCCGAGAGCCGATGCTGCAATCGACGCCCGAAGCCCCGCAAGGACGCGGTGCAGATACTGAATTTGTCGCTCAGGGATGCTGCATTCTCCGCCCGGCGAACTCACTGCGGTCGATGCTGCGTTTACGATCGCGCCATGACAAGGACGAGTCGGCAGACGCGTGAAGGTCGACGTTTCTGAGATCCAGAGCGCAGCGGATCGCTTGTTCGACGCTCTTGCCCAGGTGCCGAATTCCGGTGACGAATCGTGCTCGGACTGCGGCAGCGATGTTGTCGCACGCACCACGCAATTGTTCGTTGAGGAATTCGCACAGGCAGTTCGGACCGAGCAAGAACGAGCACGGAGCACCGCCGAGGCTATGCATGAGTGCGCACATGACTTCAATCAGGTCGAAACCGCACATGTTCAAGAGATCCGCGGCTTCTTGGGGATGATGAGCTGAACGATGAGCACGCAATGGACGGACGAAGACCCTGGCGCAGGTTCGACGGCATCGTTGGCGGGTCTCGCATCAAAGTTCGCGGTGATGAGTGCAGAGTTGGAAGAAGCTCAAGGCGATGTCGCCAGGTGTCTCGAGGTGTTTCCCGAGTACTGGTCCGGGCTCGCGGCATCGGCAGCTCAAGGACGGATCAATGCGATCAAGGTTCGCCTTGTGACGCTCGGTGATGCCGCTGCAGTGGTGAAACGAGCTCTCAACAAGTACGTCGATGAATTGGAGGCGATACAACCTCTTGCGAACGATCAGATCGTCCGACGTGACTTCGCCACGGAGCAGGCGATGGACATTGCGCTCGAACTGAGCGCTCTGCAGGCCACCGGGGGACCTTTCGGAGAGGAAAAGCGAAACGATCTCGAGATGCGGCTCGGAGAAGCTCGCGACGTAGCCGAAGATGCCGTGCGTCGCCTCCTCGACCTTGCAGCGCGCCGACAGGAATCCGATTATACGATCCTGGAGGCCCTGCGGGCGGAGCTTGCGGAGAAGTGGGACCTTCCGCCGGAGGCGTTCCCATCGGATCGCTCCTGCTATCGCAAGCTTCCTATGTTTACGACATGAAGCACTCTTTGGGTGTGAGCACGGACAATTACACCGCCGAGGAACTGATGGACCTGTTCAAGAAGCACCCGTCCGAGATCTTTCCGTTTGCGGTGACCGGCGACTCTGCTGAGTTTCAGGACGGCGCGGTATTCGAACTCTCGGAGACC
Organism: Leucobacter chromiiresistens; assembly: GCF_001477055.1. Taxonomy (GTDB): domain Bacteria; phylum Actinomycetota; class Actinomycetes; order Actinomycetales; family Microbacteriaceae; genus Leucobacter; species Leucobacter chromiiresistens_A. The sequence goes on from NZ_LDRK01000136.1 coordinate 1,324, forward strand.
CTGTTCTTCTTCGACGGTGGAATCGATACCGGAAGGGTGCTCGTCAACACGACGGACACCAGCGTGAAGTTCACCGTCATATCCGACAATTACTTCGATGGCCCGGGTTCCACCATCGAGTTCTCGATCGTCGAGGAAGGTGAAGAGTTTGCTGTGCGGAAAGTCGCGGATGCAGAAGAAGCACAAACCGGACTCGGCTATGCGGGGCCTGCAGGCGCCTACGTTGCCTGGTCACTGCAAGCCGCGAACTTCAGGAATGTGATCAACAAGTACAGTGCGGAGACGAGGTGAGTCACCGGTCCACCCTTTCCCTGATTTGTTTCGGCCCAATCGTGTGCGGTGCGCCAATTTTCCTGTATGTGCTGGGTTACTTCCTTCTCATTGCTCCGGACTTCTCATCGGTGCTTTTCGGACTGCGATGGGGGCTTGTACTGCTCGTCCTCCCCATCGCCACAGTGGGGCTTGTTGTCGGGTTGATCGGGTACGTTTAGCAGAGCCACGCAACGCTTCTTCAACCGGGATCTTCCCGTACCCCATGCACTGATCGTCGGAGCGGGAAGCGGCGCAATCGGGGCGCTTCCGCTCGGTTTCCTCCTCTCTCTCACGGAGTTCGGAGCCGGCCTTGCGATTTCGATCATCGCGAGCGGGATCTACGTCTGCGTGGTGTTCACCGTCTACGTGCTCCTCTGGGAACGGCGCGCGCGACGCTGGGACGACGGCGCG
>NZ_LDRK01000137.1 GCF_001477055.1 Leucobacter chromiiresistens
GCCGCGCAGGCCGCCTCGCGGTGATCAAGGCGCTCCGCCGCCAGGAAGGGGGAGGTGACGTCGGCGGTGTACCGGGCGGTGAGCTCCGCCCGCAGCGCCTCGACGTCGTCGCCGCGCTCGGCGGCCGCGGCGAGCTCCTTGCGGTAGAGGATGTTCACGGCGCCCGCGCCGCCCATGACGGCGATCTCGGCGGTGGGCCACGCGATGTTGAAGTCGGCGCCCATCTGCTTGGATCCCATCACGATGTACGCGCCGCCGTAGGCCTTGCGGGTGATGATGGTGACGAGCGGCACGGTGGCCTCGGCGTAGGCGTAGAGCAGCTTCGCGCCGCGGCGGATGACGCCCTGGAACTCCTGGTCGGTGCCGGGCAGGTAGCCGGGCACGTCGACGAGGGTGAGGATCGGAATGGAGAACGCGTCGCAGAACCGCACGAAGCGCGCCGCCTTCTCGCTCGCGTCGATGTTGAGGGTGCCCGCCATCTGGCTGGGCTGGTTGGCGACGATGCCGACGGTGCGGCCTTCGACGCGACCGAACCCGATGAGCATGTTCGGCGCGAACAGCGGCTGGACCTCGAGGAAATCGCCGCTGTCGAGGATCGCCTCGATGACGGTGAGCATGTCGTAGGGCTGATTGGGGCTGTCGGGGATCAGCGTGTTGAGGCGCCGGTCCGCGTCGGTGATCTCGAGCGCCGTGTCGGTGTCGTAGATCGGCGCCTCGGCCAGGTTGTTGTCGGGGAGGTAGCTGATGAGCGCGCGGGCGTAGTCGAGCGCGTCGTGCTCGTCGCTCGCCAAGTAGTGCGAGACGCCGCTGGTCTTGTTGTGGGTGAGGGCGCCGCCGAGCTCTTCGAAGCCGACCTCCTCGCCGGTGACGGTCTTGATGACGTCCGGGCCGGTGACGAACATGTGGCTCGTCTTGTCGACCATGATGACGAAGTCGGTGAGCGCGGGGGAGTAGACGGCGCCGCCGGCCGACGGTCCCATCACGATGGAGATCTGCGGGATGACGCCGGAGCACATGGTGTTCAGGCGGAAGATGCTCGCGTACTTGGAGAGGGCGACGACGCCCTCCTGGATGCGCGCCCCGCCGGAGTCGAGGATCCCGAGCACGGGGGCTCCGGTCTTCAGGGCGAACTCCATGGCCTTCACGATCTTCTCGCCGGCGACCTCGCCGAGCGATCCGCCGAACGTGGTGAAGTCCTGCGAGTACACGACCACCTGGCGGCCGTGGATCGTTCCCGCGCCGGTCACGACGGAGTCGCCGAAGGGGTGCGACTGCTCCATGCCGAAGCCCTGGGAGCGGTGCTTGACGAACTTGTCGAACTCGACGAACGAGCCCGTGTCGAGCAGTGCCGCGATGCGCTCGCGTGCGGTCATCTTGCCCCGCGCGTGCTGCTTCGCCGCGGCCGCCGCGTCTCGGTCGCCGACGGCTTCCTGGTACTTGCGGCGATGGTCCGCGATGCGGTCGGCGGTCGTCGCGGGTGCGGTGTTCTCTGCAGTCACGCCTGCCAGCCTAGCGCGGAGGGCATGCCCGCACCCTCCGAACCTCTCCAACGGAATCGAAACTCCTTGGTGCGAACCCTACGAAATCAGTCGAACATGTCGCCCAGCAGTCCGCCGAGCAGCACGCCTCCGATCACCGGGCCGAGCACGCCCCCGCCGCCGCCGCCGACTCCTCCGCGGCCGCGGCCGCGGA
>NZ_LDRK01000138.1 GCF_001477055.1 Leucobacter chromiiresistens
GCCCACGAAGAGGGTGATGCGCGCGCCGTAGAGCATGGCGGAGAACACGTCGCGCCCGTACTTGTCGGTGCCCATGAGGTGGGCGAGGCTCGATCCCTGCAGGCGGTCCGCGGGCATCGCCTGCGTGGGGTCGTAGGGCGTCCAGAAGAACGACACGATGGCGGCCAGGGCGACGAGGCCGATGAGGATCAGCCCGATGAGCAGCGTGGCCGACAGCCGGCGCTTGCCCGGCTTCGACACGACACTCGTGGTGGCGTTGCCCGGGGCGCTGATCGCGCTGGTGCGCGGCGCCTGTGACGGCGGCGTGGGAACCTGTTGCGTGCTCATGGCTAGGCGCTCCTTCGCAGACGCGGATCGATGAGCGTGTAGAGCACATCGACGACGAGGTTGAGGATCAGGGTGATGGCGACGAGCACCATCACAACGGACTGCACGGTGAGCATGTCGCGGTTGCCGACGGCGTCGAGTAGCATCGAGCCGAGGCCCGGGATCACGAATACGCGCTCGATGACCACGGCGCCGATGATGAGCGCGGCGATCTGCACGCCCGTCACCGTGATGACCGGGATCGCGGCGTTGCGGAGGCCGTGCT
>NZ_LDRK01000139.1 GCF_001477055.1 Leucobacter chromiiresistens
GTGCCGGGCCGAACCCCCTGCCCCGCGTCGTCCGGCGCCGGATCTCCTGCACGGCGCCGGACGACGCGGGGCAGGGGGTTCGGCCCGGCACGGCGCAGGGCGGCGCGAGGCCGGGCGGCGCAGGGCGGCGCGAGGCCGGGCGGCACGGCGCCGGGCGGCCGCGGCGCAGCTACTCGCCGCCGCCCGAGGGCATGCCGATGAGGAACCCGGCCACGGCGCCCACCGCGAGCCCGGTGCCCGCGCCCAGGCCGACCAGTCCGATCATGCCGCCCAGCACGGCCCCGATGCCGCCCCACACCACGATGCCCGCGGCGACCCACATCACGATCGCCCGCTTCGCCGCTCTCTCCTGCTCACTCACCGTGCCCAGGGTACTCCGATCGAGGCGACCCCGCCGAGCGTCGCCGCACGAAGTCGAGAATCATGGACGCCACCGGCTCCGCGCTGCGGATGATGGCCTCGTGGCCCCGGTGCGGGATGGACTCGAACGCGGCATCGGGCAGCGCTCTCGCGACCTGCAGCACCCACTCCCGCGGGCAGACCCGGTCGGTCGCGCCGCTGAGCACGAGCGTCGGCGCCGAGATGCCGGGGCAGATCCGCTCGAGGCGGTGCGCCAGCATGAAGCGGAGCTTGTTCAGGAACCATTTCGGGCTCGTCTTCGCGTACTCGCGCAGTCCGAGCAGGATCACCTTCGGCGACTCCCCGATCAGATCCTGCACCATGCGCAGGCCCTGCCGGATCGCGGAGCGCTCGCGCGGGTTCACCGTCGGGGCGATGAGCACGAGCGCCTCGACGAGCTCGGGGTGCCG
>NZ_LDRK01000014.1 GCF_001477055.1 Leucobacter chromiiresistens
GAGCGACCGCGACCACGACGGCGGGCGCGGGGTCGCGGCGCTCGACTACCGGGCGCACCCCGACGCGGAGCGCTTCATCTCCGAGTGCGTCGCGACCGAGCGCGCGGCCACGGGGCTGCGGCTCTCCGCCGTGCACCGCGTGGGAGCGCTGCGGATCGGCGACGCCGCACTCGTCGCCGCCGCATCCGCGCCGCACCGCGCCGAGGCCTTCGCCGCCGTCGAGCGTCTCGTCGAGCGCATCAAGCACGAGGTACCCATATGGAAGCGGCAGCACTTCGCCGACGGCGTGAGCGAGTGGGTGGGGCTGTAGCGGGCGCGGCAGCGCGGTCAGCCGCCGATGTACGACATCTCGATGCGCTCGCGATCCGGAGCCGCGTCTCCGAGCTGCGCGCGCAGCTCCGAGTAGCGGTCGTCGCGCACCGACCACACGCCCGCGAGCGCGCTCCGCACCTGCTCGTCGCCCGCCCCGGAGCGCAGCAGATCGCGCAGATCGAAGCCGCGCGACGCGAACAGGCAGGTGAACAGCTTGCCGTCGGCCGACACCCGCGCCCGCGTGCACGTACCGCAGAACGCGCCCGTCACGCTCGAGATCACACCGATCTCGCCGGAGCCGTCGCGGTAGCGCCACCGCTTCGCGGTCTCGCCCTCGCGGGTCTCGGCGACGGGCGCGAGCGGGTGCACCGCGTCGATGCGGGCGACGATCTCCGCCGACGGCACGACGTCGTCGAGCACCCACCCGTTGCTCGCGCCGACGTCCATGTACTCGATGAAGCGCAGCACGTGCCCGCGCTGCCGGAAGTGCTCGGCGAGCGGAACGATCTCGTCGTCGTTCACCCCGCGCTTCACGACGGCGTTCACCTTCACGGGCCCGAGGCCGGCCTCGCGAGCGGCGTCGATGCCGTCGAAGACGCGGGCGAGCGGGAACCGCACGTCGTTGATCGCCTGGAACCGGTGCTCCTCGAGCGAGTCGACGGAGACGGTGACGCGATCGAGGCCGGCCTCGCGCAGCCCGGCCGCTTTGACCCGCAGCGCCGAGCCGTTCGTGGTGAGCGCCAGGTCGGGCTTCCGGCCGTCGGGCGTGCGCAGCGCCGCGAGGCGGGAGATGAGCTCCTCGATGCCGCGGCGCAGCAGCGGCTCGCCGCCCGTGAGACGCAGCTTGTCGACGCCGAGGCTCACGGCCGCGCCGGCGACCCGCTCGATCTCGTCGAAGCTGAGCAACTCGTCGCGCTCCATGAACGGGTAGTCGCTGCCGAAGAGCTCCTTCGGCATGCAGTAGACGCAGCGGAAGTTGCACCGGTCGGTGACCGAGATGCGGAGGTCGCGGAGCGCCCGCCCGCGGGTGTCGGCGAGACCGGCGCCTCCCGTCGCGGGCAGCTGCCGGGCGCGCCCTCGCGGTCGCGCAACGGGCATCGACTTCGGCATCGCCGCACCTCCCCTGCGCGCCACCCTAGCAGTTGCGCTCCGGGGCGGGCGGTGAGTGTCACATCGCGCGAGCGGAGGCGCGCCCCTGCACCACGAAGAGGGAGGCGAGAGCGACGGCGATGAGGATCAGCGAGAGCGTCAGCGCCGTGTCCTGACTCACGCCCGCACCGTTGAACGCCGTGTAGATCGCCAGCGGAACGGTGCGCGTCGTGCCCCCGGCGTTGCCCGCGAAGAGCGCTGTCGCACCGAACTCGCCGAGGGCGCGGGTGAAGCACAGCACGACGCCGGCGATGAGACCGGTGCGGATCAGCGGCAGGGTGACCCGGAAGAGGGTCGCGGCGGGCGAGGCGCCGAGGGTGGCGGCGGCGTCCGCGAAGGCGGGGGTGAGGGTGCGCAGGGCGCTCTCGACCGAGATGACGAGGAACGGGAGCGAGACGAACGTCTGCGCGATCACCACGGCGGCCGGGGTGAACGGGATTCGGATGCCGACGTCGGCGAGGGCGTCGCCGAGTACTCCGCCGCGCCCGAGCAGTGAGAGCAGCGCGAGGCCGCCGACGAGCGGCGGCAGTACGAGCGGCAGCGTCACGATTCCGCGCAGCAGCACCGCCCACCAGCCGCGCGCCCGGGAGAGCACGACGGCGAGGGGCACGCCGAGCACGACGCAGCAGACCGTCGCCGCGCCCGCGGTGCCGAGCGAGAGCAGCAGCGCGCTTCCCGTCTCGGGCGCGGCGAGGGTGGCCGGGAGCGCCGCCCAGTCCATGCGCGAGAGCAGCGCGATGAGGGGGAGCACGAGCAGGGCGCCGCCGAGCAGCGCGGGCACGATCACGAGGGCGGGCACCGCGCGCCGGGTGCCGCTCGCCGGCCGGCGGGTCGGGCGTCGAACGATCCCGGCCTCGTTCGCAGCCCCGCTCATGCTCTCGCTCATGCCCCCGGCACCGGGCCGAAGCCGAGCTTCCGCAGACGCTCCTGCGCGGCGTCCGTCAGCAGGAAACGCGCGAACTCCCGAGCGGCGGCTGCGGATGCCGACCCCTCGATCGGGGCGATGAGGTACTCGCCCGAGGCGGATTCCGCTCCGGGGATCTCGACGCCCGCGACCTCGCCGGCCGAGCGCAGCACATCCGAACGGTAGACCAGGCCCGCGTCAGCCTCGCCGGAGGCGACCTTCGTGAGCACGGCGGTGACGTTCTGCTCCTCGCTGGCGGCCTGCACCTCCACGCCGTCGCGGTCGAGCAGCGCGCGTGCGGCCGCGCCGCAGGGCACCTCCGCCGCGCAGAGCACCACCGTCGGCGTCGGCCCGGCCGCTCCGCCGCTCCCGAGATCGGCGAGCGAGTCGATGCCGAGCGGGTTTCCCGGGGCGACCGCGATCTGCAGGGTGCTCGTCGCGAAGGGCGTGGGGTCGGCGGCGAGCAGGCCGGCGTCGGCGACGCGCTGCATGGTGGCCGCATCGGCGGAGGCGAAGACGTCGACGGGGGCGCCTGCCACGATCTGCGCGGCGAGCACGGAGGAGCCGTCGAATGTGAGCGCGCGGATGTCGACGTCGGGGTGCTCCGCCGTGAAGTCGTCGGCGACCTCCGTCACGACCTCCTGGAGGGACGCCGCCGCTGCGATCGTGAGGCTGCCCGACAGCTGCGATCCGGCCCCGTCGCCGACGGCCTCCTTCTCGGCTGGGGCCGTTCCGCAGCCCATCAGGGCGAGGAGGGCGAGGGCGATCCCTGCGGCGCCGGCGCGCCGGAAGCGGTCGCGCACGGCCTCGGTCATGGCTCTCAGTGTATGAGACCGATGGAGCGCGCACACGGTTGACGCGAGTTGGATCTCCCACTAGTTTCTGGAGCAGAGCGACCCTCCGGGCACCGGAGCCGGTCGACGAGCTGGGCCGGGGGAGACCTCGGCCGCTCTTCACGCAGTGCGGCGAGAGGGGATCGGAATGCGCAGACGGCCCGAACGAGAGCAGTCGGGGAGCCCGGGCGGCCGCAGCCGCGCGAGCGACCGGATCGGGGCGCGCTGATGCCGAACTACCGCTTCCGCTGCGCCGAGGGGTGCGAGTTCGACGCGATGTACTCGATGAGCGACGTGCCGCGACAGGCGGCGTGCGCCGCCTGCGGGGCGCTGGCGAAGCGCGTGATCACCGCCCCGCACCTCTCCGCCTCGGGCGGCAGCGCGTACGGCCTGCTCGATCGCGCCGCCCGCAGCGCGCACGAGCCGCAGGTGGTGGATCGCCTGCCCGGTCGCGGCGCCGCGCCGCGCCAGCCCGTCAGCCGCAATCCGCTGCACGCGAAGCTGCCGAGGCCCTGACCGTACGACCCGCAGCACCCGAACCGGAGGAGAGGACGACCCGATGCCCGAACACGTATTCCGACTGGACTCCAGCAAGAAGTTCACCGAGCAGGAGCAGGTGGGCCACAATCGCTGGCACCCCGAGATCCCGCCCGTCGCCACGGTGAAACCGGGCGATGCCTTCCGCGTCGACTGCCGCGAGTGGTTCGACGGGGCGATCGTCAACGACGACTCGGCGCAGGACATCCTCGACGCCCCGCTCCTCACCGTGCACACCCTGAGCGGCCCGTTCCGCGTGGAGGGCGCGAAGCCGGGCGACCTGCTCATCGTCGACATCCTCGACGTCGGTCCGATCCCGCAGGAGGATTCGGGGCCGCTCGCCGGGCAGGGGTGGGGGTACACGGGCATCTTCGCGAAGCGCAACGGCGGCAGCTTCCTCACCGATCAGTTCCCCGACGCGTACAAGGCGATCTGGGATTTCTCGGGCCAGACGGCCACGTCGCGACACGTGCCGGGGGTGTCGTTCACGGGCATCATCCACCCGGGGCTCATGGGCACGGCGCCGTCGGCCGGGCTGCTCGCCAAGTGGAACGCGCGCGAGGCCGCGCTCATCGCCACGGATCCCGACCGCGTGCCCCCGCTCGCACTGCCGCCCGAAGCCGACCACGCCGTGCTCGGAGGCCTCGACCGCGCGGAGTGGGCGCGCGTCGGCAGCGAGGCGGCGCGAACGGCGCCGCCTCGGGAGAACGGCGGCAACCAGGACATCAAGAACTTCACGAAGGGTTCGCGCGTCTTCTACCCCGTCTTCGTCGACGGCGCCAACCTCTCCGTCGGCGACCTGCACTTCTCGCAGGGCGACGGCGAGATCACCTTCTGCGGCGCGATCGAGATGGGCGGTTTCATCGACCTCCGCGTCGACCTCATCCCGAACGGCATGGAGACCTACGGCGTGCACGAGAACGCGATCTTCATGCCCGGCAACGTCGAACCGCAGTACAGCCACTGGCTCGCCTTCTCGGGCACGTCGGTGACGCTGGACGGCGAGCAGCGCTACCTCGACTCGCACCTCTCGTACCAGCGGGCGTGCCTCCACGCCATCGAGTACCTCACGAAGTTCGGCTACAGCCCCGAGCAGGCGTACCTGCTGCTCGGGGCAGCGCCCATCGAGGGCCGCCTCTCGGGCGTCGTCGACATCCCGAATTCATGCTCCACGGTCTACCTGCCGACGGAGATCTTCGACTTCGACCCGCGCCCCTCCCAGGCCGGGCCGGCGCAGATCGATCCGGGCATCGGCGCACCGCGCGCCGCCGCCTGAGTCGCGCCGCCGCCTGAGGTGCGCCGCCGCCTGAGGTGCGCCGCAGTTCGGGTGGTCGCTCCGCGACGCGACATGCGCGCGCCGCGGGGCGGCCACCCGGCCGGGCTCACACCGTGACCGGCCGGCCCACCCCCACGGGCGTGTTCGAGGGTTCGAGCCGCACCACGACCGCCTTCGACACCGGGGTGCCGCTCTCGAGCGCGGTGCTGTCGAGCGGCACCAGCACGTTCGCCTCCGGGAAGTACGCGGCGGCGCATCCGCGCGCCGTCGGGTACGCCACGGTGCGGAACCCGCGGAGCACGCGATCGGGCTGATCCTTCCACTCGCTGAAGATGTCGACCGTCTGCCCATCGGAGAGGCCGAGCTCGGCGAGGTCGTCGGGGTGCACGAAGATCACCGAGCGCCCCTTCTTGATGCCCCGATACCGGTCGTTGAGGCTGTAGATCGTCGTGTTGAACTGATCGTGCGATCGGACGGTCTGCAGGATCAGCCGGCCGGGCGGGCACTCGACGTGCTCCAGCTCGTTCACCGTGATGCGCGCCTTGCCGGTCGCGGTGTCGAACCGCCGCTCGTCGCGCGGCCCGTTCGGCAGCAGGAAGCCGTCCTTCCGGCGCGTCCGCGCGTTGTAGTCCTCGCAGCCGGGCACGACTCGGGAGATGTGATTCCGGATCACGTCGTAGTCGTCGATCATGGCGAGCCAGTCGATGCCGTGCCGGGAGCCGAGCGTCGCGTGGGCGATGCCGGCGATGATCGCGATCTCCGAACGCACCTGGTCGGAGACGGGCGGCACCTGCCCGTGCGATGCGTGGACCGCGCAGACCGTGTCCTCGACCGTGACGTACTGGGGTCCGCTGAGCTGCACGTCCACCTCCGTGCGCCCGAGCACCGGCAGGATCAGGGCCTCCTCGCCCGTGATCACGTGCGACCGGTTGAGCTTCGTCGACAGCTGCACGCTCAGCCGGGTCTTGCGCATGGCGGATTCGGCCAGGTTCGTGTCGGAGATCGCGCCGAGCAGATTGCCGCCGAGCCCGAACCAGACCTTGATGCGCCCCTCGTCGAGGGCGCGAATGCCCTGCACCGCGTCGACCCCGTGCTCGCGCGGAGGCTCGAAGGAGAACTCCGCGCCGAGCGCGTCGAGGAAGGAGTCGGGCATCTGCTCCCAGACCCCCATGGTGCGGTCGCCCTGCACGTTCGAGTGCCCGCGGATGGGGGAGGCGCCCGCGCCCGGGCGCCCGATGTTGCCGCGCAGCAGCAGCAGGTTGATGATCTCCTTGATCGTGTCGACGCTGCGGCGATGCTGCGTGATGCCCATCGCCCACGCGATGATCACCCGGTCGGCGCGCAGATAGCGCTCCGCGAACTCGTCGATCTCCGCGGCCGACAGCCCCGTGGCGCGTTCGACGGCGGCGTCGTCGACCTGCGCGATGTGCTCGGCGAACGCCTCGAAGCCGTCGCAGTGCTCGGCGATGAACTCGTGATCGAGCACGGTGCCCGGCGCCCGACGCTCGGCCGCGATCACCCGTTTGGAGACGGCCTGCAGCAGAGCCGCGTCGCCCCCGGAGCGGATCTGCAGGAACTGGTCGGCGATCTGGATGGGCTTGCCGACGTAGCCGCGCACCTTCTGCGGGTCCTTGTACCCGAGCAGCCCGGCCTCGGGCAGCGGGTTCACCGCGACGACGCTCGCGCCGTTCTTCTTCGCCTCTTCGAGCGCGGTGAGCATGCGGGGGTGGTTGGTGCCCGGGTTCTGGCCCATGATGACGATGAGGTCGGACTCGAGGAAGTCGTTGTACGCGATCGTCGACTTGCCGATGCCCACCGTGTACGTCATCGCGGTGCCGGTCGACTCGTGGCACATGTTCGAGCAGTCGGGCAGGTTGTTCGTGCCGAGCACGCGCGCGAAGAGCTGGTAGATGAACGCCGCCTCGTTCGAAGCGCGCCCGCTCGTGTAGAACGACGCCTCGTCGGGGTGGTCGAGGGCGTTCAGGTGCCCGGCGGCGATGTCGAATGCACGATCCCAGCTGACCGGCTCGTAGTGATCGGAGCCGGCCGGCTTGTAGACCGGTTCGGTGATCCGGCCCTGCATGCCCAGCCAGTACTCGGTCTTGTCCTCGAGGGAGGTGAGCGAGTGCTCCTTCCAGAACGAGCGCGGCACGGTGACGGGGGTCGCCTCCCACGTGACGGCCTTGCCGCCGTTCTCGCAGAACTCGGCGATCTTGCGGTGCTCCGGGTCGGGCCACGCGCAGCTCATGCAGTCGAAGCCGTCCTTGTGGTTGATCTTCGTCATGAGCTTCGCCGTGCGGGCGAGGCCGAGCGTCTTCACTGCGGGCTCCATCGAGTGGAAGACCCCGCCCATGCCGGCGGCGTAGTCCTTCGGCTCGGTGACCTCGATGTCGGCGTCGGAGAAGTCTTCGCGGGGGGCCTTCGGGCTCATGGCTGCACTGCTTTCTCGAGGGGGTCGGCGGCGTCGGCGGTGTCGTCGGCGTCGTCGCGGTGGCCGGGGGCGTCGGCGGCGGTGTCGTCGATGTCGTGGTCGGTGTCGTGGTCGGTGCCGCCGGCGGTATCGGAGACCCGGTCGTCGCGGCTGTAGACGACCATGGAGTCGCCGCGGAGAAACCCGACGAGGGTCAGACTCGACGCCTCGGCGAGCTCGACCGCGAGCGATGAGGGCGCGGAGACCGCGGTGAGCATGGGGATGCCCGCCATCAGTGCCTTCTGCGTGAGCTCGAAGCTCGCGCGCGCCGAGACCATGAGCACCGTGGAGCGCAGGGGCAGCATCCCCTGCAGCAGTGCCCAGCCGATCACCTTGTCGACGGCGTTGTGCCGCCCCACGTCTTCGCGGAGCACCAGCATCTCGCCCGTGCGGCCGTCGAAGAGCGCCGCCGCGTGCAGGCCGCCGGTGCGCTTGAAGATCGCCTGCTCCGCGCGCAGCTGCTCGGGGAAGCCGGCGATCGTCGCGGCGTCGACGACGAATGGGTCGTCGGCGACCGAGAAGCGGGATCGGGTGTGCACCGCGTCGATCGTCGCCTTGCCGCAGAGACCGCAGGAGCTCGTCGTCGTGAAGTTGCGCTGCAGACTCGGATCCGGCGGTGCGACGCCGGGGCCGAGCGCCACGTCGAGCACGTTGTACGTGTTCGGCTCGCCGTCGCTCGCGCAGTGGATGGCGGCCGAGAAGTGCTGCTGCTCGTGGATCACGCCCTCGGAGACGAGGAAGCCCGCGGCGAGCTCGACGTCGTGCCCCGGCGTGCGCATGGTCACCGCCAGCGACGTGCCCCCGACCCGCATCTCGAGGGGTTCCTCCACGGCGAGGAAATCGGCTCGTCGGACTCGGGATCCGCCGACGGTGAGGCGGGTCACTCTCCGACGCGCTGCGATACGTGACACCCCTCTTGGATATCATCGAAGGTGATCGGGAGCAAGGCGTCGAACCGGCGCGAACCGGATTCGGAAGCGGGGTGGCCAGCGCATGTCGAGTCGCGAACGCCCCCGGGGCGCGCCTGCGCCCGGCGCTCCGGCATCGGCGCCGATCTCCGTCGACGCGCACCTGCGGGCCGTACTCGACGCGGTCACGGCGCTCCCCGTCGAGACGGCACCGCTCGGCGCGGCCATCGGGCGGGTGCTCGCGGCCGACGTGGTCGCAGGGATTGACCTGCCGCTCTGGGACAACTCAGCGATGGACGGGTACGCCGTGCGGGCGGTCGACACCGCCGGCGCCTCGGAGGGCGCACCCGTGCGGCTGGCCGTGATCGGCGAAGTCGCCGCGGGCCACGGCGACGACCCGCAGCTGTCGCCGGGCGCCGCGGTGCGCATCATGACCGGGGCTCCGCTGCCGAGCTCCGCCGACGCCGTCGTCCCGGTGGAGCAGACCCGAGCGGAGGGCGAACCGGGCGATTGGGCCGAGCACCGGGTGACGGTGCTGCGGGCGGCCCAGCCGGGCGCGCACGTGCGCCGGCGCGGCGAGGACGTGGTCGCGGGAGAGCGCATCGCGTCGGCGGGGGAGCAGCTCGGCGCCCGGCGCGCCGCCGCGATCGCCGCCGCCGGCGTGTCCGAGGTGCGGGTGCGCCCCCGCCCGAGCGTCGCCGTGATCACCACCGGGTCCGAGCTGCGCTCGAGCGGCGCCCCGCTCGAGCGGGGGCAGATCCCCGAATCGAACTCCGTGCTCCTCGCCGCCCTGCTCGCCGAGGACGGCATCGAGCCCGTCTCGGTCGCCGTGAGCGACGACGACGCATCCGGCCTCGCCGCGCGTCTCGCCCGGATCGACGGCCGCGTCGACGCGGTGATCACCACCGGCGGCGTGGGGCCCGGCCTCCACGATGTCGTGCGGATCGCGCTCGCCGCCGAGCCGGGCGTGCGTGCGGTGCGCGTCGCCGTGAAGCCCGGGCAGCCGCAGTGCTTCGGGCGTCTGCGCGGCGGCTCGCTGATCTTCGCGCTCCCGGGCAACCCGGTGAGCGCGGCCGTCAGCTACGAGCTCTTCGTGCGGCCCGCGCTGCGGCACCTGCAGGGGGCCTCGAGACTTCACCGCCCCCGGGTGCCGGCCACGGTCGATTCGGGCTGGCGGGGCAGCGCCGACCGCACGCAGGTGCTCCCCGTCCGAGTGCGCAGCACCCCCGACGGCCTGCGCTGCGCGCCCGCGGTGGAGCCGCGGGGGTATTCGCACGCCGTCGGCCGTCACGGCGCCGCCGAGGGGTACGCCATCGTCGAACCGGGGCGCGGCGACGTGGCGGCGGGGGAGACGGTGGAGACCGTCGTCGTCGCATGGTGACCGCGCCCGCGCGACTCGGCGCCGTCGTCTTCGCTGGCGGACGCGGCTCCCGGCTCGGCGGTGTCGACAAGGCGGCGCTCGAGCTGGGAGGAGTGCCGCTCGTGGAGCGCGCCGTGGCCGCCGCCGAGCAGGCCGGAGTCGATGCGCCGATCGTGGTGGGCCCGCCGGGCGCAGCACCCGCCCGCTGCACGACGGTGCGCGAGCAGCCGCCGTACTCGGGGCCGCTCGCCGCGCTCGCCGCCGCCCTCGCGGTTCTCCCGCCGGAGATCGACGAGGTGCTGCTGCTCGCCTGCGACCTGGTGCGACCCGACGAGGTCGTCGCCCGTCTGCGCGTGAGCGCCCCGTCGAGCGACGAGGACGGGGTGCTGCTGCGCGACCCCGACGGGCGCGCCCAGTGGCTCGCCGGCCGCTACCGGGTGGCCGCGCTGCGCAACGCGGTCGCGGCGCTCGGCGGCGACGTGGCGGGGCGCCCGCTGCGCCGCGTCATGGACGCCCTGCGTCTTCGTCCGCTCGACGCGAGCGCGAAGACCGTCGCCGACATCGACACCCCCGAAGACCTCGAGCGGGCGCGCCGCGCGCTGCTGCCGCCCGACCCCGCGAATGCGGGGACCACCCTTGAGACCGACACCCGCTCACCTGGAGGCGCCATGCCGCAATCGCACCATCTCCCGCCCGAGGCCCTCGACGCCTGGCTCGTCGCCGCAGCGGCCGAACTCGGCGTCGAACCCGACGCCGTGCGCATCGGCACCGTGCTCGACGTCGCCCGCGATGTCGCGCACGACGTCGCGCGGCCCGCGGCTCCGCTCTCCACCTTCCTGCTCGGCGTGGCGTACGGCCGGGCGGGGGCGGCGGATCCGGATCGTCTGCAGGGCCTCGCCGACCGGCTCACGGAGCGCGCTGCGGCGTGGAAGGACGACCGCGACGCGTCGCAGTGACGGTGCGCGGCTCCGTCAGGCGCCGAGTGCGAGCGAGCGCAGCTCCTCCACGAGACCGGCCGATCCCACGACCATGAAGGGCTCTCCCGGGGGCGTCGCCGCGTCGCGCCCGATGAGCGTCGCGCCCGCCTCGCTCGCGATGAGCACCCCGGCCGCGTAATCCCACGGCTGCAGGCCCTCCTCGTAGTAGGCATCGATGCGGCCGGCGGCCAGCATGCAGAGGTCGTAAGCCGCCGAGCCGTTGCGGCGGATGTCGCGCGCACGCGGGATCACGCGCGCCACCATCTCGGCCTGCCGCGTGCGGCGCTCCACGGTGTAGCCGAACCCGGTGGCCACGAGCGACACCGACAGATCCTCCTGGCCGGTGATGCGGATCGGCTCGCCGTTGCGAGTCGCACCGCCGCCTTGCCAGGCGACGAACAGCTCCTCGGTGCGCGGGTTGCACACCGCGCCCGCGATCGCGCGCCGGCCGTCGGCGTACGCGGCCCCGTCTGCGACCGTCGCCGCGATGCTCACGGCGTAGGCCGGCAGATCGTAGAGGTAGTTGACCGTGCCGTCGATCGGGTCGATCACCCAGGTGATGCCGCTCGACCCCGCGATGCCGGTGCCCTCCTCGCCCAGGATGCCGTCGTCGGGCCGCACCTCCTGGATCGCCGCGACGATGAGCCGCTCCGACTCCTGATCGGCCGCCGTCACCACATCGGTCGCACTCGACTTGCTCG
This sequence comes from Leucobacter chromiiresistens, assembly GCF_001477055.1. GTDB lineage: Bacteria > Actinomycetota > Actinomycetes > Actinomycetales > Microbacteriaceae > Leucobacter > Leucobacter chromiiresistens_A. The sequence goes on from NZ_LDRK01000014.1 coordinate 11,428, forward strand.
CGGCGACCGACACGCCCTGCGCCCGGAGCTCGAGGATGCGCGCTGCAGCGCGCTCGGCGATGCGCGCCGCGATCTCAGCGAGGCCCTTCGCGTCGTGATCGGTCGAAGCGGCTGCGGAGGAATCGGTCATGGCCCCGAGCCTAGCCCCTCGCGCCGCCTGGCGCGGGCAGCAGAACGGGGCCCGAGCGTCATCGACCGGGCCCCGCGTTCTGAGGAGGAGGTTCAGCGCGTCGGCGCCGGCACCACCTCGGGGGCGGCGTACGCGTACGCCTCTTCGCCGTGCGCGGCGAAGTCGATCCCGGCCTCCTCCACCTGCTGCGGCACCCGCAGGCCGGTGACGAGCTTCACGCCGAGCGCGATCACCAGGGAGACGACGAAGGAGTACACCATCACCGAGACCACCGAGATCGCCTGCACCAGCAGCAGCCCCGCGTCGCCGCCGGTGAAAAGCCCGTCGGAGAAGGCGAAGAAGCCGAGGTAGAGCGAGCCGATCACGCCGGCGACCAGGTGGAGTCCCACCACGTCGAGCGAATCGTCGTATCCGAGACGGTACTTCCACTCGATGGCGACGGCGCACGCCATGCCGGCGATCAGGCCGAGGAGCAGCGCCCAGACCGGTGCGAGGCTCGCCGCGGCCGGCGTGATGGCGACGAGACCGCCCACCGCTCCGGAGGCCGCGCCGATTACTCCGGGCTTCTTGCCGCGCATCACGTCGACCAGGATCCAGCCGACGATGCCGGCCGCCGGGGCCGCGAGCGTGTTGACCAGGATCAGACCGGCCTCACCGGTCTCGGTCGCCAGGCCCCCGTTGAAGCCGATCCAGCCGAACCAGAGCAGGGCCGCGCCGATCGTCACGAGCGGGATGCTGTGCGGCTGGTGCGATCCCTTGCCGAACCCGATGCGCTTGCCCGCCACGAGAGCGAGGGCGAGCGCGGCGGCGCCGGCGTTGATGTGGATCACCGTGCCGCCGGCGAGATCGATCACGTCGGGCAGGCCGAGGGTGCTGCCGAGGTTCTGGATCCAGCCACCGCCCCAGACCCATGCGGCGACCGGGAAGTAGACGAGGGTGGCCCACACGCCCGAGAACAGCACCCACGAGCCGAGGCCCACGCGGTCCGCGATCGCGCCGGAGATCAGCGCGGTCGTGATCATCGCGAAGACCGCGCCGAACCCGACGCCGATGTAGCTCGCCGGGTCGGTGCTGATGAGACCGAAGTCCTTGAACGGGCTGCCCGCGAAGCCGCCCTCGCCCTCGGCGAAGTAGTTCATGCTGTACCCGAAGAGGATCCACAGCACGCCGACGACGCCCATTGCGCTCACGCTGAAGAGCATCATGTTGACGACGGAGCGCACGCGGACGAGGCCGCCGTAGAAGAGGGCGAGCCCCGGGGTCATGATCAGAACGAGTGCCGCGCTCGTCAGCGTCCACACATCTGAGGGAGTGAGTTCCATGCTGGTGCCTTTCTCTCGAGCGGACCAGGCCCGCCGCAGTGGAACCAGTGTGCGCTGCCGGTGTTTCGCAGCCGTCTCCTCGTCGTTTCGATGTCGTACCGGATATGTTTCGGTCGGATGACGGATGCGCACGCGCGGGGGAGGCGGCGCGCTGCGGCGGCGCGCGCAGCGCTCGAGGCCGATCGGTGATAAGCTGTGCAGGTTGCCGTTCGAACGGCCGCGGATAAAGAGAGCCCCAGCACCCCGCTGACGGCGCCGCGCAGCAAGAGGAAGGGGATCCCTATGGCACTTGAAGCAGATGTCAAGAAGGCGATCATCGAAGAATACGCGACGAAGCCCGGCGATACCGGTTCCCCTGAGGTTCAGGTCGCCATGCTCAGCCGTCGCATCAAGGACCTGACCGAGCACCTCAAGGAGCACAAGCACGACCACCACTCGCGTCGTGGCCTCCTGCTGCTCGTCGGCCAGCGTCGTCGTCTCCTGGGCTACCTCCAGAACGTCGACATCGAGCGCTACCGCTCGCTCATCGAGCGCATCGGTCTGCGCCGCTAGTCTGCAGGTCCTCCGGCGATCGCCGGAAGCACCATCTGCGAAGCGCCCGTCACCTCACGGTGGCGGGCGCTTCTGCGTGGCGGGCGCTGCTGCGTGGCGGGCCGGCTTGATTCCGGCTCGCGTCAGTAGAACGCGGGCATGCCGATCAGAAGATTCCCGATCCACGAGAAGGCGAGCGAGAGGAAGCCGACCGCGACCGCAACGGCGGCCCCGATCGCGGTCCAGCGCCAACGGGTCAGGCGGCGCACGACGAGGCCGACGATCGCCAGCGCGCCTGCGATGAGCAGGAGCAGCGCATTCGTTCCCGGTATGAGGGGGATGAGGGCGTAGAACATATCCGAGCTCACGGACGCGCGGTAGAGGGAGGGAGTCAGCAGCGGCACGAACGTGGTGAGCAGCAGGAGCACCAGCGCGATGATGCCCGGAACGTTCAGGCTGCCGGTAGCGCTCTGGTTGCGCTGCTGAGTGCCCGGCTGCGCGTACTGCTGCTGCGCGTACTGCTGCTGCCCGTACTGCTGCTGCGCGTACTGCTGCTGCGCGTACTGCTGCTGCGCGCCGGGTTGCCCGTACTGGTGCTGCGCGTACGGCGGCGCCTGCTGGTGCTGCTCCTGCACGGGCGGTTGCAGGTGCGGCTGTCGAGTATCAGGCTGCGCGTACTGCTGCTGCTGCTGAGGATCCAGCTGCTGCGCCGGTTGCTGCTGCTGCGGCGGCGGCGCGTACTGGGGTGGTTGCGCCTGCGGGGGATGGGGCTGCTGGGGCTCGGAGCTGCTCATACTGCGAAGCTTATCCGCGACGCCTCGCTTCCGCCGAGACTGCGACCCATTCCCTGGGCGCGAGGCATCCCGTCGAGACCGTGACTTATTCGCCGAGCGTGAGGGATTCCGCTGAGACCGAGGGTTCCGTGCAGTGCAGAAACCTCGCTGTCAGCGCGAACCCTCGGCCTCGATGACTGGCCCAGGAGGCAGCGCTGCGGACGGTATTCGGATCCGGCATCATCTTCCATCATCTTCGTGCACACGAGCTCGCATCGCGTCGACCTCGGGCGGCTGCGAGCATTCTGTGGAGAACAACGAGCGTCAGCTGAATGTACGGCCACCATGCTCGTATGGAGCATGTCACCGATATCGATCGCATTCGACGAACCCGCGACGCACTCATCTTTCTCAGGGAGGCACTGGGCGACACGGAGGTGCGCACGGCGCAGGCGGGCGTGCGGGTGGGGCAGCTCGCACGGGTGACGCGGGGCTGCTTCGTCGCGGCGTCCGTGTGGGATGCGTGGTTTCCGGAGCAACGACTGCTCGCGCGCACCATCGCAGTCGCTGAGCTGAATGCGCGGTTCGATCCGCTGTTCTCGCATCAATCGGCCGCCGTGCTCTGGGGGCTGCCCCTGTTCCGCGTGCCCGACCTGCGCGTGCATGCACTGACCCCGGCGGAGTCGCCGGGGCGCAGCTCGGCGACGGTGATGCGGCATGCGGCGGTATGGGACGCAGACGAGGAGACGCGCGTCGCCGGAGTGCGGGTGACCAGTCTCACCCGCACGGTGCTCGACCTCGCCCGCGCCGCCGAGCCCGAGACGGCGATCACGGCCGCCGACGCGGCGCTTCGAGCCCTGTTCACCTGCCGCGCCGGCGGTCGGGACGAGGAAGCGGAGGAGGCGTGGCGCTCGACGCAGCTGCGGCGCCTCGACGAGATGGCCGGGCGTCGCGGCGTGCGGCGCGGGCGCAGCATCGTCGAACTCGCGGATGGGCGTGCGGACTCGCCCGCCGAGAGCGTGAGCCGGCTGTACCTGGCGCAGCTGGGGGTTCCGGTCGCGATCCAAGTGTCCGTCGTGGGCTCGAACGGTGCGCAGTACCGAGTCGACTTCGAGTTCATCGGGCAGCGAACGTTCGGCGAGGTGGACGGCCGCATCAAGTACCTCGATCCCGCGCTCCGGGGCGGGCGCAGTGCTGAGGAGGTGGTGCTGCAGGAGAAGGAGCGGGAGGACGACATCCGCGGGACGACCGGCAACGGATTGGTCAGGTGGGGATCGCCGCACCTGTCAGGCGCGCGCGGCCTGGGCATGCGGCTGCGGGCCTTCGGGCTGCGGGTGCCGAAGCTGGAGGGCGTGGTCGCGACTGGCGCTGCGCGCGGTCGCGATCCTCGCAGACGCGAGCGCGCGCGATTCCGCTGAGACCGAGTGTTTCGCGCCGTGCAGAAGCCTCGTTCTCAGCGCGAACCCTCGGTCTCGCGCATGGTTGGTCGAGCGCAGGCGGCGCGGGCGCTCGGCCACGGGCGCGCGGCCGCGATCGCGCGAACGCCGCGCCCACCCGGCGCGCAAAACGGGTGCGGCCCCCTCGCAATCGCGAGAGGGCCGCACCCGTTGCCGGAACGCGCCTCAGATCTTGGAGGACGCGTCCTTCAGCACGCTGCGGAGGATGCCGCCGATCTCGGCGAACTCCGACGGGCCGATGGTCAGCGGCGGAGCGAGCTGGATGACGGGGTCTCCACGGTCGTCGGCGCGGCAGTAGAGACCGGCCTCCCACAGAGCGGGGGAGAGGTAATCGCGGAGCAGTCGATCCGACTCCTCCTCGTTGAACGTCTCCTTGGTGGCCTTGTCCTTCACCAGCTCGATGCCGAAGAAGTAGCCCTCGCCGCGCACGTCGCCGACGATGTCGATGTCGAGCAGCTTCTCGAGCTCGGCGCGGAACAGCGGGCTGTTCTCGCGCACGCGGCCGTTGAGGTCCTCCTCCTCGAAGATGTTGAAGTTCTCGAGGGCCGCGGCAGCCGCGGCCGGGTGACCGGCGAAGGTGAAGCCGTGGTAGAAGGTGTTCTCGGTCGAGTTGAACGGTTCCGACACCTTGTCGGAGACGATCATGGCACCCAGGGGCACGTAGCCCGAGGTGATGCCCTTCGCCGACGTGATGATGTCAGGCTCGTAGCCGAGGGCCTTCGACGCGAAGAAGTCGCCGATGCGGCCGTAGGCGCAGATGACCTCATCCGAGACGAGGAGCACGTCGTACTGGTCGCAGATCTCGCGCACGCGCTTGAAGTACCCGGGGGGCGGGGGGAAGCAGCCGCCCGAGTTCTGCACCGGCTCGAGGAAGACGGCGGCGACGGTGTCGGGGCCCTCGAAGAGGATCGCCTCTTCGATCCGGTTCGCAGCCCACTGGCCGAAGGCCTCGAGGTCGTCCGACGGGGCGCCCATCTCGTCTGCGCGGTAGAAGTTCGTGTTCGGCACGCGGTGACCGCCCGGGGTCAGCGGCTCGTAGAACTTCTTCATGTCGGGGATGCCGGTGATGGCCAGCGCGCCCTGCGGGGTGCCGTGGTAGGCGACCGAGCGCGAGATGACCTTGTGCTTCATCGGCTGGCCCTTGATCTTCCAGAAGTGCTTCGCCAGCTTGAACGCCGACTCCACAGCCTCGCCACCGCCGGTGGTGAAGAAGACCTTGTTCATCTCGCCGGGCGCGTAGCTCGAGAGACGCTCGGACAGCTCGATCGCAGCCGGGTGGCCGTACGACCAGATCGGCATGAAGTCGAGCTGCTGCATCTGCTTGGCGGCGGCCTGCACGATGCGCTCGCGGCCGTGGCCGGCGTTGACCACGAAGAGCCCTGCGAGGCCGTCGATGTACTGCTTGCCGTGCGAGTCGTAGATGTGGTGGCCCTCGGCGCGCGTGATGACGGGAATGCCGTCGTTGAGCACCTTGCGGTTGGTGAAGTGCGGCCACATGTGCTTCTTGGCCGAGGCCTGGAGCGCGGCGGTGTCCACCGCTGCAGTGGGATCGTAAGACATGGTTATCGTGTTCCCCAGTCGTATTTCTGTTTGGTGAGTTGGAGGTAGACGAACGATTCGGTCGACGCAACGCCTTCGATCTTGCGGATCTGTTCGTTGAGCAGTTCGATCAATCCGTCGTCGTCCTCGCAGACGACCTCGGCGAGGATGTCGTAGGAGCCCGCGCTGAGCACGACGTAACTGATCTCCGACATTTCAGCGAGGCGGTCGGCGACGACCCTGGTGTCGCCGGAAACGCGGATGCCGAGCATGGCCTGGCGGGTGAAGCCCAGGCGCATCGGGTCGGTCACGGCAACGATCTGCATGACTCCGGCATCCGTGAGCTTCTGCACGCGCTGACGCACGGCGGCCTCGCTGAGGCCCACCGCTTTGCCGATCTCGGCGTACGATCGACGGCCATCGCGCTGGAGTTGCTCGATGATCGCTTTCGACGTGGGATCGAGCGCCGGCGCATTGCGTTTGCTGCTCACGCTTCTGATTCTTGCAGTCGAATCGTGAAAACGCAAAGGAATCCGAAGAATACGGATCGCGATTCAGCGTATTTCCACGTTCTCGGGGAGGAGTCGCCCTCCGATGTCTCCGAACGGTAACCGTTCGATGACGAAACCGGGTCGCGCGACGGCGGCTCTTGGCACGGCGTCGGGTCTATGCCATATTCGAGGCACCCCTGGCACTGCCGCCTGACGGGTGGTGTGCCGTCGCATATGAGAATCAAGGGAGATATCTCATGGTCCTTCGTCAGCCCGAAGATCCCATCATCCGCGACATCGTCCGGATGATCAGAGGTCAGCAACTCGACCGCCGCCAGCTCCTCCGGGGCGCCGCCGCGGGAGCCGTGGGCCTCGGGGCGCTCGGCCTGAGCGCGTGCTCGGGCGGCGGAGGCGGCGGGGGAGACGGCGTGATCTGGGGCAACTGGACGTACTACCTCGACTACGACGACGCGGCGGGCACCTACCCCTCGCTCGAGCAGTTCCAGGAGCAGGCCGGGTACGAGGTGCAGTACGTCGAGGACATCGACGACAACAACACCTTCTACGGCAAGATCAAGGATCAGCTGCAGCTCGGCGACCACACCGGCTACGACACGATCACGATGACCGACTGGATGAACGGCCGCCTCATCACCGCCAACCAGGTGCAGGAATTCGACTACGGCAATCTGCCGAACGTGACCGCGAACCTGGTGGACGCCCAGTGGGACGCCCTCGACGTCGATCCGGGCCGCAAGTTCTCGATCCCGTGGCAGCTCCCGGCGACGGCATGGGTGTGGAACACGGAGGCGGTGCCGAACGGCATCAAAACGCTCGACGACTTCCTGGATCCGAAGCTCAAGGGCAAGGTGGTGGTGCTGAGCGAGATGCGCGACACCGTGGGCCTCATCCTGGCCGGTCTCGGGCACGATCCCGGCGGGCAGTGGGGCGATACCGAGTTCGACGCCGCGATGGCGTGGCTCGACGACGCACTGCAGAGCGGGCAGATCGGCAACGTGAAGGGCAACAGTTACACGCAGGATCTGATCACGGGGGACGCGCTGGCCGCGATGGCGTGGTCGGGCGACGTGATCATGCTGAACGCCGAGAACGACAACCAGTGGACCTTGGAGATCCCGGAGTCGGGCGGCATGATCGCGGCCGATTCGTTCACCGTGCCCAACGGCACGTCGCCCGAGGCGAAGGCGCGCGTCGAGGAGCTCATCGACTTCTACTACGACCCCGAGATCATGGCGCAGGTCGCCGACTACGTGACGTACGTGCCCCCGGTGAAGGGCACCCAGGAGGCGATGCGGCAGGTCAACCCGGAGAACGCCGACAACCCGCTGATCTTCCCGAGCGAGGAGGATTGGAAGCACCTGCGTCCGTTCCGCACGCTCACGGCGGAGGAGGACAAGAAGTACTCCACCCAGTTCCAGAACGTGCTGGGGCTGTGAGCGTGGCGGATCGGAGCGCGTTCGCGGAGGCGGGCGCCGACCTCCGGCTCGAGGGGATCCAGAAGCGCTTCCCGGGGTTCACCGCCATCGAGCATCTCGACCTGACGATTCCCGCGGGGTCGTTCTTCGCACTGCTCGGCCCGTCCGGGTGCGGCAAGACGACGACGCTGCGCCTCGTCGCCGGCCTGGAGGAGGCGACGGCGGGTCGCATCCTCATCGGGGGCTCGGACGTGACGCATCTCACCCCGCACCGCCGGCCGGTGAACACGGTGTTCCAGTCCTACGCCCTGTTTCCGCACATGTCGGTGCTCGAGAACGTCGCATTCGGGCTGCGCCGCCGCCGCGTCGCCGATGCCGCCGCGAAGGCGCACGAGGCGCTGCGGCTGGTCGAACTCGACCACGTGGCCGATCGCAAGCCGCAGCAGCTGTCGGGCGGCCAGCAGCAGCGCGTGGCGCTGGCGCGCGCGATCGTGAACCGCCCCGCGCTCCTGCTGCTCGACGAGCCCCTCGGCGCGCTCGATCTGAAGCTGCGCCGCCAGATGCAGCAGGAGCTGAAGCAGATCCAGCAGGAGGTCGGACTCACCTTCCTGCACGTCACCCACGACCAGGAGGAGGCCATGACGATGGCGGACACCGTCGCGGTGATGCATCGGGGCCGGATCGAGCAGATGGGCGCGCCCGAGGACCTGTACGAGCTGCCGCGCACCGTGTTCGTCGCGAACTTCCTCGGGCAGTCGAATCTGTTCTCCGTGCAGGTCGCCGGATCGACCGACCGGGTGCTGCACACCGAGTTCTCGGGTGCGCGGCTGTCGGTGCCCCGCGAGCGGAGCGAGCGGAGCAGCGGGCGGATCACGGTGGGCGTGCGGCCCGAGAAGCTCACGCTCGCCCACGCCGAGCCGCCGCAGGACGCGCAGCTGAACACCCTCGGTCCGGGGCGGGTGACCGACGTCTCCTTCATCGGCGTCAGCACCCAGTACACCGTCGCGGTGCCGGGGGCGGGCGACGTGCAGGTCTTCGCGCAGAACCTGCAGGCCGGGCCGACCGCGGCGCTCGGCGACGAGGTCTGGCTGAGCTGGCGCGTCGACCACACCTTCGGCCTGGCGGACGACCCGCTCGATACCGGCACCGTCGACTCCGAGCTCTCGACGCGGGCGATCGCGTCGCAGGCCGCGCTCGCAGAGTAGGGGAGGCGATCATGGCTTTCACCGCGTTCTCCGCGAGCGCGAAGCAGGTGGATCAGGCTCCGCGCAAGCGCGGGTGGGTGGCGCTGCTGCTGCTCGCCCCGGGCGTCGCGTACATGCTGCTGTTCTTCGTCGCTCCATTCGTGCAGCTCGCGCTCACCTCGCTGCAGGCCCCGGCCGACACGGGCGGCATCGGCCAGTACGTCGCGGCCGCGCAGTTCTCCAACTACTGGGCGGCGCTGCAGGAGTACTGGCCGCACCTGGCGCGGTCATTCGTGTACGCGCTCACCGCGACCGTCATCGGGCTGCTGATCAGCTACCCGCTCGCATACCTCATCGGCGTGAAGGCGCGATCGAGGCCGATGCTGCAGGGGATCCTGCTGATCCTGGTCATCGCCCCCTTCTTCATCAGCTTCCTGCTGCGCACGCTCGCGTGGAAGGCGATCCTCCCGAGCGAACTGGTGGGCACGCACTTCTCCGTGATCTTCGGCCTCGTCTACAACTTCATCCCGTTCATGGTGCTGCCGATGTTCGCGTCGCTGCAGGCGCTCGATCTGCGTCTGCTCGAGGCGGGAGCCGATCTGTACGCGTCTCCGCTCACCACGTTCCGCCGGGTCACGCTGCCGCTCTCGATGCCGGGCATCGTCTCGGGCACGCTGCTCAGCTTCATCCCGATGTCGGGCGACTACGTCAACGCGTCGCGCGAGTTCCTGGGCGGCACGTCGACGACCATGATCGGCAACGTCATCGAATCGAACTTCCTGCAGACGCAGAACTACCCGATGGCCGCGGCGCTCTCGATCATGCTGATGATCGTCATCCTCGTGCTCGTCGCCACGTACGTGCGCAAGAGCGGGGTGGAGGATCTGCTGTGAAGCGGTTCAGTCTCGGGCGCGCGTTCGTGCCGGTCGTGAGCACGATCGTGCTCATCTACCTGCTGCTGCCGATCCTGCACGTCATCGTGTTCTCCTTCAACGAGTCGGGACGCAACAACATCCTCTGGCGGGGGTTCACGCTGCGCAATTGGGAGAACCCCTGCGGCGCTCCGCAGGTGTGCACCGCGTTCGGCAACAGCATCCTCGTAGGCGTCGTCGCCACGGTGATCGCGACCACGCTCGGCACGCTGATCGCGATCGCACTCGTGCGGTACCGCTTCCGGGCGCGATCGACCGTCAGCCTGCTGCTCTTCACGCCGATGGCGACGCCCGAGGTGGTGCTGGGCGCCGGTCTCGCCGCGCAGTTCCTGCTCGCGGGGGTGGAGAAGGGCATCGGCACCATCATCCTGGCGCACACGATGTTCTGCATCTCGTACGTGGTGGTCGCGGTGAAGGCGCGCGTCGCGAGCCTCGACCCCGCCATCGAGGAGGCGGGGCGCGACCTCTACGCCTCCCCGGTGCAGGTCTTCTGGCGGATCACGCTGCCGATGCTCGCGCCGGGCATCATCGGCGCGGCCCTGCTGAGCTTCGCCCTCTCGTTCGACGACTTCATCATCACCAACTTCAACTCGGGCACGGCGACGACCTTCCCGAAGTTCATCTACGTGTCGGCGCTGAAGGGCGTGCCGGCGCAGGCCAACGTGCTGGCGTCGATCGTGTTCGTCGCGGCACTGCTGCTCGTGATCGTGGTGCAGATGGTGAACATCTCGCGGCGCAAGCGCCTCGCCCGCGGGTAGCGGCGCGGGCCGGACGCGCCCCGGGCACGTCCGGCTTGCGCCGGGCGGCGCGCGGGTGCAAGATGTGTGCTTGGCGAATTCCTCGTCGCCGCACCAGGGCTGCCGAGCGGAATCGCGTCGCGAGGCAGCTGCGTTCTTGAAGGAGAGAACATGTCAGCTCTGTCTGCACCGGCGTCATCGAACGGTGCTCGTCTCAAGCGCAGCCTCGGGCTCTGGGCCATCGTCGGCCTCGGCCTCGGCTACATGACCCCCACCGTGGTGTTCGACACGTTCGGTCTGGTGGCGCGGGACACGAACAACGTCGTGCCGCTGGCCTACACCGTGGCGCTCATCGTCATGATCTTCACGGCGATCAGCTACGGGAAGATGGCGGGGGCGATCCCCAGCGCCGGGTCGGCGTACACGTACGCGCGCGAATCGATGCACCCGAACGTCGGCTTCCTCGTGGGCTGGACGGCGCTCATCGACTACATGCTGCTGCCGATGGTGAACTGCCTCATCCTGCGCAGCTACCTCGAGGCGTTCTTCCCCGGCGTCCCCGGAGCCGTGTGGGTCATCGTGTACGTGCTGTTCGTGACGACCGTCATCTACCTCACGATGCGCGGCACGTCGAACGTCAACATGCTGCTGCTCGTCTTCTCGATCGTCGTGATGGCGATCTTCGTCTTCATGGTCATCCTGCAGCTCTCCGGCGGAGCCGGCGAGAACGGCGTCGTGACGATGCGGCCCTTCTTCCACGACGGCGTGGAGTTCGGCGCGGTGCTCGCGGGGGCGACCATCGTCTGCTTCTCGTTCATCGGCTTCGACGCGGTGACCATGTACGCGGAGGAGGCGAAGACCCCGAAGATCATGCCGAAGGCGATCCTGCTGACCGTGGTGATCGGCGGCGCGATCTTCCTCGTCGCGAGCTTCTTCACGCAGCAGCGGTTCCCCGACTGGAACGAGTTCGCCCCGGGCGGCGACATGCAGTACGTCGAGGACAGCACGCTGCCGATCATCGGCGACCTCGTCGGCGGCAAGCTGCTCTCCGCGGTGCTCACCGCGGCCGGATTCGCGGCGACCCTCGCCTCGGGGCTCGCGTCGCACGCGTCGGTCTCGCGCATGCTGCTCGTCATGGGCCGCAACAACGTGCTGCCGCAGAAGTTCTTCGGGTACGTGAACCCCCGCACCCACACGCCGACCTTCAACATCGTGCTGACGGGCGCGATCTCGCTGCTCGCGATCGCCTTCACGCTCGAGATGATCGCGGCGTACATCAACTACGGCGCGCTGATCGCGTTCACCTTCGTCAACCTGTCGGTGATCGCGTGGTTCGCGATTCGCCAGGGGCGCAGGCGCACGCCGAAGGACATCTTCACCTACATCGTGATGCCGGTGCTCGGCACGCTGCTGACCGGGCTGCTGTGGGTCAATCTCGACGGCCACGCGCTGCTCGGCGGGCTCATCTGGAGCGCGCTCGGCTTCGTGTACCTGCTCGTGATCACCCGCGGGTTCCGCCTGAAGGTGGCGTCGTTCGACGAGAGCCAGCCGGTCACGGGGTTCAACAAGGTGTCCACGGGCGAGTAGCCCGGTGCGCCGAGGCGCCCGCCGCGTCAGGCCCGGAGAGTGCTCTGCTCCTCGGGCGGCGCGGCGGGCGTCGTCGTGCCGGCCCCGCGGTCGCGCCGGATCGCGCGGGGCGCGAAGAGCGGCAGCGTGATCGAGCAGAGCGGGCCGATGAGCGCGGCGAACACGACGGTGCCGATGCCGACGTTGCCGCCGAGGGCCCACCCGATCAGCAGCACGGTCACCTCGACGGCGGTGCGGCCCACCCAGATCGGCGTGCCGAAGCGCAGGTGGATGCCGGTCATCAACCCGTCTCGGGGGCCCGGGCCGAGGTCGGCGCCGATGTAGATGCCGCTCGCGACGGCGAGCAGCAGCAGCCCGATCGTGAAGTACGCGATGCGCACCCACAGCGCTTCGGGCGTCGGCAGCAGCCAGAGCCCGAGCTCGATGCCGGGGCCGACGAGCAGGATGTTGAGCAGCGTGCCGATGCCGGGCTTCTGGCGGAGCGGCCACCAGAGCAGCAGCACGAGCACGCCGATGAGGTTGGTGAGCAGGCCGATGCCGAGGCCCGTCTGCAGGGAGAGGCCCTGGGCGAAGACCGTCCACGGGTCGACGCCGAGGGCGGCCTCGATCATGAACGCGTCGGCGACGCCGTAGAGCAGCAGGCCGGGGATGAGCTGGGCGAGTCTTCGGATCACGGTGCCAGTCCACCGCCGATTGGCATTGCCCGCAAGGGGCCACCTCGCATACAGTGGCCGCATGCCTGAGATGTGGACTGCCCAGCGGTTGAGCGCTCGCCGGCTCGCCGACCTCCTCGGCCGCTGGCGCGGTGCCGGGCACGGCTACCTCGAGCTCGCCGACAGCGTCGCGCTCCTCGTGCGCGATGGGCGCATCGTGCCGGGGACGACGCTCCCCGCGGAGCGCCCCCTCTCCGAGACCCTCGGCGTGAGCCGCACCACGGTCGCCGCCGCGTATCAGCGGTTACGCGAGACCGGGGTGGTGCGGTCCCGTCGCGGATCGGGCACCGTCGTGCGCGGCTCCGGCGCCACCCGCGACGGTCTCTGGTCGGGCACGATCAGCGGAATCGACCTGTCGAGCGCGTGCCCCGAGCCCTGGAGCGGGCTCGCGGCGCTCAACGCGCGCGCAGCCGAGGAGCACGCGGCCGCCTTCCAGCTGATCGGCTACGACACGCTCGGCCTGCCCGACCTGCGCGCCGCGATCGCCGACCGCTACGCCGCCCGCGGGCTCCCGACGACCCCCGAGCAGATCATGGTCACGCTCGGCGCGCAGCACGCGATCTTCCTCATCGCACGCACGCTGCTGCGGCGCGGGGATCGCAGCCTGATCGAATCGCCCAGCTATCCGCACGCGCGGGAGGCGCTCGCCGCGACGGGGGCGCTCGTCGCCGAGCTGC
>NZ_LDRK01000140.1 GCF_001477055.1 Leucobacter chromiiresistens
CACCGGCGCCGGCGCCGGTGTGCAGGAAGGTCACGTCGCCCGCGAGCCACGTGCCGAGCACGTCGAGTTCGGCGATCGATTCGGGCGCGACGGCGAGCGGGTTCGCCGACAGCCAGGCGGCGTCCGCAGCGCGGCCCACCGCGAGGGTGCCGCGATCGTTCGCGAGGGCCTGGCGCGCGATGCCGGTGGTGTACGCGCCGAGCGCGACGGCGGCGGGGACGCGCTCGTCGGGGAGCCACGCCTCGGCCTCGGGCTCGGTGTGGCTGTGCCGCGTGATCGCCGTCGAGAGCGCCGGGCGCCAGTCGCGGGTCGTCACCGGCCAGTCGCTGCCGAAGGTGACGGTGGCGCCGCTGCGGTGCACCGACCCGATGAGGTACTGCCAGCCCTCGCGCGAGTGCCCGAGGTGCGGGATGGTGAGGTCGCGCATCACCGCGTCGCACTGCGCCCAGTAGGGCTCGAAGTTCGCGATGACGCCGAGCTCGGCGAAGCGCTGCACATCGGCCGGGTCGAGCACGGCGACGTGCGCGATCACGTGGTGGCGCTCGCGGGAGGGGTCGGCGTCGCGCGCCAGCTCGAGCGCGTCGAGCGCGCTGCGGTTGGCCGCGTCGCCGATCGCGTGGAGGTGCAGCTGGAAGCCCTCGGCGTCGAAGGCGCGCACCGCCTCCGCGAGCTCCGCATCGCTCCAGTTCGGCAGCCCGCGATCGTCGGGGCGGTCGGCGTACGGCTCGATGAGCGCGGCGGTGTGGCTCTCGATGACGCCGTCGAGGAAGAACTTGACCGTGTCGCCGGTGAGCCGGGGGTGCCCCAGGGAGCGCACGCGGCCGCGATTCGAGACGAACTCGGCGACCTGCTCCCGCCAGCGGGCCGGGTCGGCGCGGAAGGCGAGGTTGACGCGGGTGTGCAGCCGCTCCTGCTGGGCGGCCTCGAGGTAGAGCTCGAGGTCGGCGGGTTCGACCCACGCGTCCTGAATCCACGTGGTGCCCTGCTCGGCGTAGCCGCGCGTCGCCCGTTCGATGGCGTCGAGCCGCTGTTCGAGGGTGAACGGGGGCACGATGTCGGCGATGAAGTCGTTCGCCGCGGCCTCCTGCAGGGTGCCGAGGGGCGACCCGTCGGCGCGCCGCACGATGCGGCCGAGCTCGGGATCAGGGGTGTCGGCGGTGATGCCGGCGGCGGCGAGCGCGGCGCTGTTCACCCACGCGGTGTGGTAGTCCCAGGCGCGGAGGATGGTGGGGGTGTCGCCCGTGACCTCGTCGAGCCAGTGCGCGTCGAACAGGCCGCCCTCGGAGAAGGTCGCGTCGTAGCTCGCGCCGACGATCCACTCGGCGTCGGGGTGGGCGGCCTTCCACTCGGCGACCGCGGAGACGATGCCGGCGAGGTCGGCGGCCTGGCGCACCTGCGGTCCGAGTGCCTCGACGCCGCCGAGCACGGGGTGCGCGTGGCCGTCGCCGATGCCGGGCACGAGGGCCCCGCCGGCCAGGTCGATGACCGTGACGGCGTCGCCGGTGGCGGCGACGGCGAGCGCGCGGGCGTCGTCGCCGAGCGCGGCGACCGCGCCGTCTCGGAAAGCGATCGCGTCGCTCGTCGCGGTCTCGGGGCTGCGGCCCGCCTCGTCGGGATCGACGATGATCGTTCCGTTGAGGAAGACGGTGACTCGCGAGGCATCGCTCATGCTGCATCCTTGCTGCTCGGCGCCGAGAGGCGGTGGGGCTAGTGTGGTAAACGAACGGGGTTCGTTTACCGGCGGGACGAGAATAGTACGGATCGCCCGGGAGCGCGAGCGCACCAACGGATTCGTTGCGCAATCCGTATCGAGGAGCACGAGGGAGTGACATGACGGCGGAGGGGACTCCGAAACGACGGCGGGCGGGGCGCCCGAAGCAGAACGTGCTCTCGCCGCGCCTGATCCACGAGACCGCGCTGCGTCTCATCGACCGCCACGGGGTCGATGGAGCCGGGATGCGCGCGATCGCCGCGGAGCTGGGGGTGCGCCCCTCGTCGCTCTACAACCACGTGGCGGGCCAGCACGAGCTCATCGCCGGGGTGCGCGACCTCGTGAGCGAGCGGATCCCCACCGAGCCGTTCGCGGATCGTCCCTGGGACGAGGCGCTCGAGCTGTGGGCGCGGGGGTACCGTCTGGCGTTCGCCTCGCACCCGCCGACGATCGCACTGCTCGCCGTGCAGCCCCTCACGGGCGACTCGGCGACCTCGTTCATGTACGACACGGTCGCGGCGGCGCTCGTGCGCGCGGGCTGGCCCGAGGAGCGGGCGCTCTCCGTGATCGTGGCGTTCGAGTGCTTCATCCTCGGCGCGGCGCTCGACCTCGCGGCCGACCCGACGATGCTCGACCCGGGGCGGCGCGACGACGTGCCGGCGTTCTCGGGCGCGTACCGGGCCCGAGGCGCGGCGCTCGACGCCTCGGGTGCGAGCCCCGCCGACGACGCGTTCGAGATCGGTCTGCGGGCGATGCTCGCGGGACTGCGCGCCGAGTACGCGCTGCTGGGGACGGAATCTCCCGTCGCGTCGCCCCGCGAGGCGCGCGCCGAGGCGCCAGGCGAGGCCCCGGGCGAGGCGCTTGGCGGCGCTAGAAGATGATCGTGCGGTCGCCGTCGACCAGCACCCGGTTCTCGGCGTAGGAGCGCACGGCGTGGCGCAGCACGCGGGCCTCCACGTCCTGCCCGAGCTGCGTCAGCGAGCGCACGGTGTAGCCGTGGTCCACGCGGATGGTGTCCTGCTCGATGATCGGCCCCTCGTCGAGGTCGGTCGTGACGAAGTGCGCGGTCGCCCCGATGAGCTTCACGCCGCGCTGGTGCGCCTGCTTGTAGGGGTTCGCCCCCTTGAAGCCCGGCAGGAAGGAGTGGTGGATGTTGATCGCGCGGCCCTCGAGCCGGGCGCACAGCTCGGGGGAGAGGATCTGCATGTAGCGCGCGAGCACGACGAGTTCGATGTCGAGCTCGTCGACCGCCTCCATGACGCGCGCCTCGAACGCCGCCTTGTCGTCGGCGCCCGCGATGGCGCGGTGCTCGAACGGCACGTCGTAGAACTCGGCGATGTCGCGCACGGTCTCGTGGTTCGACAGCACGAGCGGCACGTCGATCGCGAGCTGGCCGGCTCGGCGGCGGTAGAGCAGGTCGTTCACGCAGTGGGTCGCCGTCGAGGCGAGGATCAGGGTGCGCACCGGCCGATCGGCGCGATCGAGGCGCCACGTCATGTGATAGCGCTCCGTGACGGGGGCGAGCGCCTGGGCGAACCGCTCGTCGAAGGTCTCGGGCTGCGCGACGGCCTCGACCTGCAGGCGCATGAAGAAGCGCCCCGTGTCGGCCGAGGCGAACTGCTGGCTCTCCGCGATGTTGCCGCCCGCGGCGACGATGGCGCCGCTGATCGCGTGCACGATTCCCGGCCCGTCGATGCAGGAGAGGGTGAGCACCCACTGGGTGTCGGGCGCGGTGGGCGGAGCGGGGAGCGTAGTCACGGTGTCCAGGGTAGTGCGTGCGCCCGGCCGGCCCAATTTTGCTACAGTGACGCCAGGGGGCGGCGCCCCGGGCTCCAGCGGAGCTCACCGGGCGGCGAGCATCAGCGCAAAGGAGTGAATGGATGTCGCAGTTTCGCACCGAAGCACCGAGCGGAGCGGTTCCCGAGCAGGACCCGGCCCTCCCGCCCGTCGCCCTCACCGACGCGGAGCGGGCGGAGGATGACGGCAGGCGGCGCGGCCTGAAGATCGCGATCTGGATCGCGGTCGGCGTGCTGGGCGCGATCGGCTGGACCATGCTCGCCCTCGCCCGCGGCGAGACGGTGAACGCGATCTGGTTCGTGTTCGCGGGCGTCTGCACCTACCTCATCGGCTACCGCTTCTACTCGAAGTTCATCGAGTGGAAGATCGCGCGGCCCGACGACCGCCGGGCGACGCCCGCCGAGTACCGGGCCAACGGCAGCGACTACGTGGTGACCGACCGGCGCGTGCTCTACGGCGACCACTTCGCCGCGATCGCCGGTGCGGGGCCGCTCGTCGGCCCGATCCTCGCCGCGCAGTGGGGCTTCCTGCCGGGCACGATCTGGATCATCGTCGGCGTGATCGTGGCCGGCGCCGTGCAGGACTACCTGGTGCTCTACTTCTCGATGCGCCGCGGGGGCCGCTCGCTCGGGCAGATGGCCCGGGATCAGCTCGGGCGCATCGGCGGCACGGCGGCGATTCTCGCGACGCTCGTGATCATGGTCATCATCGTCGCGATCCTCGCCCTCGTCGTGGTGAACGCGCTG
The DNA here is from genome assembly GCF_001477055.1 of Leucobacter chromiiresistens. Taxonomy (GTDB): domain Bacteria; phylum Actinomycetota; class Actinomycetes; order Actinomycetales; family Microbacteriaceae; genus Leucobacter; species Leucobacter chromiiresistens_A. Next base: position 4,255 of record NZ_LDRK01000140.1, read on the forward strand.
GCCGAGAGCCCGTGGGGCGTCTTCTCCGTCGGCCTCACCATCCCCATCGCCCTCTTCATGGGCGTGTACCTGCGCTACCTGCGCCCGGGCCGCATCACCGAGGTGTCGATCATCGGCTTCGTGCTGCTCATGGCCGCCATCATCTCGGGCGGCTGGGTCGCCGAGACCGAGTGGGGCGCCGCGCTCTTCACGCTCGACAAGACGACGCTCGCCTGGTGCATCATCATCTACGGGTTCATCGCCGCCGTGCTGCCCGTGTGGCTGCTCCTCGCCCCGCGCGACTACCTCTCGACCTTCATGAAGGTCGGCGTGATCCTGCTGCTCGCGGCGGCCGTGATCCTCGTCATGCCGAGCGTCGAGGCGCCCGCGCTCAGCGAGTTCGCGTTCACCGACACCGCGCCCGTGGTGACCGGCAGCATCTTCCCGTTCCTCTTCGTGACGATCGCGTGCGGCGCCCTGTCGGGGTTCCACGCCCTCATCTCGAGCGGCACCACCCCGAAGCTCGTGCAGAAGGAGCGGCAGACCCGCGTCATCGGGTACGGCGGCATGCTCATGGAGTCGTTCGTGGCGCTGATGGCGCTCGTCGCCGCGGTGACGCTCGACCAGGGCATCTACTACGCGATGAACGGATCGGCGGCCGCGACGGGCGGCACGGTGCAGGGCGCGGTCGACTTCGTCATGGGCCTCGGCATCGCGGGCGTCGACGTCACGGCGCAGCAGCTCACCGACGTCGCCGCCGCCGTCGGCGAGGAGAGCATCGTCTCGCGCACCGGCGGGGCCCCGACGCTCGCCCTCGGCCTCGCGAACATCATGAAGGATCTCATCGGCGGCACCGCCATGATGGGGTTCTGGTACCACTTCGCGATCATGTTCGAGGCGCTCTTCATCCTGACCGCGGTCGACGCCGGCACGCGGGTGGCGCGCTTCATGCTGCAGGACTCGCTCGGCAACGTCGTGCCGAAGTTCGGAGACAACTCGTGGCGGCCGGGCGTGTGGATCACCACGGCGATCATGGTCGCGGCGTGGGGGTCGATCCTCATCATGGGGGTCACCGATCCGCTCGGGGGCATCAACACCCTCTTCCCGCTCTTCGGCATCGCGAACCAGTTGCTCGCGGCCATCGCGCTCGCGGTGGTCATGGCGATCGTCGCCGCGCAGAAGAACTTCCGGTACCTCTGGGTGGTGGTCGTGCCCCTCGCCCTCACCGCCGTCGTCACGATCACCGCGTCGATGTACAAGATCTTCTCGCCGAACCCCGCGATCGGCTACTGGGCGAACCACGTCGCGTTCCGCGATGCGCTCGCCGCCGGGGAGACGTCGCACGGCACGGCCGAGGGGGTCGAGGCGATGAGCGCGGTGGTGCGCAACACGGCGATCCAGGGCACGCTCTCGATCCTCTTCGTCACGCTCGCGATCATCGTCATCATCACCGCGATCGTCGCCGTGCTGCGGTCGCGCCGCAGCCCCGAGGCGGTCGACACGAGCGACCCGCCGGTCGCATCGCGCACCTATGCGCCCGCCGGCATATTCGCGACGGCGAACGAGCGCCGGCTCGAGCGCCGGTGGGCGGAGGAGCAGCCCGATGCGGTGCGCACCGGCGGGCACTGACCGCGCGCCCCGCGGGCGCGGGGAGGACGCCGCATGCGCGCGCTGATGGGGGCCGCCGCCCGCGCCGCACGCCGCGTGCGGTGGTTCTGCCGCGAGCTCTTCGGCGATGCGAAGTACGACCGCTACGTCGCGCATCTGCGGATCGCCCACCCCGACGCCCCGGTGCCCGACGCGCGCACGTTCTGGCGGGAGCACTACGCGGAGCAGGATCGCAACCCCGGCGCGCGCTGCTGCTAGCGCCGGGGCGGCAGCCCGCGCCGCTCGCCGCTGCGGCCGCCGCTTGCTAAGCTGAGCGCGTCGTGACTGGCGTACAGATGGTCACCATCGGGAAACGACACACTGCTTGCAAGGGACGGCCGCTCGCCTGGGTCGGATCCGGAAATGTTGCCGCGCTCGCGCGCGAATCACCACCGAGGAGCATTGCATGACCACCCAGTCAGCCTTTTTCAACGAGCCGCTCGAGACGGTCGATCCCGAGATCGCCGAGGTGCTCAAGAACGAGTTGGGCCGCCAGCGGTCGACGCTCGAGATGATCGCCAGTGAGAACTTCGTCCCCCGCGCCGTGCTCGAGTCGCAGGGGTCAGTGCTCACCAACAAGTACGCCGAGGGCTACCCCGGCCGCCGCTACTACGGCGGGTGCGAGTTCGTCGACGTCGCCGAGGACCTGGCCCGCGAGCGCGCCAAGTCGCTCTTCGGCGCCGCCTACGCGAACGTGCAGCCGCACTCCGGCGCCTCGGCCAACGCCGCGGTGCTCTCGGCCATCGCCGAGCCGGGCGACACGATCCTCGGCCTCGAGCTCTCGCACGGCGGGCACCTCACCCACGGCATGAAGCTCAACTTCTCGGGCAAGCTGTACCGGGTCGCCTCGTACGGCGTCGACCCCGAGACCTTCCTCATCGACATGGACGTCGTGCGCCAGCAGGCGCTCGAGCACCGCCCCAAGGTGATCATCGCCGGATGGTCGGCCTACCCCCGCACGCTCGACTTCGCGAAGTTCCGCGAGATCGCCGACGAGGTGGGCGCGACGCTCTGGGTCGACATGGCGCACTTCGCCGGCCTCGTGGCCGCGGGCCTCTACCCGAACCCGGTGCCGCACGCGCACGTCGTGTCGTCGACCGTGCACAAGACCATCGGCGGCCCCCGCTCCGGCTTCATCCTGACCAACGACCTCGAGCTCCACAAGAAGCTGAACTCGAACGTCTTCCCCGGCCACCAGGGCGGGCCGCTCATGCACGTGATCGCCGCGAAGGCGACGGCGTTCAAGCTCGCGGCGACCGAGGAGTTCGCCGACCGTCAGGTGCGCACCCTCGCCGGTGCGAAGCTCGTTGCCGACGCCCTGACCACGGAGGCGTCGCGGGCCGCGGGCGTCGACGTGCTCACCGGGGGCACCGACGTGCACCTGGTGCTCGCGGATCTGCGCAACTCGTCGCTCGACGGGCAGCAGGCCGAGGATGCGCTGCACGCCGTCGGCATCACCGTGAACCGCAACGCGGTGCCCTTCGACCCGCGCCCGCCGATGGTCACGTCGGGCCTGCGCATCGGCACGCCCGCGCTCGCGACGCGCGGCTTCGGCGACGCGGAGTTCGGGGAGGTGGCCGACATCATCGCGCTCACCCTGCAGCAGTCGGGCGACGTCGACGAGCTCTCGGCGCGCGTGAAGGCGCTCGCCGACGCGTTCCCGCTGTACCCCGGCCTCGAGGAGTGGTGACCGGTGGCCGCTGAGCTGCTCGACGGGAAGGCAGCCGCCGCAGCGATCAAGCGCGAGCTCTCCGGCCGCGTGGCCGCGCTCCGCGAGCGCGGTGTCGTGCCGGGGCTCGCGACCGTGCTCGTCGGCGACGATCCCGGTTCGCAGTGGTACGTCGCGGGCAAGCACCGCGACTGCGCCGAGGTCGGCATCGCGTCGATCAAGCGCGACCTGCCCGAATCGGTGACGCAGGAGGAGCTCGAGGCGGTGCTCGACGAGCTGAACGCCGACCCCGAGTGCACCGGGTACATCGTGCAGCTGCCGCTGCCGAAGCACATCGACACCGACCGCATTCTCGAGCGCATCGACCCCGGCAAGGACGCGGACGGGCTGCACCCCACGAACCTCGGACGGCTCGTGCTCAACGCGAACCGGCCGATCGAGTCGCCGCTGCCGTGCACCCCGCGCGGCGTCATCGAGCTCGTCGAGCGCAACGGGCTCTCGTGGAACGGCAAGCACGTCGTGGTGGTGGGCCGCGGCGTGACCGTCGGGCGGCCGATCGGGCCGCTGCTCACGCGCCGCGAGTACAACGCGACCGTGACGCTCACGCACACCGGCACGCGCGATCTCGGCGCGGTGCTGCAGCAGGCCGACGTGATCGTGGCCGCCGCGGGCGCCGAGGGCATCGTGCGCGCGGAGCACGTGAAGCCTGGCGCGATCGTGCTCGACGTCGGAGTATCGCGGAAGACCGACCCGGAGACGGGGAGGAGCCGCGTGGTCGGGGATGTCGATCCCGCCGTCGCCGACGTCGCAGCCTGGGTCTCGCCGAATCCCGGAGGCGTCGGCCCCATGACCCGCGCGCTGCTGCTGCAGAACGTCGTGGAGATGGCGGAGCGGGCCTGACCCCGGCCCGGGGCACGGGCCGTTCAGGCGGGCGCGGCATACTGAGGTGCGTCGCGCCCGCGATGTCCGTTCCGAAGAAAGCTGAGTTCAGTACGTGACCCTGACGACCTCCGCGCTCTCCGCGCTCGCGACCGCCCCCGCGCTGCTCGGCATCGACTGGCTCGATCCCGAGACGCTGCTGCAGGCGGGCGGGTGGATCGCCCTCGTGCTGGCGTGCGCGTTCGTCTTCCTGGAGACCGGCGTGCTCGTGCTCGCGTTCCTCCCCGGTGATTCGCTGCTGTTCACCGTCGGGCTCTTCAGCGCGACGGGCATCATCGACGTGCCGATCTGGCTGACCTGCACGCTGCTCTTCATCTTCGCCTTCGCGGGCGATCAGCTGGGCTTCATGATCGGCCGGAAGCTCGGACCGGCGGTCTTCAACCGCGAGCGCAGCCGGTTCTTCAACCCCGAGAACGTGGCGCGCACCCACGTCTTCTTCGAGAAGCACGGCCCGAAGGCGATCATCATCGCCCGCTTCCTGCCCGTATTCCGCGCCTTCGTGCCGGCGGCCGCAGGCGTGGGCAAGATGGAGTACCGCCACTTCGTGCTCTACAACGCGGTCGGCGCGCTGCTCTGGGGGGTCGGGGTGACGCTGCTCGGCTACTTCCTCGGCCAGATCCCGTTCGTGCGCGAGTACAGCGAGGTGTTCATCATCGTGCTCGTGCTCATCCCGGGCATTCCGATCCTCATCGAGCTCTTCCGCGCGCTGTCGGCCTGGCGCGCGCGCCGCCGGGCCGCGAGCGCGCAGCCCGCGGGCGATCCGCGCGACGAGATCGCGTGACCCGCATGACCATCACGCAGCTCAACACGCACCCGGGCGGCGAGTACGAGGGGCTCGTGGGATGGATTCTGACCCTCATGGAGCGCATCGGCGAGCTCGGGGTGGGCCTCGCCGTCTTCCTCGAGACGTTCATCCCCCCGATCCCGTCCGAAGCGCTGCTGCCGGGCGCCGGCTTCCTCGCGTACGAGGGGCGCCTGAACTTCTGGCTGGCCTGGCTCATGGCGACGCTCGGGGCCCTCGTGGGGGCCTGGGTCTGGTACGCGATCGGGGCGGCCTTCGGGCGCGACCGCACGCGGCGGGTGGTGGGCCGGATCCCGCTGATGGATCACGACGACTTCGACCGGGCGGAGTCCTTCTTCGCGCGCTGGGGCGGCACCGCCGTGCTCGTCGGGCGCTGCGTGCCGCTGGTGCGCTCCTTCATCTCGATCCCCGCCGGCATCGAGCGCATGTCGATCGTGAAGTTCAGCCTGTACACGCTGCTCGGGTCCGGGGTGTGGAACGCGCTCTGGATCGGCCTGGGCTATGCGTTCGGGCCGGCGATCAAGCCGGTCCTCGAGCAGTGGAGCGGGGTGCTCTCGGATGCGGTGATCGTGATCGTCGTCGCGCTGCTGCTCTGGTTCGTGATCGCCCGGCTGGTGCGCAACGCGCGGCGGAAGCGGAGCGAATAGGGCGGCGGCTCGGGGTTGACGGGCGAGCGGGCGCGACGTAAAGTGCAACCAAATGGTTGCACGAATCTCACCCCAGCAGACGGCGAGCGGCGCCACCGCGTCGGCGTCGGCCGCGCTCACCGACGAGCAGGTGAACCGCATGTTCCGCGCCCTCGCCGATGCCACCCGACGCGACATCGTGCGCCGCACCCTGACCGCCGAAGCGTCGATATCGGAGCTCGCGAGCGCCTACGACATGTCGTTCGCCGCGGTGCAGAAGCACGTCGCCGTGCTCGAAGCCGCCGACCTCGTCGCGCGCACGCCGCAGGGAAGGGAGCGCATCATCCGCGGCAACCCCGAGACCATCCGCCGGGCCCAGGAGCTCCTGGGCCGATTCGAGCAGATCTGGCGTTCGCGCATCGCTCGGCTCGACGCGTTCCTCGCCGAACGCCCCGAACGCCCC
>NZ_LDRK01000141.1 GCF_001477055.1 Leucobacter chromiiresistens
CCGCCGCCCCCGCCGCCCCCGACGCGGCTCCCACGGCAACACTCGCTGCGCCGTCGATTCGCGCGGCGTCGAGCACGAGAGCATGACCGTCGGCGCGGAAGCCGGCGGCGTCGAGCGAACCCCGCAGGATCGCGGCGTCGGAGACGAACTCGGCGACGAAGGCCGACGCGGGCGCATCGAGCAGTTCGGCGGGTGTGCCGACCTGCTGGACGCGGCCGCCATCCACGACCACGACCCGGTCGGCGAGGGCGAGCGCTTCGCTCCGATCGTGGGTGACGTGCACCACGGTCAGGCCGAGCTCGCGCGTGAGTGCGCGCAGCTCGAGGCGCAGCCGATCCCGGAGCGGCTCGTCGAGCGCGGAGAGCGCCTCGTCGAGCAGCAGCACGCGCGGCCGCGCGACGATCGCCCGAGCGATCGCGACGCGCTGCCGCTGCCCGCCCGAGAGCGTGGCCGGGTTCCGCCGCTCGGCGCCGGGCAGGCCGACCAGGTCGAGGGCCTCCGCGACGCGGCGGCGGCGCTCGGTCCGGCCGACTCCGGCCCGCCGCAGCGGATACTCGATGTTGCGGCCCACGTTCCAGTGCGGCCACACGGCGTGCTGCTGGAACACCATGCCGAGCCCGCGCCGCTCGGGTTCGACGCTGCGCCCGGGCGACGCGACGACGGCATCGCCGATGCGCACGGTGCCGGCGGTCGGCGCGATGAAGCCGGCGACGGTGCGCAGCAGCGTGGTCTTGCCCGATCCGGAT
>NZ_LDRK01000142.1 GCF_001477055.1 Leucobacter chromiiresistens
ACCCGCAGCAGATCTCCGATCCCGTCGCCGAGCAGCGACAGTGCGACGCCGGTGAGCACGACGGCGAGGCCCGGGATCGCGGCGAGCCACCACTGCGTCGTCACGAACGGCTGGGCGTCGGCGATCATCGTGCCCCAGTCGGGGGTCGGCGGGCGGATGCCGAGGCCCAGATAGCCGAGCGTCACGATGGCGACCATGATGAGCACGATCTCGGTCGCGAGCAGCACGACTGCCTGCGGCAGCACATTCGGCAGCACGTGCCGCACCAGCACGCGCGCGTGGGAGAGCCCGCCGCCCCGTGCACTGCGCACCCACCCGGTGCCGCGCAGCGCCGCCGTCATGGCGCGCAGCACCCGCGCGTACCCCACCCAGCCGACGAGCGCGAACGCGACCACGATGCCCTCGGCCCCCGCACCCAGCGCGAAGACCAGCGCGATCACCAGGACGTAGAAGGGGAAGGCGATGACGGTCTCGGTGACGCGCGACGCGACCCAATCGACCGCGCCCCCGAAGTACCCCGAGACGAGGCCCACCGTCACGCCGATCACGAACGGCGCCAGTGCCGCCGCCGCCGCGATGCCGAAATCGGTGCGCGCCGCGAAGAGCATGCGCGACAGCACGTCGCGGCCGAGCTGATCCGTGCCGAACCAGTGCTCCGGCGACGGGGGCATCAGCCCCTGCCCCAGCTGCTGATCCGTCGGCGAATACGGCGCCAGGAGCGGTGCTGCGAGCGCGACCGCGATCAGCAGGGCGGTGAGGATCGCGCCGGCGGTGAACGCGGGCGAGCGCCGCGCTCGGCCGCCTCGGCCGCCTCGGGCCCCGGGGCCGCCCGGGATCGACGCACTCATCGCGTCCTCCCGCGCCGCCGCACCCGCGGATCGAGCACGCTCGCCAGCGCCTCCGTGGCGGCCGTGACCAGGACGACGGCGATCGCGCAGTACAGGGCCACGCCCTGCACCACCGGGAAGTCGCGCGTACCGATCGACTGGAAGAGGAGCGAGCCGACCCCGTTGATGCCGAAGACGCGCTCGACCACGAGCGTGCCCCCGATGAGGTACGCCGTGTTCACGCCGAGCAGGGTCAGCGTCGGCAGCGCCGCGCTGCGCATGACGTGACGCCACACGATCCGGCGCTCCGGCACTCTCGCCGCTCGCAGCGTCGTCACGAAATCGGCCTCCAGCGCATCGACGAGCTGAGCGCGCAGCGAGCGGATCAACGGCGGCGCCATACCGAGCGCGACGGCGAGCGCGGGCAGGAAGAGGCTGCGGAGCGGCTCGCCCGGCCCCGATCCCACGCCCCCGACCGGGAACCAGCCGAGCTGCACCGCGAACACGATGATGAGCAGCAGGCCGAGCCAGAACAGCGGCATGCCCATGCCGACGGCGGGCACGATGCGCACCAGGTGATCCGCCCACCCGTCGCGGCGCAGCGCCGCGACGAGCGCCAGCGGCACCGCGATGAGCACCGCGAGCAGCAGCGCGAGCACCACGATGCCGGCGCTCACCGGAGCCGTCGCGATCACGAGCTCACGAGTCGAGACGCCGCTGACGAGCGAGGCACCCGTATCGAAGTGGAGCACGACCTGCCCGAGGAAGCCCGCGAACTGCCGCCACAGCGGCGCATCGAGCCCGAGCTCCGCGCGCAGCGCGGCCACGGATTCGGGCGTCGCCCGCTCCCCGAGGATCATGGCGGCGGGATCCCCCGGGACGAGCCGCAGCAGGAAGAACACCGCGATCACCACACCGAGCATCACCGGCGCCGTGCGCGCCAGCGCACGCCCGACCGCCCCAGCAGCACGTCTCATCGCGATTCCCCCCGCGCACCCGACTAGCGGGCGCCGCCCGAGACCCAGACGTCGGCGAACTGCACGCTGCCGTTCGGGAGCACGGTGAAGCCGTGCACGTCATCGCGCGTCGCCTTCAGATTCGCCGGGAAGAAGAGCGGGATGTACGGCACCTCGTCGGCGAGCGTCTGCTGGATCTCGCGGTAGATCTCCGTGCGATCGTCGCCCTCGGGAGTGGTGCGCCCCTCCCGCATCAGCTCGGTGACGCCATCGTTCGCGTAATGCGTCCAGTACGACTTGCTGAAGCCCTCGGGGTCGGCCTGGAACGTGATGAACCCGTTCGGGTCGGGCGCGTCGGACTGCCCGCTGTTGAGCATGAAATCGTAGTCGTAGGCGAAGAACCGCTCGCGGAAGACAGCGATGTCGAGCTGCTCGATCTCGACGTCGATGCCGATCTGCGCCAGCGACTCCTGCACGATCTGTGCGATCTGCGCACGCTGCGAGTCGCCGCTCGCGAGCAGGAGCGTCACGGAGAACCCGTCGGGGTAGCGCGACTTCGCGAGCTCCGCGCGCGCCGCCTCGACGTCGAAGTCGAGCGGCTCCACCGTATCGTTCGCCGAATCGGTGATGGTCGGCGGCAGCAGGGCGTTCGCCACCTCGGCGGTGCCGAACGTGGTCGCCTGCGTGATGCCCTCGCGGTCGAGCGCGAGAGCGATGGCGCGGCGCACATGCACATCGGCGAATTGCTCCCGCTCCGTATTGAAGAAGATCTGCTCGGTCGACCAGCCGCTCGTCCGGGAGAGCGCCGTGCCGTTCCCCGTGTCGATCTGATCCGCGTTCGCCGCCGGCACGTCGTCGATCGCGTCGAGCTGCCCCGCCGAGAGCTGCTGCTGCAGCTGCGTGTCGTCGGCCACCAGCTTGTAGACGAGCGAATCGAGGTAGGGCTTGCCCTCTTGCCAGTAGTGCTCGTTCCGCACGAACGCGAGATCCCCGTTCGGATCCCACGACTCGACGACGAACGGACCCGTGCCCACCGGGTTCTGGAAGAACTCCTCCTCGCTCACTCCCCCGAAGTTCTCGGGGAAGACGCCGTTCGAGAAGCTCGCGAGCTCGGAGAGGAACGGGGTGTACCGCTCGCTCAGCGTGATCGTCACCTCCCGATCCCCCGAAGCGGCGATCGACGCGATGGGCGCCTCGAGCGGCAGCGGCCCGCCCACCTCGATGTGCCGTTCGAGTGAGAACACCACGTCGGCCGGCGTGACCTCCGCGCCGTTCGAGAACGCCAGCCCGTCGCGCAGCGCGAACACGTACGTCAGCCCGTCGGCGGAGGCCTCGTACTCCGCGAGCCACGGCACGATGCGCCCTTCGGCGTCGAAACTGACGAGCGGCTCGAAGATCTTGTCGATCGCGAACGCGTTGTTCGCCGTGATCTGCTGGTTCAGGTCGAGATCGGTGACGGCCGCCACCCGGCCGAACTCGAGCGCACCGCCGCGCACCGGAGTCTCGGAGGCGGCCGAACCGCCCGCCGCGGAATCGGCCCCGCCCGCGCAGGCGCTG
>NZ_LDRK01000143.1 GCF_001477055.1 Leucobacter chromiiresistens
ACTCCCGGGCGACGCGCGCGACGAGCGATTCGATGTCGGCGAGCGTTTCGGATCCGTAGATCTCGGGTTCGCGCGTGCCGAGCAGGTTGAGGTTCGGTCCGTTCACCAGCAGGATCCGTCTGGTCATCATGCGCTCCTCCGCTCGGGCACGGCCGGTACGGCCGTCTCCATGCTACTGTCCGCCCCCGCCGGCTTTGCCCCGGACCGCGGCCGCGACTACCGTTATGGGGTGACCGAGCAGCAGCCACTTCCGTACAAGAGCTTCGACCCGACGACGTTCCGCAAGAAGCCGGTGTCGTTCGTGCGACGGAGCGGCCGCATGACCCCGTCGCAGGAGCGCGCGTGGGCCGACCACCACGAGAAGTACGTGCTCGACATCGCGCACGGCCCCGCTGCGACGAGCGTCGCGGACGGCGAGCGCGGCGATCCCGAGCAGATCTTCGGCCGCACGGCGCCGCTCGTCGTCGAGGTGGGCTCCGGGCAGGGGCATGCGATCCTGCACGCGTCGCAGACCCGGCCCGACACGAACTTCCTCGCCATCGAGGTGTTCCGGGCGGGGCTCGCCCGCACGATCATCCGCGCCGAGGTCGCCGGCGTCGAGAACCTGCGCCTCGCCGAGGTGAACGCGCCCGAACTGCTCGAGAAGCTGTACCTTATACCAATCTAAA
>NZ_LDRK01000144.1 GCF_001477055.1 Leucobacter chromiiresistens
CGCGCCCCGCGCCGGTGCTCCGGCGAAACGGCCGGACGGGGAGCGCGTCGCGACCGCGGCCCGACTGCTCGCGGAGGCCCGGAAGCCGGTGGTGCTCGCCGGCGGCGGGTCGCGCGGCGCCTCCGCCGAGCTGCGCGCGCTCGCCGAGCGGCTGTCCGCTCCCGTCGTCACGACGCTCAACGGCAAGGGCGTGCTCGACGAGCGGCACCCGCTGGCGATCGGATCGAGCCTGCGCCTCGCCGCCGGCCGCGCCCGCGCGCAGGAGGCCGACGTGCTGCTCGTCGTCGGATCGAAGCTCGGCGAGGCCGAGCTCTGGGTCGACCGTCTCGCGGCGCGGGGCACCGTGATCCGCATCGACCTGCTCGACTCCCAGATCGCGAAGAACCAGGACGCGGATCTCGGCATCGTCGCAGACGCGCGCGCGGCGCTCGCCGCGATCCTCGACGCCCTCGAGCAGCACCCCGTCGACGCCGCAGAGGCGCAGGCGCGGAGCGAGGAGGCGGAGGCGTCGGTCGCCGAGACGATCGCGCGGGTGCGCGCCGAGTCGAACGAGCTGTCGCCGCAGAACACGGCCCTCGCCGAGCACATCGCCGCGGCCCTGCCCGAGCGGGCCGTCGTCGCCACCGACTCCTCCCAGATCGCCTACTGGGGCCTGCTCAACACGCTGCGCGTCTCCGAGCCGAACTCGACGCCGTACATGGCGACCTACGCGACGCTCGGGTACGGCCTCCCCGCCGCGATCGGCGCACGCATCGCCGCACCCGACCGGCCCGCCTTCGTGGTGGTCGGCGACGGCGCCCTCATGTTCTCCATGCAGGAGTTCATCACCGTCGTCGAGCAGCGCCTCGACGTGACCGTCGTCGTCGTCGACAACGGCGGGTACGCCGAGATCAAGCAGAACGAGGCCGACGCGGGCATCGCGCCCGTCGGCGTCGACCTCGTGCAGCCCGACTGGGCGGCGGTGGCGACGGCCTTCGGCGGCACCGGGCGCCGCGCCGCCGACGCGCAGCAGCTCGCCGCCGCGGTGGAGGCCGCGGTCGCGGAGGGCGGCCTGCAGCTCATCCACATCGACCAGGCGGCGTACGCTTACGACTCGGGGGAGGCCCGGCGATGACGCACCACCTCGACGCGCGGCGCCCCGTCGCCGTCTACACCGACGCCGACGACACCGACATCACGCCCGGGGTGCGCCTGCTCGAAGCCGCCGGCTACGAGGTGCGCGTGCTCGGCACCCGCGACGCAGCCGAGATCATCGCCGGTGCCCGCGACGCCGAGGTGCTGCTGCCCGGCTACGCGAGCATCACGCGCGAGATCATCGACGCGCTGCCCGAGCTGCGCATCATCGCGCTCATGTCCATGGGCTTCGACTACGTCGACATCGACGCCGCGGCCGAGCGGGGGGTGTGGGTGACGAACGTGCCCGGCGCCGCCACCGAGGAGGTCGCGACGCACGCCCTCGCGATCCTGCTGCACGCCGTGCGCCAGCTGCCGTTCTACCTCGCCTCGGCCACTCCCGGCGACTGGAACTCGCGCGCCGACGCCGCACCGCCGCGCCTCAGCGAGACCACGCTCGGCATCGTGGGGCTCGGCAAGATCGGCCGCGAGCTCGCGCGTCTCGCGGGCCCCCTCTTCGGGCGAGTGCTCGGCTACGACCCGCTGCTGCCCGACACTGCGGCGGTGCGCGCCGAGCTCGACGGCCTCGGAGTGACGCGCACCG
>NZ_LDRK01000145.1 GCF_001477055.1 Leucobacter chromiiresistens
TTCTTTTTTGTTCAAGCAGAATACTGCATACGAATTCATGCCTAGTCTCGTGGGCTCGGATATCTGTATAAGAGACAGCTCGGGGGCACGTCACCATCATCGCGGGCCGAGGGCGGGCGCGCACGCCGGAATCGGACACAGCGGTGCGGCGAGTACGCTCGACAGCATGAAAGACCTCTCGGGCCGTGAGGCGCTGCTGCGCGCCACCGTGGTCGTCGTGGCGGCCGGCGGGCTGCGCGCGCTCACCTATCGCGCCGTCGCCGCGGAGGCCGGCGTCTCGCACGGGCTCGTGCGCCACCACTTCGGCACGCGCGATCAGCTCGTCGCCGAGGCGATGGAGTACGCCATCGACGAGAGCCTGAAGGGATCGAACATGGTGGGCGACGCGTTGACCGCCGAGACGTTCGCGGCGGGGATCGAATCGCTGGCCGACCGCGAGAGCGGTTCGCAGGCGTTCCAGTACGAGCTGCTGCTCGAATCGCGGCGGCGCCCCGAGCTGCGGCCGCTCGCCGAGCGCCACTACCTCGCCTACCGGGAGGCGATCTCGCGGCAGCTCGCGCGTCTCGGGGTGCGCGACGCCGGGCTGACCGAGCTCATCTGGTTCACGCTCGACGGCATCGTGTTCAAGCAGCTCGTGCTGCCCGAGAGCGTCGCGCCGGCGCTCGCTCGCCTGCGCTCGCTGGTCGCTCAGGCCCAGAGCGCGGGCTGACTGCGGGGATCGCGATCCGGCGCCCGCTCGATCCCCTGCGCGCTTGACTATCCATATGGATAGTTCTAGGGTGGACGCACCCCACCGGCCCCGATGAGGGCCCGAGCGCCGCAGCTCGGAACGAACGAAGGGACACACCGACGTGCCGCACCCCCACCCCGCCGACGCGCCCGCGAGCGACACCCGCATCGACTTCCTCTACCTCAGCGAGCCCGACATGATCCGCGCCGGCGTCACCGACATGGCCGCATGCGTCGACACGATGTCCGACATGCTCGGCCTCTTCGCCGACGGCGACTACCGCATGGCCGGCACCGAGAACAACTCGCACGGGGCGCAGATCTTCTTCCCCGAAACCGAGACCTTCCCCGGCATGCCCGTCGACGGCCCCGATCGGCGCTTCATGGCGATGCCCGCCTACCTCGGCGGCGACTACCAGACCGCCGGCTGCAAATGGTACGGCTCGAACGTCGCCAACAAGGAGCGCGGCCTGCCGCGCTCGATCCTCATGTTCACCCTCAGCGACAAGGACACCGGCGCGCCCCTCGCGATCATGTCGGCGAACCTGCTCAGCGCCTACCGCACCGGCGCGATCCCCGGCGTCGGCGCCCGCTACCTCGCGCGCGACGACGCGCGGGTGGTCGGCATCGTGGGGCCCGGCCCCATGAACCGCACCTCGCTCGAATCGTTCGTCGCCGTGCGCCCCGGCATCGAGACCGTGCGCGTCTTCGGGCGCAGCCAGGGCGGCGTCGACACCTTCATCGCCTGGGCCGCCGAACGGTTTCCGCAGCTCGCGCTCGAGCAGGTCGACAGCTTCGAGGCCGCGGTGCGCGGATCGGACATCGTCAGCATCGCCGTGCCCAGCCAATCGGGGTCGCAGCACTACCCGCTCGTGCGCGACGAATGGGTGAAGCCCGGCGCCTTCATCTGCTGCTCGGCGCACCTCGCCGTCGAGGAATCGCTCGTGCAGCGCTCCCGCCACGTCGCCGACGCCCGCAAGATCTACCAGGCATGGGCCGAGGAGCTCCCCGAACCCGCCCACGAGACCGTCGGCATCTGGGGCATCCACCTCGTCGACCGCGTGCGCGACGGCCGCATGACGCCCGAGCAGTTCGAAGACATCGGCGAGATCATCCGCGGCGTCGCCCCCGGCCGGCGCCACGACGACGAGATCTTCATCTACTCGGTCGGCGGCATGCCCGTCGAAGACGTCGCCTGGGCGACCCGCGTCTACCGCAACGCGGTGCGCGACGGCATCGGCACGACCCTGAACCTGTGGGACGCGCCCGCGCTCGCCTGAGCGACGCGGCCCGCAGCACCACACGAGATAGAGGACACATGGAACTGCAGCACACCGACGTGATCGTCATCGGAGCCGGCACCGTGGGCTCGATGGCCCTCTGGCAGCTCAGCAAGCGCCCCGGCCTCCGCGTCGTCGGCATCGAGCAGTACGGGCGCGTGCACGCGCACGGCTCGTACGCGGGCGAATCGCGCGTCTTCCGCACCGCCGTGCACGAGGGCGGCACCTACGTCGACATGATCCGGCGATCCCGCGAGCTCTGGCACGAGCTCGAACGCGAATCGGGCCGCAGCATCTACGCGGAGGTCGGCTGCCTGAGCATCGCCCCCGAGGGCTTCCCCGACCTCGAGACCGCGATCGGAACGGTGCGGCAGTTCGACCTCCCCCACCGGCTGCTCAGCACCGAAGAGCTGCGAGCCGAATACCCCCAGCACCGCATCGCCGACGGCGACGTCGGGCTGCTCGACGCGCACGGCGGCGGGCTGCGACCCGAAGTCGCCGTGATGTCGGCGCTCGACCTCGCCGAGGCGAACGGCGCCGAGCTGCATGTCAACACCCCCGTGCTCGAGATCGAGGAGCGGAGCGGCGGGGTCGTCGTGCGCACCCCCCAGCAGGCGTGGCTCGCGCGATCCGTCGTCGTCGCATCGGGATCGTGGTCGACGCGGCTCTCCCCCGCCCTGCACGACCTGCTCCGCCTCCAGGTGCTCGGGCTCACCTGGTTCATGCCGAAGCACCCCGAACGGTACGCGCCCGCGAACTTCCCCGCGTTCCTGCGCGACGCCGGGCCGATCCACTTCTTCGGAGCGCCCAGCTTCGACGGATACTCGTTCAAGGCGTGCACCAACCCCGAGTGGCCGGTCGCCCGCGACGTCGACCAGGTGCCGACGTCGCACACGCGGGCCGAGCTCATCAAGATCGGTCAGCGGGCCGCCGAGCTCTTCCCCGAGATCAACCCCGAACCGGTGCGCCAGAGCGTGCACCACTGCGCCTACACCCCCGATCGCCTGCCCGTGGTCGACCGCAGCCCGAGCGGGCGCGTCGTCACCGTCACCGGGCTCTCGGGCCACGGCTTCAAGTTCTCGCCGCAGCTCGGCGAGTGGGCGGCGCAGCTCGCGGCGGGCGACGACCTCGACGC
>NZ_LDRK01000146.1 GCF_001477055.1 Leucobacter chromiiresistens
AGATGTGTATACGAGCCAGTGCGGGGGGTGCGAGGGGTGCGGGCGGTGCGGGCGGTGAGGCCGAGGCCGGCGAGCCCGACGACGGCAACGATGAGGGAGAGCGCCGACGACGCATTGTAGGCGCCCGCCTGCTGCAGATTGAAGATGACCACTCCGAGCGTCTGCGACCCGGGCGAGAGCAGCAGCACGGAGAGGGTGAGCTCGCGCACGGCCGTGAGCGCGACGAGCACGGCGCCGGAGATCGCGGCGGGCACGGCCATGCGGCACGAGATGTCCCAGAGCGCCCGCAGGCGGGTGGCGCCGGAGATGCGCGCCGCCTCCTCGGCGGTGGTCGGCGTCGCGGAGAGCGGGGCGTGCACCGACTGCACCACGAGCGCGAGGAACGACGTCAGATAGGCGCAGAGGATCAGCCACGGCGTGTTGTACAGTCCGATCCGCGGCGCGATCACGAGCCACGCGACGGCGATGACGAGACCCGGGATCGCCTGGGGCAGCAGGGAGAGGCCGAGCAGCGCGGGGTTGCTGCGCGCGCGGGTGCGGGTGACGAACGTGCCGATCCCGAGCCCGAGCACCCCGCAGATGAGCCCGGCGAGGGTCGCGAGCATGAGCGAGTTGCCGATGCCGGTGAGGGTGCCCG
>NZ_LDRK01000147.1 GCF_001477055.1 Leucobacter chromiiresistens
ACTCGGCGAGCTCGCCGAGTGCGCGGCCGAGCGACTCGATCGACTCGGAGGGAATGGTCACCGCGACCGGTTGATGCCAGATCGCGCCTCCGAGCGCATCCGAGATGTCGGCGACGCGAAGCCCGACGTAGCGCAGCGCCTCGATGTCGGCGTCATCGCTCGAAGCGTCGTACCGCCTCCACATGGCTCGCGGGTTGCCGCGGCCGCTCTCCTTCGCCTCGCGCACGAGCTCCTCCGCCTCGTCGACGGAGCGCTGCCGTCTGCGCGCCTCGTCGAGCCAGTCCGCGCGATCCGGCGGCCACTCGGTCGAGAGCACGGTGGCGAGGTCCTCGATCGCCGACGCGAAGTCGCTCTTCAGATCCGCGATGCGGGAGCGTGCGTACCCGTACATCAGCGGCGGGATGAACACGAGATTGACGAGCGTGCCGATGCCGAGGCCGATGCCGAACTGCGCGATGTATCCCGCCACGTACGAGTCGGGGTCGCCCGCCCCGATGATCACGACGAACACCGCGGCGATCGGCACGTAGACGCGTCCCTCGCCGAGCCGGCGCACTCCCGCGATCAGCATGCCCACTCCGGCGGCGATCGGGGCGCGGACGAACCAGGGCGTGCCGCTCGCGACGAGCACCCAGCCGATGCCGAGCCCGATGCCGATGCCCGCGATGAGCTCGATGCTCGTGCGCACGGAGCTCACCACCGTGGGCGCGACGCCGAGGAGCGCGCCGAGCGGTGCGTAGTACGCGTACTCGTTGAGCTCGCCCGGCAGCAGCCGGCCGATGAGCCAGGCCGCGGTCACGCCGACTGCGGCCTTGAGCGCGAGCAGCAGGCGGTACCGGGTGACGAGCGGACGCACGCGGTTCATCCCGCGCCTGAGCACGACCGTCACGGGGGACGTCTCGTTCTGCTTCGCGTTCGCCACATTTCGAGCCTGCCTCACCCGGGTTCTCCCGCCACAGGCCCTTGGGCTCGCCCCGGGAACGTGGTAGCGGGGCGCGCTCAGGGGGCTGCGTCGGCGAGCCGGCGCAGCCGATCCTCGGCCCGGGCGATGCGATCCGGCTCGTCCATCTCCCACCACGCGGTGCCCCGCTCTCCGAGCCCCTCCTTCGCGAGCTGCACCCGATCGCGCAGCGCCCGGCGCGCCGCGTCGTCGGGCGCGGTGCGGATGCGGGATCGGGCGCTCCCGAGCTCCGACTTGAGCGGCGCGACGAGTCGGTCGGGCAGCTGCGGGTCGGTGGCGCGCCACCGACGGCCGTTGACGATGATGTAGCGGCCGTCGGGTGTGCGCTCGGAAGCCGGCATCAGGTCGATGCGGGATCGCGTCGCGCGGCGGCGTCGTCGTCGCCCGACTGCGTGCGCTCGGGGAACAGCTCGTCGAGGTCGAGATCGGGGTTCGTGTCCTGCGTCTCGACGAGCGCCTCCGCCTCCGCCTCGGTCTCGACGCTCGGCATCGCACCGGGCAGCGGCCGCCGCGCCGACTCCTTCAGCAGCACGATCGCGATGAAGCCCGCGACGGACGTGCCGATGACGTAGAACGCGGGGGCGAGCGATGAGCCGCTCGCCTGCACGAGCGACTCCATGATCACGGGCGCGGTGCCCGCGAAGAGCGCGACGGAGAGGTTGTAGGAGATGCCCATGCCGCCGTACCGCGACGAGGTCGGGAAGAGGGCCGGCAGCGACGACGCGAGGTTCGCGACGTAGAACGTCACGGGCACGGCGAGCAGGGCGAGGCCCAGCAGCGTCGACCAGATCTCGCCGTGCATCATGAAGAGGAACGCCGGAATGGAGAGCACGATCGCGGTGATCGAGCCGATGAAGAGCACCTTGCGGCGCCCGATGCGGTCGGAGAGCCTGCCCGTGAGGGGGATGCAGGCCGCCATGCCGACGAGCACCGGCAGGGTGAGCAGATTGCCGTGCACCGGGTCGTAGCCGAGCGTCTGCGTGAGGTAGGTCGGCATGTACGAGGTGAGCGCGTAGCCGACGGTGTTCGCTGCCGCGACGAGCACGAACGCGGTGAGCAGCTCGCGCCAGTAGGCCCGTACGAGCGCGATCACGCCCTTCGGCGCCTCAGCCGACGACTCGGCCTCCTCGGTGGCGCGCTCCGCGGCATCGCGGGCCTCCTGGAACGCGGGCGTGTCCTCGATCTTGAGGCGGAAGTAGATCGCGATGAGTCCGAGGGGCAGTGCGACCAGGAAGGGGATGCGCCACGCGAAGCCCTCCATCGCCTCTTCGGAGAGCGTCAGCTGCAGGATCGACACGAACGCGGCGCCCATGGCGAAGCCCAGGTACGAGCCCATGTCGAGCAGCGACGCGTAGAAGCCGCGCTTGCGATCGGGCGCGTACTCGGTGATGAAGGTGGTCGCCCCGGCGTACTCGCCGCCGGTCGAGAACCCCTGCGCGAGCTTCAGCACGATGAGCAGGATGGGCGCGAAGACGCCGATCACCGAGAAGTCGGGCAGCACGCCGATCAAGAAGGTCGCGGCCGCCATCATGATCAGGGTGAAGGCGAGCACCTTCTGCCGGCCCATGCGGTCGCCGAGCTGGCCGAGCACGATCCCGCCGAGCGGCCGGGCCACGAACGTGACGGCGAACACGCCGAGCGAGAAGAGCGCCTGCGCGCCGTCCGACGCGTCGGGGAGGAAGACGCGGCCGATGATGACGGCGAGGTAGCCGTAGATGCCGATGTCGTACCACTCCATGAGGTTGCCGACCACGGTGCCCGCGATGGCGCGCTTGAGCATCGGTCGATCGACGACGTGCACGTCGTC
>NZ_LDRK01000148.1 GCF_001477055.1 Leucobacter chromiiresistens
GGAGGGTGTCGAGCTCCGTGACGGCGGCGACACCCTCCTGAAGTGACCCCGCAGGTGGAGCGGCGGAGGGGGCGCACAGGGCACTATTCGGTGTTGCTAAGTAGCGGTACCTAGTGTTACTTTCTCCGAGTAGTGAGTGACGCAGAGTAGGGAGGGCACCGCATGGCGACGCAGATGACGGAGATGCTGAAGGGCACGCTCGAAGGGATCGTGCTCGCCATCCTCGCCGAGCGCTCGGCCTACGGCTACGAGATCACGGCCTCGCTGCGGGAGCGCGGCTTCGCCGACATCGCCGAGGGCACGATCTACGCCCTGCTCGTCCGCATCGAGCAGAAGGGGTACGTCTCGGTCGAGAGGGTTCCCTCCGAGAAGGGGCCGCCCCGCAAGGTGTACTCGCTCGATGCTTCCGGCCGAGAACGGCTGTCGGGCTTCTGGGAGTCCTGGGATTTCCTCGCCGTCCACATCGACGCCCTGCGCCCCGCAGGGGCCCGGAGCCCGGGCGTCCGCACCACGAACCCGCACCTCACGAATGGAGATCACGCATGACCGCGAAATGGATCGAGACGCTCACGGGCTCCCTCGATGACAAGAAGCAGTACAAGGCCGCGATCGCGCGCATCGACGCGCTGCCCGCGCCCTACCGAGAGGTCGCGCGAGCGCTGCAGCGCTACTTCATGTATTACGGCATCGTCAGCGACGGCGCGGTGCTCGCCGCGATGGTGACGGATCACGCCGACCTCTGGGAGCGCGCGGCGCTCGACGGGGCGACGGTGCGGGGCATCATCGGCGACGACCCGGTGGAGTTCGCCGAGACCTTCGCCGCCGCATACTCCGACCGGCAGTGGATCGACAAGGAGCGTGCACGCCTGCTCGCCGCGATCGCGGCCGCCGAATCCGCCTGATCCGCCGAGTCCGCCTGATCCGCCGAATCCGCCGAATCCGTCGGTTCCGTCGGGTCCGCCGGTGGCCCGCCGCACGTCGGGGGCGCCGACTGGAGCCCTCCCGAAGCTGGCTGCCTGGCTCCGCCAGCGGGGTCACTTCGGGAGGGTGTCGTGCTCCGTGACGGGGGCGACACCCTCCCCAAGTGACCCCGCTCCGCTCCCGGGCGGAGCGGGGTCACTTGGG
>NZ_LDRK01000149.1 GCF_001477055.1 Leucobacter chromiiresistens
GTCGGGGCGGGGGCGCCGGTCAGGGGGGCCGTGCAGAGCGGGCAGGTGGTCCAGGCGCCCTCGACGGTGACGGAGCAGGCGGCGCAGCGGCTCATGCGGGCGCCCCCGGGCCGGTGTCTCGGGCCCCCGGATCCGCATCGCCGGCGCCGCGGCTCCCGAGATCGGCGCCCCCGCCCCGACCGCGCACGGGCCCGGCGGAGCGGCCGGTGTCGAGTTCGGCGGCGAGCTCGTCGGCCGTGACGCGCGCCGCCGCGACGGTGACGTCGACGCCGCTGGCGGTGAGCATGCGCGCGAACGCCCGCACGTGGTCGGTCTCGACGAAGGGCGAGGTGAAGCAGACGGTCAGCTGCCCGGCGTGCGACATGGCGCAGAACTGCGGTCGCACGGCGGAGACGTGGAAGAGCAGGCGGCCCACCCGCGACTCCGCCGGCTCCGGCAGCACGACGCGGCCCAGGTTAGATACGGCGACGCTCAGCCCCCGGTTGTTGCCCCAGTTGATGAGGCGGAGGATCGCGTCCTTCAGCACGCGGGGGAGCACGCGCAGCAGCGGCGTCCGTTCGAAGCGGATGAGTCGGCGCAGCTTGCGTTCGAGGGCCTGGGGCGCGGCCTTGGGTCGGAACTGCGCCTCGAGGTCGCGGCAGATGGAGCCGAGGTCGTCTCCGGTGCCGTCGGCGGAGAAGGTGTGCTGCACGCGCACGGTGGCGAAGAAGTTGCGCGCGGAGGCCGACGGGAAGAACTGCCGCAGGTTGATGGGGATGGAGGCGGCGAGGGTGTCGGCGCGGCCGAGGGGGCCGATCGATTCTCGGAGCGCCCGGAAGAAGAGGGCCGTCAGGTACATGGTGAGCGAGGCCTGCTCGGCTCGGGCGAGCGCGAGCACCGCCTGCACTGGCATGGTGAGCTCGACGACGCGGGTGCGGTTGTCGGGGGTGCGCGTGCCGCGGATGCGGTGCACCCGCGACCGGGGCGCGCCGTTCGCGCTGCGGGCGCGCAGACGATCGGCGACGCGCGTGCGCACCGAGATGGGGGCGGACGCGGGATCGGCGGCGTCCGTCTGCGCCATCGGCGCGCGCCCGCGGTGGAAGTAGTGCGAGAAGCTGTCGGCGATGAGCTCGTGCGACGGCCTCGGCTCGGGGTCGATCGCGGCGGGCGGGGGATCGGCCGCAGGCGCCGAGGGGAGCCCCGATTCCCGGGCATCCGCGCCGGCGCCCCGCCCCCG